>DKEX01000042.1 GCA_002452295.1 Firmicutes bacterium UBA6811 | reverse complement strand
CCGACAGCGTGTTCCAGATCGCCGCCCACGAGGACGTGATCCCCGTGGACAGGCTCTACAGAATGTGCAGGATAGCCCGGTCCCTGCTGATTGGTGAGCACGGCGTGGGGCGGGTCATCGCCCGGCCCTTCGTGGGAGCGCCTGGCAACTTCACCAGGACGGAGCGCCGGAAGGACTTCTCCATGAAGCCCCCGCACCGCACCCTCCTCGACCACGTCAAGGAGGCGGGGATGGACGTCATCGGGGTCGGCAAGATCGAGGACATTTTCGCGTTCCAGGGGCTCACGCGGTCGGACCATACCGGCAACAACGAGGATACCATGAAGTCTGTGACACGCTTCGTCCGTGAGGGGGTCCGCGGCCTCATCTTTGCGAACTGCATAGACTTCGACATGCTGTGGGGTCACCGCAACGACGCCCGGGGCTATGCTCGCGCCCTCGCCCAGCTCGACCGGATGATGGAGGACCTTGCTGGCGTGCTCCGCGCAGGCGACGTGCTGGCCATCACCGCCGATCATGGCTGCGACCCCACGACTCCCAGCACCGACCACTCGCGGGAGTACGTCCCGCTGCTCGTCTACGGCAATTCCATACGGCCGGGCGCGTTTCTGGGGACCCGCCACACGTTTGCGGACCTCGGGCGCACCGCGGCGGGCCTCCTGGGCGTGCCTGCGGCGGGCCTGGCGGGCGACAGCTTCAAGGCTATTGCCGTTAAGGGGTAAAACATCAACATGGGAGAGGCAGGGAGAGCTGAAATGGCAGGGAAGGCTGAAAACCCGGGAGGGCGCGGCGAGTTGAGGCTGGAAATCCTGAACGTGGGAGGGCCGGAGTACACGCAGCACCACATCAAGGCCAGGGATGAGGACATCGCGCGCTACTGCTTTGTGCCCGGCGACCACATCCGCGGCCGGAAGATCGCCGAGCGCCTCGACGACGTGCGGCAGGTGAGCGCGACCAGGGGAATGTTCGCCTTCACCGGCTGGTACGGCGGCGTGAGGATGACTGTATGCTCCACAGGGATGGGAGGCCCCCAGGCGGCAATCGCCATTGAGGAACTCGGCAGGATGGGTGCGGACACGTTCATCCGTGTTGGGTCATCCGGAGGCCTTCAGGAGAACATCGGGGTGGGCGATATAGCGATTGCCACTGCCACTTACCGGGATGGCGGCACGTCGTACAAGTACCTGCCAGGCCCATTTCCCGCTGTGGCCGATTTCTTCGTAACCCGGCAGTTGTACGACGCAGCCTGCGAGCTCGGAGCCCGCGTGCATATCGGCGTAGTCAGCGCGGGCGACGCGTTTTACGCCCCGAAGGATCCCGGTTTTGCGAAGATGCTCACTGACGCCGGGGTCGTTTGCGTCGAAATGGAGAGCGATACCGTGTTCATCCTGGGCCACTACCGCCACTACCGCTGCGGGGGGATATTCGTCATGGACGGCGGGCCCAAGAGCAAGGAGATCAAGTCCACGGGGAAGGTAGCGATCTCCATCGCGAACCACGCAACCGACCCGGACTTCTTGAGGGGCGAGGACATGATCATATCCATCGCACTCGAGGCAATGAAGAGGATTGCCCTCGAGGATCAGGCGAGGGAGAGAGGCTGACGCCATGTCCGGGGCACATGGGCCTTCTCGCTGAAAGCGACACCACTGCCGTGTTCTGCCCGACCGTTCATGCGATGTCAGGGAAAGTGTGCAGGGCCTCAAGGCTCCTCGAGCGAGGAGTCAGGGTGGGCCTTGGAACGGACTGCGCCTCGAACAATGACCTCGTGCTCCTTGATGTTCAGTCCGCCAGGTGGACTCCGCGCGGGAAAGCCCGTGGTCGTGGGCGGCGAGGTCGTAACGGCTGACGAGGACGAGGTGGTCCAGAAAGGCAGGGACGCTTGCGATCGGGTGTTCTCGCGGGCCAGCGAGCCGTGGCCAGAGTTCGCGCGGTTGCCGCGAACGGTTTTCCGGGGTCGGTGAGGATGCAAACACCCGTGCAGGTGCCGCCGGCACAATCGAACGCCAGAACCGGGCCATGGATGAGCACGACGCACGTCGGGCTAAGCATATGATAGCAACCAGGGAGTTCGACTAAAGGGGGGCGGCGGCTTTTCCGGCCGGCGCCCCGTTCAGTGCCTTTGGATCTTGATGAAGGGGAGGGGTCTTCGGTGCTGCGACTCTGCCCGAGGTGCGGCCGGGAGACCGGCCGCGAGTACACCATCGGGATCACCGCGTGCCAGCAGGGGTTCCTGTACACGTACTGGATGGAATGCGAGGCCTGCGGAAACCGGTGGCAGGCGGTACAATTACGGAAGGCCTGATTGGAAGCGCAGGCCTGGAGGTGTTTCCGGGTCTGGGGTTGCCGGTGTCGCGCATCCCACGCGGCCCCGACATCGCTCGTGCACGCGCCGGCAACCCTCTCGTCAGCGGGACACCCCCGTGTGATGAAACCCCAGGCGGCCTAGGATGTCTCTTATGAGGCGGCGCTGAGGATCCGGCAGCGCATCGACGAACGATTCAACGACCTGGGAGAATCGCTTCCAGTCCGCTACGAGCACGATGGCGATCCACAGTATGAATATGACGAAGTACCGGGGCGCGTACGTGTAGCTTACTACAAGAGGTAGAGCCGCGAGAGGCGCACAGAAACCCAGGAGCACTGCCCTGTTGAACCGCGAGAGCATCGCGGCCACCACCATGAACACCGAATAGCCGACGTAGAAAGGGTGCGGGATGAGCCCCGCCCGGGCGAACGCGTATCCCCCGCTCCACATCATCAGGATGTCCATGGGAAAGTCCGCTGACGCTACCCTGCCCCCGGTTCGCCCGGAGGCACGCGCTAGGTTGCCGTCGCACACGTCGGTTGTCCACCCGAGCAGAGTGAGGACCACAACGAACCGCACCACCATGGTGGGATCCTCGAAGCCGCGGGCTCTCAGGAAAAGGATGGCGATGATCCCTCGCGAGAGGGTCAGCGCATCGGCCAGCACCTTGAGTGACGACACGGCATACATGATACACGCCTCCCCTGTGTGTGTTTTCAGGCGTATACCGCCGCCTCCCGGGGCGACGGCCGTTTGCCGGAGTCTCTCAATGTCAGCTAACCGGGGCCTTCAGCCAGACGGCCCTGGCACCTCATTTCGAAACCGCGTTACATATCCGACAAGGCAGTGGGAGAACTGGAACTCCCACTTTGGTACTAATACTATTCGACCCTCACCCTATCGACACCTGCTTACACTACGGTCGGAGGCTAAACGCTATTCTCCCGGGCCGTTCCGACCTCGCCGGCCAGCGTTATCCCCATCTTGGAGAAGATCGGGCCTATGAGCTCGTAGATGACCGTTGACGCCACGATCGTTGTGGATATCATGTCGCCGATCCCTGGAAACTGCTGTTTGACAAGGAGGCTCAAACCAAGCGCCACTCCGGCCTGGGGAACGAGGCCGAATCCGAGGTACTTCTGCACGACAGCGGGGGCCTTTGTGAGCGCTCCGCCCACAGCGGCGCCCGCCACCTTGCCGACTACACGGAAGATAACGTAACCTATCCCGAGGAGCCCGACGCTCCGCAGCAGCTCAACATGAAGGCCCGCCCCCGAAAGCACGAAGAACACGACGTAAACAGGGGTGTCCATGGCCTTGACCGCGCCGAACACGGCCTCCGAGTGCCTCGAGAGGTTCCCTACCGCTGACCCCAGGGCCATGCAGGCGAGGAGAGGGGACAGCCCTGCCGCTATCGCCAGGCCAGCCGTGGCGAGGATCGCCCCGAGCACGAGCACCTGCGCCTCCGAGCGATCGCGCAGCCTTGTGACGAAGCGCGTCACGAGGATCCCGGCGGCGAGGCCGATGCCGAGCGCACTGACGATCTCCGCGACGGTCTGCAGAATCATGGACCCGAAGGAGAGCGAACCGTTGCCCACCAGCATGGCCGCTATCCCCGACGCCACCCCGAAGATCATGACGCAGATGGGATCGTCGATGGCCACCACAGCCAGGAGCGTGTCTGTCATCGGCCCTCGCGCCTTCAGCTCGCGAACCACCATTAGCGTGGCTGCAGGCGCCGTGGCCGCGGCTATGGCGCCGAAAAGGAGGGACGTCGGCGTCGGCTGGTGGAAGATGAACCGCGCCGCCAGGAAAACGGCGACGGCGCCCCCGGAGGCTTCCAGTGCCGCGATCGCCAGCACGCGCGTGCCGAGTCGTCTGATGTTACCTATCGTGAACTCCGACCCTATGCTGAACGCGATGAGGGCCAGCGCGCCATGGCTGATCCATATGGACGCCCGAAGGAGGTCGTGCGTAACCAGGTTCAGCACCGGCGGGCCGACAACGATCCCGGCCACAAGATACCCTGTAACGGCAGGGAACTTCAGAAAATTGGCCAGCCTCCCCGCGGCAAGGCCGACCAGCAGCAGGAATCCTCCGCTCAAGACGATGTTCATGTCCATCGTGTTTCTCCTCACGAACAGGCACCCGGTTCCCTGTGTCCCCGGGGCGGTTTAACCGTTATCCTCCTGACCCTTGCGTGCCTGGGCTTCCGCGGCGGGGCTCTCAGGCGCGAGGCCCACAACCGTCCCCACTGGCACGGTGAAGAGTATGCCTGTGCCCGGCCGGGTGAGGTCGCCAAGCAGGGCGTTCAGGGTGTCGATCACGCCAGGCACCTTCTCGTCCTTCATAACAGCAAAGATAGTGTAATTGTATGGACGGTCCTCGTCAATGAGATAGCCGAGGCTTGCGAAGATCGGCACGTGCCGGGACAGCTCCCTTCCCATCCCCGTGCTGTTCATGATCGTTGCGCCGCGGACTCCGCAGTCGTAGAGACTCTTGAGCACCTGGTTGAGCTGGCCGGTTTTGTTGAGCACCAGGAAAAGCGCCTGCACGGGCCTGCCTCCCTTCTAAGTGAGGGTTCGTGAGACCGTTGATTTTCCCCAGTAGCTACCAGTTCGGCCGTGGGCGGCGACCGTTTTCCGGGATTCCACCGAGCTGCGTTGCCATAAAGTGGAGGAAATCAACGGTCTCGTTCGTTAGTTCCTCCCAGTTTGCCAGCATCTGGTGGGTTGCCGGTGTTGCACTCGGGGACGGCGCCCCAAGCGGGGCGCGCTTCGCCAAAATTAGGCCCGTCTGGCTAGGCAGCCGGATTTTGACA
>DKEX01000043.1 GCA_002452295.1 Firmicutes bacterium UBA6811 | reverse complement strand
TGTAGGTGATCCCGGCATGCTTCTTCAGCATCTCCGCCGCTACGTGACCGCCGCTGCCGACGCCGGCCGTGGCGACGGTCAGGGACTTCTCCTTCATGGCGGCAAGGAGATCGCCCAGGTCGCTATAGGGCGAGTTCGCCGGCACTGCGATAACGTTCGGAGTAAACAGGGTGAGGAACGAAGCATAAGCGCGGTGGCTTATCTTTAGATACTCCAGTATCTCGTAAGTCGCCACGCTTCCGTCGGCGTTTCCGCTCCAGGTGTAGCCGTCATGGGGTGCATCGAACATTGCTTGGGTGCCGATGGCGCCCGACGCTCCGGGGGTATTGGTAATGGTAATCCTCTGGCCGAGCACCTTTTCCATTTCCACCGCCAGGGTCCGGGCGGTCAGGTCAGACGCGCCGCCCGGGTTCCAGGGCACGATGAGGTTGATGGGCTTTGTGGGCCACGTCGCCGCAGTTACACCAGGCAATAGCACCATGCTGCACGCTGTCAAAACCACCAGTACCATTACCGCTCTTTTCACCATGTCGGTTCCTCCTTTCTTATTCGGCAGCTCGACGCACGATCAGCACTTCCCAGCACACCACCTCCGTCCCGCTCACAGGAGCTTGACCGGTTTCCCCTCCCGGGATGACTGGTAGATGGCTTCTATGATCTGAACGCTCTTACGAGCTTCCCGCCCCGGCACCGCGGGTTCGCGCCCTTCGAGTATCGAGTCAACTATGTCCGCGATCTGCATCCGGTGCCAGGTCGGGTCGGTCTGGGCAGGGTCAGAGGCCGTGGACTGCGATGCCTCGGGGGCAAACACACGCCCGACCTCCCGGAGTTCGTCCTCGGTGGTATCCTGCACCGACCAGTCGGTGATCCAGTCGCCCGCGACCTTCACCGTTCCCCTCTCTCCGTGGACCTCTACGCTCATCGGGTACCCCGGGTATACAGAAGTGGTCGCCTCTATGACGCCGACGGCCCCGTTTCTATACCTCAGAATGGCGGCCGCCGTGTCTTCCGCTTCTATCGAATGTCTCAACGTCCTGACATAAGCGGTGATTTCTTCCACGTCCCCCATTATCCATTGCAGGAGGTCAACGACGTGGATCCCCTGGTTCATCAGGGCTCCCCCTCCGTCTAACTCCCAAGTCCCTCTCCAGGAAGCGGAGGCGTAGTACTCCCTGGTACGATACCACTTGTTATAGGCGTCACCGACGAACAGCCTTCCCAGCCGGCCCTCGCTCGCCGCTCTCTTGAGGTACCTCCAAGCCGGCTTGAACCTGAACTGGAAGATCCCCGCCAGCACGACTCCGGCTTTGTCGCAGGCGGCGATCATCTCGTCTATTCTCTTGACGGTGATCTCCAGGGGTTTTTCGGCAATGACGTGTTTCCCCGCCGCGGCNNTTCCCCCGCCGCGGCTGCGTCGAGGGCGATGTCCCGCCTCGCGCCGCTGGGAGTCAGGATGGTTACTACATCGACGTCCTTGCGGTCCAACGCCTGGCGATAGTCGGTATAGGCGTCGCACCCGTACTCGTCGGCTACGCGCTGAGCGCGCTCCGGGTTTCTGGCGACAACCGAGACCAGACGAGCGGTCGGAAGAGACGATATGGACTCCAGGTGCATCCTGGAGATGGCGCCCAATCCAACCACCGCAAACCCCAGTTGGCGAACGGACATGCCGCTCCCTTCCTTCGTGCCTTCCTTCTACCTTTGTTCTATCTTCCTTGCTACGAGAGATCTCTTCGTTTGCGCCTCCCGGCAGACACCGGCTTTCCGGCTGCGTAGCGCTTGGTTTTTTTGTCTTAATAAGATACTTCGCCCCTGAATCGGAAAATCCTTCTTTAAACTGAGACAACAGGGGTGGACGCAGGAGAGGATTACGAAGATGCTGGGAGTAGACCAAAGAACAATTGGAAGATGGCTACAGGATGCTAGGCAAATGCCTAACGTCGCTCCAGACTCTTCCACCTCGTCGCTCCCGGAGACCATAACCGACACATTAGGACGTACGCAACCGGCAAGTAAGCGACGGGGAAAAAAGAACCGAGACAGAGCTTTCCAGCAGGGGGCTTCGCCCCCCTGCAACCCCCCAGGGCAGCTAGCGCGTTCCTCCATCGGGCACAGCAAAGGGAGGCGATTGCCAGTCGCAAGACACGAAACGCGAGGGGGATATGATCCAGCCTCGCGTTTCGCGTCAAACACAGCTTGCGCTGTGCCCGATGGTCTGCATGGCGCTCGGGTCGTCCTGCCCGGGACGTTGCCCTATCCTCCATGCAGCACTCATATCTTCGACACCGCGTCCGGGCATTCCTTCTCGGAATCTCGGAAGCCTGAAACTCCCTCTCCCTTCCCTGGCTGTGCCCGATGGCCAAAGCGATAACTGCCCCGGGGGGTGCGGGGGCCGGAGGCCCCCGCTGCCTTTGGGAAGGGGCGTCCTTTACAGCGGGGAGTTCGCGCCCAAAACGGGGTCCCGGAGTTTTGCTGTGATTTTGCTGTCATGAGTGGTTCCAGGTGCCACTTCCTGGTATCGAGACCCCTAAATAGCTGGCGCGCCTGGAGGGACTCGAACCCCCGACCCTCTGATTAGAAGTCAGATGCTCTATCCACTGAGCTACAGGCGCGCGACACTTGCGTATAGGTTTTGAGCCGGTTTGAGCCGGCCCGACCAGCGACCCGCCGTTTTTATGTTACCATATCCCCCGCACGCTTGCAAGCCCAGCCAGCGCCCGGCCGAGCGCGCTGCGGAGGCGCGCCGTCGCCGGCACCCTTGCCTGCCCCCGTTCGGCAAGCCGCCGCTCCCACGACCCGAAGAGCACAGTGAAGGCGGTCGTCATAGCGAGGTAGAACAACCCCGCGGCGAAGAAGATCTCCAGCGGCCGGAAGGTGGTGGCGATCATCTGTTGCGCCGCCCGCATGAGATCCACCATGGCAATCGTGGACACGAGCGACGAATCCTTGAGCCTGGCGATGGCCTCGTTGCCCATGGGCGGGATGATCCTCGGCACGGCCTGGGGCAGGATGACCCACCTCATCGCCTGGAGGTAGCTCATCCCCAGGGACCTCGCGGCCTCCATCTGGCCCCGGTCGATGGATAGTATGCCCCCGCGCAGGATCTCGGCGATGTATGCCGCCGCATTCAGCGTCATCCCGAGCGCGGCCGCGGGGAACGGGTCAAGAGTGATGCCCACCTGCGGCAGCCCGTAGTAGATGAGGAAAAGCTGCATAAGGAGCGGCGTCCCCCTCACCGACCACGTGTACAGCGATGCAGGCCCGCGTACCAAGGGGTGCCGCGACAGGCGGGCCAGGGCTATCGGCAGGCCCAGCGCCGTCCCGAGCACGACCGCGAGGCATGTAAGCTCCATCGTCATCGCGGCGCCCTTGAGGAGCACCGGAACAAGCCTCGCAATGAGCAGAACGTCCATGATGCACTCGCCCCTCAATGTCATTGCGCGGGGCGCACGGCGGGCGATCCGGCAGACAGAGTCGCCTGCTGCAAGTCAGGGTCGCCCGCCCGGCCCACGCCATCCTTCCACAGTACTCAGGTTCAGCCTCGTAGTGACTCGCTACCGTTTCGACACGTCGACCCCGAACCACTTCTTCGAAATGGCTGCGTACGTCCCGTCCGCCCTGATCGCCTCAAGGGCCGCGCATACCGCCTCGCGCAGGGCCCTGTCCTCCTTACGGAAGGCGATGCCGACCTCCTCCTCGGACAGACGCTCGGGAAGCACGCGGTACACGCCGGGCCGCTTCGTTATGTAGTAGCGGCCCACGAACTCGTCCACCACCACGGCCTGGACCCTTCCGATCGCGAGGTCCTCGAATGCCTCCGTGAACTTTCCGTACAGCTTCAGGTCCTTGATGCCCGACAGCTTCCTTGCGGCGATCTCGCCGGTGCTCGCAAGCTGGCTGCCCACCACCTTGCCGGCAAGGTCGGCACCGCTGCTTACGGATTTGTCTTTCTCCCTGACGACTATGATCTGCGCGCCCCAGATGTATGGGGGACTGAAGTCCACCCTCTTTGCGCGCTCCTCGGTGATGGTCATCGAGGACAGGATCATGTCGAACTTGCCGGACTGCAGCGCCAGGATCACCCCGTCCCACGCCGTTGGGACCCACTCGATTGCAACCCCGAGGCGGCGGCCGATCTCGTTGGCGAGGTCCACATCGAAGCCGACGATCTGGCCTTTCTCGTCGCGGTATTCCATGGGCGGAAACGCGTCGTCCACCCCGATCTTCAGGACCCCCGCCGCCTTGACCTTATCGAGCGAGCCATCTGCCGCGGCGGCCGCGACTCCACCCAGGACCAGTGTAGCGGTGATCAGCGTGAGCAGTGCGATCTGTCCAACCTTCTTTACGTTCATCGTGACTACCTCCTCTTCTTCTCGGACTCCTCCGCGGTTCCTCCCAGGCTCCAGCGCAAAAAAACACCCCCCGCCCCACAAGGGACGAGAGGTGATCTCCCGTGGTCCCACCCTTATTGGTTACCTGCGGCAGCCTGCCTGTACCCCGCCGTCACCGCATGTGAAGCCGTTCGGCTCCCGACGGGGCGCTCTGGGTCTATGCGGCCCAACTGAGCATCGTCGGCCCGGCCACCTGGTAACCCGCTCATTCTCTGGTACGGCCCGGCGCCACCTGCAACGTCGCCTACGACGCAGCAGACTCCCAAACCCCGGGCTTATACCTCCCCACACTAACGGGCGAGATCCGTCAGAGCCTACTCCCGCGCCGTGTCGGCCGTCTTGCCGGCTTGGGCCGCCACCGGACCGGTTTCGGTCTGCGCTCGGGGGTGTGGTTCAACTGGCGCGCCGTGCCAGGCTTCCACCGCCCCCGGCTCTCTCGGACGACGCCTCCGGCCTACTCTTCCCCGTCATCGCTTTCATCGAGCTTTTCCGCTGTCACCTGCACCATCCTGTGCATCTGGTGCCTGCGCAGGCTGTTTCCGCCAGGATGTGTGTATTTATGCATACTTTAGCACGGCCCGGGCGCGTTGTCAAGCAGAGATTTGCAGCAAGATTTGCAGCATGAGATTTCCAGCACCCACTGGCCGCGCAAGCCTGCGGCATCCGGTTTGCGGCGGCGCAGACTCGCGGCGGTATCGTCGGTAGCGTGCTGTCACCGGACTCTATCAAACCTTCGGCACGAGGACCAGCGCCTCATTGGGGCCGAGCCCGCGCACCTTGAGCCGGCCGTCCACCACCGGGTAGGCGCGACCCGTCAGCGCGTCGGAGAAAACCGCTGCGCTGCCCGCATCTCCGCTTCCGGCCGGCATCACGAGGTCGAGCGCAACCTCCCTTTCGCCCGCGCACACCGCCACCACCACGGTCTCGTCCTCGCGCGTCCGGGAGAAGGCGAAGGTCTTCGTGGAATCGTCCACCAGGAGCCAGCGCATGTCGCCGCGCCGGAGCGCCGCGCTCCCGCGCCGAAGCCGTATCAGCGCCTTGTGCAGCGCGAGAAGGTCGCGATCCTGCAGGCGCTCCTCCCAGATCATCGTGGCTCGGCAGCCCGGGTCCTTGAGGCCTGTCATCCCCACCTCGTCCCCGTAGTAGACCATGGGCGCCCCTGGATAGGTCATCTCGAACACGACGACTGGCACCATGCGCCGCCTGTCTCCCTCGAACATCGTGAGCACGCGCTCGGTGTCGTGGCTGCCGAGGAGGTTCAGGAGCGCGGCGCTCGCCTGGGCCGGGTAATCGGCTTTCAGCTTCTCCAGGCTCGCTACGAGCTCCGACGTGGACGACTTGCGTCTCGCGAAGAAATCGAGCACCGCATCGCGGAAGACGTAGTTCATGACCGCGTCGAACTCATCCCCCATAAGCCACGGCGAGCCGTTGCGCCATATCTCCCCCACGATGTAGGCATCAGGGTTGATGCTCTTGACGTGGCCGCGGAACACCTTCCAGAAGGGGTGGTCCACCTCGTTGGGGACGTCCAGCCTCCACCCGTCGATGCCGACCTCTTTAATCCAGAACGTAACGACATCCAGGATGTATCGGCGCACCTCGGGGTTATCCATGTTGAGCTTTGGCAGGTCCGCAAACCCCCACCATGCCTCGTAGTTGGGCTTCGGGTGACGGCGAACGGGGAAGTCATGGATGTAGTACCAGTTTACATAACGCGACGCCGGTCCTTTCTCGATGATGTCCTGGAAAGCCCAAAACTCGTCCCCCGTATGGTTGAAGACGCCGTCCAGGATCACCCTGATGCCCTCCGCGTGCAGAGCGTCCACAAGCTCGCGGAACTTGCCGAGATCCCCGAACGAGTCATCCACACGCAGGTAGTCGGCGGTGTCGTACTTATGATTTGACACCGACTCGAAGATGGGGTTGAACCAGACGGCCGTGATCCCGAGGTCCTTGAGGTAAGGGAGCTTGTCGATGATCCCCTGGAAGTCGCCGCCGAAGAAGTTCTCGCGGGTCGGGGCCTCGCCCCACGGGCAGGTGCCGATGGGGTCGTTTGTCAGGTCGCCGTTGGCGAACCTGTCAGGGAAGATCTGGTAGAACACGGCGTCGTGGACCCACGCGGGCGTCTGGAACACCTGGAGCGCCGACACGTCCAGCGAATACCAGTCGCAGGGGCCGGGCTCCCGGACGAAGTCCCCCGACGGGGTGTGCCAGATGGTGCGCGCCGCGCCGCACCGCGCGCCCGTCCCGTTCCCGTCACCGTCTCCGTTGCCATCCGCAGCCTCGCCCGCTCCGTCGCCCGCGCCCGCGCTCTCGGGCGCCGATGCTCCACTGCCGAGCGTGAAGACGAACCTGTAAGAAAGCACGCCGCCCGAGGTCGCGACCTCGGCGCGATACTGAGTGAAGCCCCCTTCAGTCGCATATGGCTCCATGGCCGCAGCCATGCGGGCTTTCCCCTCGGGGCCGGCGAGGAATTCGAGCGTAACGCCGGCCACATCACGTGACCTCGCGCGAATCCTGATGGCGACCGTGTCCTCGTCCGGGCGCTCCACATAGGGCGGCTCCTGGCAGTGCCACACTCCCTCTAGTGCTACCCTCCCATCACCTGCCGCACCGGGCCAGCCAAGCTGCTCTGGACCCCCATCCGCCGCCCCCGAGCTCTCGAGGTTGAGATTGCCGTCACGAGACGCCTCCGCCGTCATATCCGCTACCTGCACCTGCCCACGCCGCCCCGCTTCCGGGGCGGCTTTCATCAGTGTTCCCTTCACAAGGAGTTGCAGCATCATGCCGCCCATTACCGGGCGCGCATCGCACGTGCCGGGAGCCCGACCGCCCAGGCCGAAGACCGGCGCCCCGGCCGAAGCCCCGGGGCGATGTTATTCGTCGCGCGCTCAAGCGGCGGCTCACGCCATCATTAGCTCCAGTTTCACGGTATTCGCGCCCGTCCGGATCGTTGCAGGGTCTCGCCGGCGACTGCGACCGCCACCACCGCCGCGCTGCCGATGCGACGGACCCACCCTACACAAGCCCCAGCGCCCGGAATAGCGCCTCCTGCTCGAGCACGCACTCCTGTAGACCAAGCATACGGCCGAGGCGCGCCACCTGCGGCGGCTCCACCGACGCCCTCTGGAGTTCTTCGGCACGAGAGAACACCTCTTTCGGCGGGCCATCCACGATCACCTGGCCGCTCGCGAGCGCGATTGCGCGCGCGAAGTGGGCCGCGGCGAACTCCATGTCGTGCGTTATCGCGATGACCGTCTTGCCGGCGGCGGCCAGCTTCTCGACGAGCCTCGCCAGTTTCTGTGTGCCGGGATAGTCCTGCCCGGTCGTGGGCTCGTCCAGGATCACATGCGGGGTGTCCATCGCCACCACCGATGCTATCGCAACCAGCTTGCGCTCTGCAAGGCCGAGATCGAACGGATGCCGATCGAGGAGGTTCTCTATCCCCACAAGGCCGGCCGCCCACCTCACGAGCCGCTCGACCTCGTCGCCCGGATACCCCAGGTTTCTCGGGCCGAAGGCGATCTCCTTGAAGACCTGGCCCTGGAAGAGCTGGTCATCGGGGTTCTGGAAGACGAACCCCACGAGCCTCGCCATGCTCGCAACGGTGTGTCCCCGCGTGTCCACGCCGTCCACCGTGACCCGGCCCGACGTTGGTTCGAGGAGGCCGTTCAGGTGCTTGGCAAGCGTGGTTTTCCCGGCGCCGTTCTCGCCGATCATGGCCGCGGTCTCGTTCCGGGATATCCTGAGCGAGATCCCCCTCAGAGCCGCAACGCCGCCAGGGTACTCGTAGCAGACGTCCTCCAGGACGATCCCTGGGACGGTCCCTGGAGCCTCCGTTTGCAGCTTCTGGACGGCCGCCCTCCGCGGCGCCGCCGCCTTCCTCAGTACACCAGCAGCCTCCTCCACTGTCATGGGGAGGTCACCAGCCCAGAGACCCCTCTCGCGGAGCGTGCGGGCCACCTCCATGAACGGCGGACGCCCGACGCCGTGCTCCTCGAGGTCGTCCCGGCCGAGCACCTCGGACGGCCGCCCCGCCTCAACAACCCTGCCGCCCTCCATCAGGACGACCTTCGATGCGTGGCGCGCCACGTACTCCATCTTGTGGTCCACGACGAGGAGCGTTTTGCCGCTTGCGTGGAGGTCGGCGATCACCTGCCACACCTCCCGCGTGCCCGACGGGTCGAGCTGCGAGGTGGCCTCGTCCAGGACGATGACGGGCGGGTCCATCGCAAGGATGGACGCTATCGCAAGCCTCTGCTGCTGCCCGCCTGAAAGCTCAAACGGCGAGCGGTCGCGCAGGCCCCAGAGGCCCACCCTGCGCAGGGCGCCCTCCACGCGCGCCATCGTCTCCTCCCGGGGTGTGCCCAGATTCTCGAGGCCGAACGCCACCTCGGCAAAGACAGTCAGCGTCGCCCCGGTCAACTGGTCGAACGGGTTCTGGAACACGATCCCCACCCGCCGTGCGAGCTCGCCGATGGTTCTCTGCACGGTGTCCTGCCCGCCGACCACCACCGCCCCGTACATCTCGCCCCGATAGAAGTGCGGCACAAACCCCGCCACAGCGCAGCACAAGGTGGACTTGCCCGCGCCGTTCGCCCCGACGAGGCAGCAAAGCTCGCCGCACCGGACCTCCAGCGACACATCGCGCAGCGCAGGCCCGGGTTGACCTGTGTAGGTGTATGTCAGCGAATCAACGACGATATCCAAGCCACCAGCCTCCAGACCACGAACGCGAAAGTCGCCACGGACGCGCCCCACCGCAGCAACGACTCCCACCTCGAGTCGGGGATCTCTTCGACGCGGACGCGCCTCGTGGGCGAGCTGAACCCGCGCGCCTCGATGGCGAGCGAGCGGGTCTCGAGCGAGATTATGGACCCGACGACGAGCGGGCCCATGAGCGGCAGGAAGGCGCGGAACCGCCGGATGAGGCGCCCCTCGGTCTCGAGCCCCCGCGAGCGCTGCGCGTCGAGGATGGCAGCGGCACGCGCCTGCATGCTGGGGATTATCTGCATCGTCATGAGCACGACGAACCCCAGTTTGCGCGATAGCCCTCGCGCCATGAGCTCCGACACCAGGTCCTCCGTCCTTGTGGTCAGCATGAGGAGAACCGTCGCGGCGATGATGGCGAGGAGGCGCGACGCCGCGAAGCAGGCAAATCGCAACCCCTCCTGCCAGATGGTGACGGGACCGACCACGTAGACCGGCGTCCTCGAACCAGGGTAGAACAGGCCCTGGACGATGAAGATGAGCGCCACGATAACGAACGCCGATTTCGTTACCGTGCGGGCAAGCTCGCGCGTAATCCTCCCTGCGCCGGAGCACAGAACCACGGAGCCGAGCAGGGCGAGCACGATGGCAAGGGAGGACGTGGCGAAGGCTGTCACCACGATGCAGAGGAACAGGACCCCCTTGGTGAGCGGGTTCAGTGTGTGGATTGGAGAGCGCCTGTAGACGTACGGTGAACTAGGCTTCATCGCACCTGCCGCGCCGGGCCGCGGCCCTCTCTCGGGCGTGGCCCGGGCATGCGGAGAACATCCTCCTTCTGCTCTGCACCGGATTGCGCACTGGACGCCGTCTTCAAGCGCCCGCCGCGCGACGGACGACGTGCTGACGGATGACGTCTTCCTCAAGCTCGTCGATGGCCCCGGAGTCCCGGGGCGCCTCGCCCGGGGACTCTCCAGGTTTCTGTCGGCGCAGGATGCACGGTTCGCGGGACCGCGCTTGACTCGCCTGGTCACACCCGGCCGCCCGGCCGGATGCACTACCGGCTGCGGTACCATCCCGGGGCCGTCAAAACTGGGCACGATACCTCCTGGGCACGCCCCTCACGATAAGGACAGCCAGTAGCGCGCTTATGATCTTGTCGAGGGGCTCGGTAATGGCGCTTGCCGTGATAGCGCCCTCGAGGAGGGTCTTCCCGGTCGCATAAAGATATGCCCGTATGAAATCCTCGCCCGCGCCCGTCACTCCGCCGTAGACGTAGGCCGTTATCGGCGCAGAGACGATCATCCCGATCACAGCGAGAATGAGGCCTGACACGACGGTCTTCGGGATCGTCGAATACCAGCCCTTTCTTGCGAGAAGCCCCGCAACGATTCCGAAGATCACGTTGACCACGGCGTACCAGAGCCATGTCGGCGTGATGAGGAGGCCGGCTATCACGTTTGTCAGGAGGCCTACCAGGGCGCCTATCCAGGGCCCTGCCAGGATGCCGGCCGTGACAGTGCCGATGGAGTCCAGAAACACAGGTAGCTTCAAGTTAATCGCGATAAGGTTGCCCACGAGGTTGATGCCCACCGCAACCGGAACAAGAAGCCATGCCATGGTGCCGATTCCGGATCTCACGACCCGCTGCTTCGCAGACTCAGCCATTTGGCGCACCTCCTTACGAGTGGAAAAAACCCGGCCGTGCCAGCCTGGCGCCGCCGAGGTTACGCAAGGCCCCGCGAACCAGTGCTATGCTTCGACGGGCGACCGCCGATTCCTGCATCGGGCGCCCGGGCCGCATCCGCAGGCCGCACCGCTCGCGAGAAGAATCCATGGTGGCCCTGGCAGGATCGGCAGACCCGCGCCGTCGATCCGCCGTGAGTGCTGACGATCCCGGCCGGAGCGAAGCGGAAGCGTCTTTGGCCCGAGCGTCAGAGCAGCACAGGTGCTTACATGGCGATGCCAGAGGCCGGATGCCCGGCGCAGCAGGCGAGCCTTACCGATCCCGGCCACAGCCGGGACAGCAGCACCTTCCGGGCATCGCAAGCCTCTGGCATCGCTCGCAGGGCCGCTGCCCCCCTCACAGCAAGCAACCCCGGAGGACGAGCAACGACCCCAGCAGTCCTGTCCCCTTCCTAGAAGTCGATGGTCAGCTTCAGTATGAGCTTGCGGGTGGCCGTCTCGTACGACACGCCAACCTTCGTCTCATCGCAGAGCAGGATGCGCGCCCGGCCCGGCGGAAGCCCCAGGGCCGCCTGGCCCGGACCGGGACGCGCGGATCCTTACTTGCCCGCGTAGACCATCGGCACCTCGGCCAGCTTGCGCGCGCCAACGCCGTACGCCCCGAGGATCGCCTCCTGGGTCGTCCCAGCGGGCGCCAGCATGTCGATGACGTTCGGGTCGATCTCGGAGTCGTCGCCGCCGCCGAGGCGCCACTCCTGCGCCGTGGATAGCACCTCGCGCACGCGCAGGCTCCCGGGCGCCGGATAGCCCTCCTGGCTCAGCACGAACACCTGGTAGCCCCAGCCGGGCTGCGGCTCTCCCAGGGCGGCCCTGGGGATGCGGACGGAGATGACCCTGTTCACCGGGTCCTGGCTCACACGGATGGCCGCCTGAACCTCCCTGCCGTCGGCAGTGAAGATCTTCTGGTTCCAGCCCTCCACCCAGATGGCGTACTCCCACGCGGACTCCGGGGCGAACCTCACGTGCCTTCCGCCCAGGGACTCGGTCTTGCCGGACCCGGCCTTGTGGTCGGTGTCGATGTATATGTCGATGGTCTGCAGCGAGATGCCCACAGGCGAGTTCCAGGGGTTCGTGATGTCCCCTGCCAGCCTCACCTGGAACACGATGTCGTCCTCAGCCTCAAGGATCTCGAAGGACAGCATGTCGAATACGCCCTGTTTGAACACGGCGTTGAGCGGATAGGTGTATGTGCCTGGGCCGTGGTCATCGCCGGTCGGGTCGTCCCATTTGAAGAGGGTCTTCCCGGTGATGATCTCCGGCACCTTCACCTCAGCCGGCCCCTCGACAGGCAGCATATCCACGTTCTTGCCGCCCCTGGACGCCACCACAGCAAGGCTTGCGGCATCCCCCGACTTGAGGCCGATGTCGGCGAACGGGACCTTGACCTCGATGGTGCGGTCAGCGCCCGCACTCGTGATCTCCTTCACGTCAACCCACGTCTCGTCGCCGCCGGCGAACGCAAGCCGCGCTCTGGCCGAACCGGCACCGCTGAGGCTCTCGAAGTCCACGCGGATCTCGGTGCCGGCCGCAAACCCGATCACCGTCGCGGCGCGCCCCTGCTCACTCCATCTCGGGATGCTGTCTGCTTCCGGACGCCTCGGGTTCGAAAGGTAGGCCGCGAGCGTGACGTCCCTGCCGTAGAGGTCATCGAGCCCGCCCTTCACGTCGAACCGCAGGTAGAGGTTGTCTGCGTCCACCCCCACCCACAGCGCTCTCAACACCATGTCACCGTCACCAGACGGCATTGGAGCAGCAGCGGTCTTGAAGTACATCGCAGCAGGCGCCCACTCGCCGGAGTCGATCTTACCATCGGGGGTGACCTTCACAAAGTCCGTCATCTTGACGTCGGGCCGGGCCGCCTCCTTCGGGATTATCGGGATATGGAGGTAGGCCGGGACTGGCTGTCCGATGAAGGAGTATACGTTCTGAAGGTGCATCCTGAAGAGCTCGTCGAACCCTGCGTCGTTGGACGAGTCCTGGTCGTCGCCGTACCACCAGAACCAGTCGCTGCCCTCGGCCGCGTAGAGTTCGTCCCATGCGACGGCGATGCCGCGCTGGGCCGCCTCGCTGGCCCACTTCTCCGCCGTGTATTCCTCGAGGACGTCGCGCGCTCGCGCGAGGTAATCCCAGGCCCTGTTCTCCTCGGCCTCGCCTATCCAGGTCTCGAGGTTGTCTGATATCCAGGACCCCGTGTGAAGCCTGGGGATCCTGTCCTGCGCCGGATGCGCCTTCAGGTACTCCTCGACGGTCACGGCCTTGAAGTTGGGGTCGGTGTTCAGCATCTTGTAGAGGGAGTGCAGGAACTCCTTCCCGTCATTCTCGTAGTACTCCCAGCAGTTCTCGCCGTCGAGCGCTATCGTCACCACGTGCGGCCCGGGCGTCCCCCCGAGGTCGCGCCTGACCTTGCGCAGGTAGTTCATGAGGTCGAGCGCCGCGGCCGTGCCGTTCATGCCGGAGTAGCTGAACCCTATCTTGTCAGAGAGGACGATGTCGCGGAAGAGGATGGTGACGGCCTTGCCGTCCTGCTCGACCATGTATGGTTTATAGAGGAGGTCGGGCCTGGTCACGTTGCCCGCCCCGTCACGCAGGCTCACGCCGAGGGACCTGGCGAGCACTCCCTCGCTGGACACCATCCACTGAAAGCCCGCATCGTGGACGGTTGCGACGATGTCCTGCCCGACGGCTTGCTCAGACGGCCACAGCCCGCGCGGCTTGCGCCCGAAGTGGCTCTCGTAGAACTTCACCGCCATCCCGAGCTGCGAGGCGACGTCCCCCGGGTGGGCGAACGGCTGCGCGGGCAGTTCCAGCTTCGGGCTGGCGATGCGGGCGAGTTCCACGTTCTGGAGCAAGGGCATGATGGGATGGTAAAACGGTGTAGTGGTCACTTCGATCTGGCCTGCGTCCTGCATCAAGCGATGGAGCGGGATGACTTCCTTTATGATCTCGAGGTGCTTTGCGAGCACGCGGCGCTTGTCTTCTTCGGTGAACCCCTGGCCCTTCGCAACAAGGGCCTTCATCGCGGGGTCGCTCTCCTGGAAGTCGGGGTCGAGCCACGCCAGGTTGAACCAGACTTGGAGGTCCCTATAGTCTTGCTTCGTGAACGCATCGATGGCACGGGCGATGCTGGCATCGCTCACCGTCTCGCCGCGCTTTTGCAGGAGCTGCCAGTAACGCGGGTGCTTCTTGATGATCCTGTCCCAGTTGGCATCGAAGAACCACCTCAGGAGGAATTCCTTATCCTCGCGCGTGAGATCCGACGCAGGTTTCTCGGTTGCGATCTGCCGGATGTCTTTCGCACCGGCCGCATAGTGGTCAAGCTGGAAAATGAGGGATGGCACGAGATTGAAAGTCGCATGAACGTTGGGGTACTCCTCGAGGGTGGACGCCATGTCGTAGTAGTCCTTGACCGCGTGCATCCTCACCCATGGCAACATGTACATGCCGGTAGCAGGGTTCCTGTAGAAAGGCTGGTGGTTGTGCCAGATGAGGGCCACGTAGAGAGGCTCCTCCGCGCCCCATGCCTGGCCAGGAATGTATCCCAGCACCCCCATGACAAACGCCAGTACAAGCACGACCGTCCAAGTACGGTGCCGTCTCATTAAGGCCTGCCCCCTTTTGAGATGCGCGTAAACGGAACACCAGCGTGCCGGAGCCAGATTCACATCGAGCCCGCACAAGCCCGGAACACGCTATAACGTTGTAGACTCCCAGCAAGATTGTACCTTTACCAGATACTACTTGTCAAGGATCGGTGATCCTCTCATGTTGTCGGCGATTCTCATGGCATCGCCGATCCTCCTGGTGTCACCCTAGTACGCCGTTTCATAAGACCGTATAGGACATCACACTGTTCGGGGCCGGGTCGCCGGCTACCAAACGTAAGAGCCCAAACCAGAAAGGTCATCGGGACCTATGAAGCGGGGTACTAGTATCACTCCGGTATCGCCCTGGTATCGCCGTTCCACTCGGTGCTTCGGTGCCGCCGATCCACTCGCTATCGGCGATTCTGCTGCTGCGGCCGCCGCAGAGTCATGCCTTCGCACCGGCAACCCTGGGGTTTCTCCTCCAGTGATCCCCCCCCCTCGTGCCCGGCGTGCCATCACACCAGGCAGAGACGCCGCGTTACGGCAACGACCCCGTGCGGATGATCTCCGAGAACAGCCTCGCGCTCGGGCGGATGGTCCGCTCCTGGGTCTTGTAGTCGATGCCCACCATCCCGAACCTCGGCGTAAGCCCCTCTTTCCACTCGAAGTTGTCCATGAGCGACCAGTGGAAGTAGCCCCGCACGTCCACGCCTCCATCGGCGATGGCACGGGCGACCTCCCGAAGGTGTGCCACGATGAACCGCTGCCTCTGCCTGTCGTCGGTGGTGGCGATGCCGTTCTCGGTGATGTAGACAGGGAGCCCGTAGCCCTTTACGCTCATGAGAATGCGATAGATGCCCTCCGGGTAGACCTCCCAGCCCAGGCTGTTCTTCTCGGCGTCCTCCTTCGCGGACACGTCCATGAAGAGCATCTGCGGCTTTCTCGGCGAAAACGCGGCGAGGCTCCGCGAGTAGTAGTTAACGCCGATGAAATCCCGGGTTTTCGCGATCACCGGGTCGGCCTCCCGCGATACCATGGGAAACGCCATGACTCCGGTTGTGATGGCGTCCAGGAAAGACCTGTTGAATATGTGGTCGAGCTTCCTCGCGACCAGCCTGTCGAGCCAGCGCCCTGGGTCCTTCGGGTCGAAGAGCATCATGTTCTTGGCGATGCCCACCATGGGCGCCCCGCTCCGCGCCCCGAGCACCTCGTGGATGGCGTGGTACGCGCGGCCGTGCGCCTTCGCAAGGTGCCTGGCCACGCGAAACGCAAGCACGATGGACCTCTTCTCAGGCGGCCACAGGCCAAACAGAAAGCCGTGCGTGGCGTACACCATCGGCTCGTTGATGGTGACCCAGAGATCCACGAGGTCCCCAAGCTGCTCCGCCACGTGGCGGGAGTATCTCTCGAATAGCCCCACGACCCCGGGGCGCGCCCAGCCGCCCTTCGCCGCGAGCCATCTGGGGTTCGTGAAGTGGTGCAGGGTCACCATCGTCGCCATGCCGAGGGACTTCAGCGTCCCCAGAACATCGCGGTAGTGTTCGATGGCGCCCCGGTCGAAGCGGCCCTCCGCCGGCTCTATCCTGCTCCACTCGATGGACAGCCGGTGGGCGTTGTGCCCGAGGTCGCGCGCCATGGCGAAGTCCTGGCGATACCTATTATACTGGTCGCACGCGTCGCCCGACCGGTCGCCACGGGCGATCTTGCCGGGCAGTTGCTCCCAGTCCCACCAGTCGTTGTTCACGTTGCTCCCCTCGACCTGGTGGGACGATGTCGCGGCGCCCCACAGAAATCCGTCAGGAAAGACCCTGTCGCCGCCCACACCCATGTGCTTCCCCTCTCTCGTCCGATCTGGCTATCCGGGAGCCTCGAGCCCGCTTCCCCCGGGGACACCGTATCCTTCGCCAGGCCAGCGACCACTGCTGCACGCCGCGGTCCACTGCACAAGAGCGTATGTCCTGCCGGGGGCGAGCGGCGGTGCGTGCAGGTAAGCCACCCGAATTCCGGGCATCCCGGCACGCTCCCGCCGCCAGCCCGAAGCCCCACGTGATCCCCGGTTCCCGCATAGGGCCTGGGGCGAGGGGCATCTTCCGTCGCTTGCAGCCGCACCGCGTTACCTGGCCGCGTCGCTCGGCCACGTTACCTGAACAGGCTGCTTACTCGCGTTACCTCAACACGTTACTTTACGGCGATCCTCCCCTCGACCTCCGGCGACACCTTGCCTGCGCTCTGTATGTGGCTTGCCATCACGTCGCGCAGAAGCTCGCCCGAGGAGAACACCACCTTCGCGCCCTTCAGCATGTCGTAGCCGTCTCCGCCCGCCGCCATGAAGTCATTGGTGGCGACTCTGTAGAACCTCTTCGGGTCGAGAGGCGCGCCCGCCACAGTCACGGCCGTCACGCGCTCGCCTGCAGCCCTCGACGGGTCGAACTCGAACTCGAGGCCGGAGACCTGCAGGAACGCCCCAAGCTCCTTGGGATAGGCGCTCACCGACCGCTCCAGTGCGGCCTTGATGTCGGCCCCGCTGACCTCGAGCACCACGAGAGTATTGTCGAAGGGCAGGGCGGTGAAGATCTCGCCCACGGCGACGGGCCCCTTGTCTATGGACGCCCGGATGCCGCCGCCGTTCGTGAGGGCGATGTCAGCCTGCCCGGCCTGGCGCATCATGTCAGCGATGAGGTCGCCGAGGTTGGTCTCGCGGGTGCGCACGTTCGCCCGCTCGCCGTCGAGCGCCACGAGGGACTCGCCGACCACCACCGAGAGCTTCTCCTCGAGTTCCTTCTTGTAGGTGGCGACGATGGCGCCGACCCCGGCGCTGTCAGCGACGCCCGCGGCCACGGGGATGAGCTCGCCCGAGAAAGCGGCGACCTTCCCGGCCTCGACCGTGACGTCAAGCCGTCCGAGGTCCTTCGCGTACTCGCCTGCCGAGACGATGATGGTGCCGCCGACCTTCTCGGGCTTCTCGAGCCGCGTATGGCTGTGCCCGCCCACGATGACGTCGATGCCGGGCACCGCCGCGGCGAGCCTCCTGTCGTCATCGAACCCGATGTGCGTGAGGGCGACAACGAGATCCACCTTCTCCTGCTCCCGCAGGTAAGGCACCATCCAGCTCGCCACCTGGATCGGGTTCATGAACTCGAGGCCGACCACGTTCTTGGGATGCGTGGACGTGTAGGTGTCCAGCGGCGACAGGCCGAAGATGCCGAGGCGGACCCCGCCCACCGGCAGGATGACGACGCCCGGAAGGAGCGCCCTGCCACCGTCCACCTTTATGGCGTTGGCGGACAGGAACGGGAAGTCAGCCTCCCCCGCCCTTTCGAGAAGCACCGGCTGGCCGTAGTTGAACTCGTGGTTGCCGACGGCCATGGCCTGGATGCCGACCGCCTCCATGACTTCGACCATGGACTTCCCATTGAACAGGTTCACGAGGTTCGTTCCGTGGATGGAGTCCCCGGCGTTGAGGATGAGGACGCTCTTGCCTTCCCTCGCAACGATGTCGTCCACGAGGGTCGCCAGTTTGGTCAAGCCGCCGAGCGGCTCGTTCCCTCCCGATGGTTTGAATGCCTCGAGCCTGCCGTGGACGTCGTTGGTGTAAAGGATGACGATGCGGCCGCCAGCAGAGGACGCAGCCATCGCAGGCAGGACACACAGCGCCGAGAGAACCAGCACAAATATCCAGATACCCAGGAACCTTCTGGAACGCATTGAGAACGTAGTCACATGCACCCCTCCCTTGCAAATATCAGGAAACTCCCCTGTACGTAATTCTGCACAGCGGTGGTTTCCCCTGCCGGGGGGTTCAATGAACTTCACGTTTCCTGGCTGATCACGGAAGGCAAAAAACCGGTTTACGTGCGGGTACGCGGAGGGATGAAGAGTGCCGACAAAAGATGGTCGGGGCGAGAGGATTTGAACCTCCGACCTCCTGCGCCCAAGGCAGGCGCGCTGACCAAGCTGCGCTACGCCCCGAATCTCACACGCGATGCCTCTTGTCAATCCACATTCTATCGCAAGGCCCGCCAAAAGTCAAAGCCGGCCAGCCTCCGCAGCCCCCGGGCCTCCGCCTGCACCCCTGCCTCTCCCTCCGCCCCCACCTCTGCCCCTGCCTCCGCCTCGGTCTCCATCTCCATCTCCATCTCCACCGCCGCCTCCGTCTCCATCGTCGTCGCAGGCCCTACGCCACGCTCCGTTGACCAGCCCGGGCGCCGCCGGCCCAAGCAGTTCGCGGATAGCAGGGACGGCCGCGCGAAGCGCCCTTGCTCTGTGGCTGATGGTGTTCTTCACCTCGGGGCCAAGCTCTGCGAAGGTCCTGTCGCAGCCGTCAGGGACGAACACCGGGTCGTACCCGAACCCGCCTGACCCGCGCGGCGCGAAGGCTATCCGGCCTTCGCACGTCCCCTTGGCCGTACGCACGCGGCCACCGGGCGCCGCCACGGCCACGGCGCACCTGAATCGCGCCGTCCGCATGGAATCGGGCACGTCGGCAAGGAGCGAGAGCAGCTTTTCGTAATTGGCCCTATCACGCGAGGCCCCACGCGGGAGCGCCTCGCCCGAGAACCGGGCTGACCGTACCCCGGGCGCGCCCCCCAGGGCGTCAACCTCGAGGCCGGAGTCGTCGGCCAGCGCGACCTCGCCCGTGGCATCCGCGACAGCGAGCGCCTTCTCCCTCGCGTTCTCCTCGAACGTCTCCCCGTCCTCAACGACGTCGCCGAGATACGGAAAGTCGGCGCACGACAGCACCTCCACGGCGCCGGGGCCCCTGTCTCGCAAGATCTCGCGCATCTCCGCAACCTTCCCGGGGTTCCTTGTGGCGAGCACGAGCCTGGCCATGTCAGACGCCCACCCTCGCAGCAAGATCGCCGAGGACGTCTCTCTGGACGGCGACGAGCTCTTCGATGCCACCCTTCGCCAGTGTCAGCATCCTGTCGAGGTCCGCTCTGGAAAACGGGCACCCCTCCGCGGTCCCCTGCACCTCCACCAGCTTGCCGTCGCCTGTCATCACAACGTTCATGTCCACGCTCGCGCGGGAGTCCTCGGCAAACGAGAGGTCCATGACAAGCTCCCCGTCAACGATGCCGACGCTCGTCGCCGCGATGAAGTCCTTCACCGGAAGATGCCCGAGGCCTGCACCTGCGCCTGTGCCGCCTGTGCCGGTCTCGTGCTCGCCCTTGCGCTTGCGCCTGTCCTCGTTATCGTTCCCATCGTTCCAGGCGTCACCGCCGGCGAGGAGCGAAAGCGCGTCCACAAGGGCCACGAACGATCCGGTAATGGCGGCGGTGCGCGTGCCGCCGTCAGCCTGGATCACGTCGCAGTCGATCCACACTGTGTGCTCGCCGAGGGCGTCCAGGTCCACGACCGCCCTGAGGGCCCGCCCTATCAGCCTCTGGATCTCGTAGGTCCTGCCAGACCTCCCCTTGGCAGCCTCGCGCGGGTTCCGCTCGCTGGTGGCTCTCGGCAGCATCCCGTACTCGGCGGTGACCCATCCCCTGCTCTGTCCTTTCAGGAACAGAGGCACCCGGTCCTCGATGGTGGCCGTGCACACCACCCGGGTGTCGCCCACCTCGATGAACACCGACCCCTCGGCATACTTCATGTATCCACGGGTGATCCTGACCGGACGGATCTCGTCGCAAGCCCTCCCGTCGCCCCTCGGCACCTTGCTATCTCCTCCTTCGCATCGCGCCCGACGAGCACCGCCCCCCAGGCCCGCTCCCGCGTCGATCGTTCCCGCGTCGATCATCGTTCTCGCGTCGATCATTCCCGCCCACAAGGCGGAACGGCCGACCGCCACCTAGCAGCAGGAGTCAGGCACGGCAGACCTCCGCCGGGCGGGGTCCCCGTGACGCGAAGCCAGGCTCTCCACCAGGTTGACCTTTGTCACCCGCGGCAGCCGGCTCTTAATGAGCTTCTCCGCCACGCGCGCAAATCCTTCAGCGTCTCCGCTTAGCATGAACTCATCTGGCCCCGTCCTGGCGGGGCTTGCGAGGCCAAGGTCGTTAAGGAGCGCTGACGCGACCTCCACGGTTTCGCCCGCGGGGTCAACGATGGCAACGTCGGGACCCACGATCCTCCTGATCTCCTCGTCCATGTATGGGTAATGGGTGCAGCCGAGCACGAGCGTGTCGATGCCCCGCTCTATGAGGGGAGTGAGGTAACCCCGGAGAGCGTCCACAGCCTCAGGGGAGTGAGCCCGCCCGGCCTCGACCAGCGGGACCAGCAGCGGACATCCCTGGGCCAGCACCTCGGCCCCGGGCAGCAGCTCCCTTATCGCCTGATCGTAGGCGCCGCTTCGGGCCGTTCCTTCGGTCGCGATGACGCCGATCTTTCCGGTGCGCGTCGCCCTCGCCGCCGCGCGCGCGCCGGGCCGCAAAACCCCCACGTGCGGCAATTCGAACTCGCGCCCCACCTTGTCCAGGGCAAGGGCGGAGGTTGTGTTGCACGCAACGATGAGAAACTTGGATCCGAGCATTCCAAGATAACGGATGATCTGCCTCGCAAACTCCTCGATCTCCTGGGCGGGCCTCCCACCATAGGGCACTCTCGCAGTGTCGCCGAAATAGAGGATGCGTTCGTTCGGAAGCCTGCGCCACACCTCGCGCACCACAGTGAGGCCGCCCACGCCGGAGTCGAATACTCCTATCGGCCTGTCATCCACCGGACTCGCCTCCCACACAGTGTTGCGATGCCCATTATATGCATGGCAAGACCGTCACTGCAACGGGGCGCACGGCTAATTTTGCCTCTGTGAGATATCCTTAATTCATGATTCATGGCCCCCGGCCCGTGCGCTGCCTGGAGAGGCCGTCGCTTTCGGGCGGCGGAGAGCATCGCACCGGGAATACGTGCTGTTTCCTCACCGCCTGATGGCACCATGCGCTGCGCGTCATCGTGGACCCGCCCCGGCCGACGCCCCACCAGCCACCGGGCTATCCCACCTTCCACCCACCAGACGAACCAACGATATGCCGATGCTGACTTCGTGGAAACAGCCGAGGGTCTTCCGCCTATCCTTCACAGTCTCCTATCTCCCGGCGCGCGGCCCATGGCGCGTGCCTCCTATCTCCCGGCTCCTGACTCCTGGCTCGTGGCCCCAAGGCGACCACATCGTCCACGGGCGAGACGGGACGCTCGCGACGTGACGGGGGCGCGACATGACCGGGGTGGGCGTGCAGGCGCCCGGGGAGGGTGCAGGTGGCAGGTATTTAGGCATCCCCGCGAGCAACCTGCCCAGAAAGTCGCCATTCTGTTCTGAAGGCGACACCCGATGCCAAGGAAATGATCAGGC
>DKEX01000119.1 GCA_002452295.1 Firmicutes bacterium UBA6811 | reverse complement strand
ATGAAGACCGACAAGGCGGTGTCCCTGGACCCGGCGATGCACCGTGAGAGGGACACTGAGACCGTGCTTCGCAACATGTTCGACGGGCTTGTGACCCGCACCTGGGACGGCAAGGTGGTGCCGGAGATCGCCGAGTCGTGGACGACGCCCGCGGACAACGTATACGTCTTCAAAATCCGCAAGGGCATCAAGTTCCATAGCGGCGAGGAGCTCGACGCGGATGACGTGGTGTTCACCTTCGAGCGCGTCCTGAGGGAGGGCGCCATCGGCGGCCGGTCGTCGCCTCGCAAGGGGCTTCTGGGGCCGCTCGAGAAGGTAGAGAGGGTTGACCAGTATACGGTCAGGTTCACGCTGAAGAACCCGTTTCCGGTGTTCCTGCAGGGCCTGGTACACACCCAGGTGGTGCCGAAGGATTACATAGAGAAGGTCGGGGACGAGGAGTTCGCGAGGAAGCCCGTCGGGTGCGGTCCGTTCAAGTTCGTCGGGGGACGGCTCGACGATCAGATAGTGATGGAGCGGTTTGACGACTACTACGGCGGATCGCCTGACCTGCCGCCCGTGGGCCCGGCGAAAGCGAGGCGGGTCATCTTCAGGATGATGCCGGATCCGACGGTGCGCATCGCCGCGCTCAAGGCGGGCGAGGTGCAGATCGTGCAGCAGGTGACGCCTGACCTGGCGGCGAGTCTCAAGAAGGACAAGAACGTGCAGGTGAAGAGCGTCGAGGGCACCCGGGTGTACTGCGTGGAGCTCAATTGCTCGAAACCGCCGTTCGACGATGCAAGAGTGCGGAGGGCCATGAACTACGCGGTCAACTGGGACCGTATCCTGAAGACCATCTATGGAGGGACGGCGACCCACCTCGCCACGGCGTTCCTGCCGAGCGGGTTCGGGTTCGACCCCGATCTCAAACCCTACCCGTATGATCCGGCGAGGGCGAAGGAGCTGCTGAAGGAAGCGGGCTATTCTGTGAAATAGCGAGGTTGCGGAGGTAGCGAGGCAGCGGAAATAGCGAAGTGGCGCGGCGGCCGGGGACATCCCCGGGGCAGATGAAGGCGACGCCGGGAACCGTGGGGGGTTGCGTATGCGACGAATGCACGTGCAGATTCTCGAACGGGTGCTTGCGACGATACCCATAGCCCTTGGCGTCGCCATCGCCGTGTTCATTTTCATGCGGCTCATGCCGGGCGACCCGGTCGACATCATGATCGGCGAGGCCGGCGGCGTGACCCAGGAGGAGATCACTACCCTCAAAGCCGAGCTGGGCCTCGACAAATCCCTTCCCGTCCAGCTCGGGAAGTACCTCGCCGGGCTTGCCCGTGGTGATCTCGGGTATTCGATCCCGAGCTCGCGGCCGGTGGCGGAGGTGATCCGGGAGGCGCTGCCGGCCACCATCGAGCTTGCCCTGTATTCGCTCCTGTTCGCCCTCGTGGTCGCGGTCCCGATAGGCGTCATCTCCGCTCTTCGGCAGCGGTCGTTCATCGACCGGACCAGCATGGCCGCGTCGTTTCTCGGGATATCCATGCCCGCGTTCTGGCTGGGGATACTCGGGATCATCGTGTTCTCGCTGAACCTGGGGTGGCTGCCCACCTCGGGGCGGACCACGTACGGGTTTGAGCCGGCTACCATCACCCGGCTCTTCACGGTGGACGCCGTCCTCACAGGCAACATGCCTGCCCTGTGGGACGCGCTGAAGCACCTCGCCCTCCCCGCCGCCACGCTGGGAGCCGGGGTGGCCGCGGTGGTAGCGAGGGTCGTGCGGTCCAGCATGCTGGAGGTGCTGCGCGCCGACTACGTGCTGTTCGCGAGGGCGAAGGGCGTCGCCGAGAGGGCGGTGACCGTCCGCCACGCGCTCCGTAACGCACTCATCCCCACTGTCACCGTTGTCGGCCTTCAGGTGGGCACGCTCCTCGGCGGGAACATGATCGTTGAGACCGTCTTCGGATGGCCAGGGCTCGGCCGGGTGGTCGTGGACGCGATTTTCTCGCGGGACTATCCCCTGGTGCAGGCGGCGGTCATGGTGTATGCGCTGACATTCGTTGTCGTGAACCTGGCGACCGACGTCCTGTATACGTACCTCAACCCGAAGATGACGCTTTAGCGATGCGACGCTCCAGAGATGAGAGGAAGGGGTGAGAGCCTTGCGAGACTCGCCCATATGCCTGGAAGGAATCGAAGCGATAGACGAGGGGCGCCGGGCGGCGCCGCCCTGGGAGGCCGTGCGGCCTGAGGTGGTCCGGGAAGCGCGTGCGGCCAGATCGGGGTCGGTCGGGGGCAGCGGGCCGCTGGGCCTTGCGCAGAGAAACCTCCTCAGCTTCGGGAGGCAGATGGCGGGCCACCCGGCTGCCGTCGTGGGCGGCGTGGTGATCCTGCTGTATGTGATGGCCGCGGCCTTCGCGCCGTGGGTGGTACCTTGCGCGCCGGACGAGGTGGCTCTCTCGCAGCGCCTTACGGCCCCCTCCTGGACCGGCGCGTTTCCGCTGGGCACCGACCAGCTCGGCCGGGACATCCTGTCCCGCATAATATTCGGCGCGCGGGTCTCGATCCTCGTGGGGATCCTCACCATCGCCATATCCGTCACCGTCGGAGTCGGCCTCGGCGTAGTGGCCGGGTATTTCCGCGGGCCGTTCGACAGGCTGGTGTCGAGGTTTACCGACCTTCTGCTGGCCTTTCCATACCTGATCTTCGTGATCGGCGCCATGGCAGTCATGGGGCCGGGTTTCTGGAACCTCATCTGGGCGCTTAGCTTCAAAGGCTGGGTGGAGTTCTACCGGCTTGCCAGGGCGGAGGTGATGTCCGAGAAGACGCGGGAGTACGTGGAGGCCGCGAGGGCGCTCGGGCGGTCGAACGCGGCCATCATCTGCGGGGAGATCCTGCCCAATGTCGTCCATTCGATACTGGTGCTGGGGACCCTGCGAATGGGCAACATGATAGTGCTGGAGTCGTCCCTGAGCTTCTTGGGCCTGGGGATACCTCCGCGCACTCCGGCCTGGGGGTCCATGGTGAACGACGGGCGCCGGTACATGCTGACGGCGTGGTGGGTGGCGACATTGCCGGGGCTTGCCCTCGTGGTGCTGGTCCTGGCGATAAACCTCGTCGGCGAGGCGCTTCGCGACGTGCTTGATCCCAGGTTGAAGGAGGGGTGATGTTGGCGACGGGGATGGGGACGCAGACGGTGCTGCAGGTATCCGGGCTATCCACGATATATCCCACCCCACGCGGGAACGTCGAGGCTGTGCGAGGCGTGGACCTTGCGCTCGATGAGGGCGACGTGCTCGCGATCGTGGGGGAGTCCGGCTGCGGGAAGAGCGCCTGTCTCCTCTCGATAATGCGGCTTGTGCCTCACCCCGGGCGCGTGATCGCTGGAAGCGTCATGTTCCAGGGGCGGGACCTCATGAAGCTCGGGGCGCGGGACATGCGGGAGGTGCGTGGCAGGGACATAGCCATGGTGTTCCAGGACCCCATGACCACGCTGAACCCCGCGTTCCGCGTGGGCGACCAGATAGCGGAGTCGCTCCGGGTGCACGGGCTCCTGCCGGGGTTCCCGGCGAGCCTCGCGCGCCGCAGCCGCGCGCGCGAGCGGGAGATGGTCACGGAGCTCATGCGGCAGGTGGGGATTCCGTCGCCGGAGACGAGGCACCTCGAGTACCCGCACCAGTTCAGTGGCGGGATGCAGCAGCGCATCCTCATCGCCATAGCGCTCGCGTGCAAGCCGAGGGTGTTGCTGGCCGACGAGCCAACCACGGCGCTGGACGTGACCATTCAGGCCCAGGTGCTGGAGCTCATGAGAGAGATCAATGAGACCACCGGCACCGCGATCGTGCTGGTCACGCACGACCTGGCTATTGCCGCTGAGTTTTGCCGTGAGGTTGCGGTCATGTACGCCGGGCAGATCGTGGAGCAGGGGCCCATCGACGCGGTGCTCGAGGATCCGGTACACCCCTACACGCGGGGCCTTCTGCGCTCCATCCCGCGCCTCGGCGAAAGGAAGCCTCTCACGCCGATCATGGGTGAGGTTCCCGACCTCGCTGCCCTTGGGCCCGGCTGCAGCTTCGCTCCCCGCTGCGAGGCGCGCAGGCCTTGCTGTGATATCTCTCAGCCCGAGCTTGTGGCCGTTGACGGCCGCCGCCTCGTGCGGTGCCACGCACGCCGTGATTAGCGCTCTGGTCCGCGATTCGTCACCACGGCCCGGCGGCAACGCCAGCGGGCGGCCGGGTGCGGGTCATCGGGCGGCGGCTGCTCAATGAACATGAGCTCCCAGAGCCTCCGCGTGGCATCAGGCAGGGTCCGTGGGCCGTAGTAGTCCTCCACGAATACCTCTCTCACCCCGTCCCGTCCGTAACGGCGGAACAGCCACAGGATCTGTTCCCACGTGCCGCGCGCAAGGACGGTACGCACGATAAGGCCACGGTGGCGTTCGTCGTCCAGCGCGTCGAAACCGTAATTCCGGAATAGGCCTGCTAATGAATCGGGCAGTCTCATCTGCTTCCGGGACCTTCCTTATGTTCACTCGGACTCGTCTGGCGATCGACGAATTCGCGCACCTGCTCCCGGAGGAATGCCTCAACCTCCGGGGGGGTGAGGGCGCCACCAGTCACCATTGCTGCTGCGGCATCTTTGTCTTCGATGTCTTCTGTATACACCAGCTGCTCAAGGAACAGCTTCGGAGAGAAGACACTCTCGCCCCCGATGACGAACTTTCTCGTTGCGCCGGCAACTATCTCGGGCAACGTGACCACGCCGCGCTTCAGAAGAAAGTACAGGTCAATGTAGTCTCTGAAGGTGGAGCGCCGCCCCATCGCGTAAGCTTTCATGCACGCGATCTCTTTGGGGGCGGCAAGAAACACCCCGTCGAGATCGGGGAAGAGCGACCCGGCCGGCACCAGGGGAAAGAGAAGCCTGAAGGGATATGCGAGGAATGTGACCCTGGTGCCTCCGATGTCCCAGCTTGCCTGGTCCATTTGCCTGAGCGTGAGCCTGGCCCGCCTCGCATCGAAGATGCTGTCGATGCCCGCAGCGACTTTTCGGAAGGCCAGCTTTTCGTGTGTGCTGACCTGGAAGAAATCCAGATCAAGGGATCTCCTGTGGCCGAGCTGTAAGGCAAGGCCTGTGCCCCCAGCAAGATAGAAACCCTCCGCCACTCCGGCTGCGGCCAGGGATCTCAGCACACACTGGGCGTTCTCGTCGAGGATCGGGTCGATAGACATGCCTTCCTCCCTCTCCTACCATTATATCCCGAGCCCTGTGCCGTCACAAACGATTATTCTCACCCGGGTGAAAGGTTTTGCCCCACCTCCTCGTCTAATACTCATGGAGAACGAACCCTGCATGCACCTGCAGACGCAGGCACGATTGGGAGGGACGAAGGTTGGATAGAAGGATACGGACGAGACGAAGAACGCTAGCATGCCTTGTGGCCATGGCGGCTGTGCTCTACGTGGGTGTGGCGCCGCACATGGTCGCCGCTGCCGACGACGAGCTCAAGCTCAGCATCGAGGACGCGCGCAAGCTGGCAATCGAGCATAGCGGTTCCTATGCCGCGGCGCAGCTGGACTTCGAGGCGGCGAGGATACAACTTGACATGACGCGCGCCGAGGGGCTCGTAAGGCCCTCGGTGGTGGTGGCGAAGAGGGCCGAGAACGCGCGAAAGAACGCGGCGAGGGCTCTTGTGGCGAAGCGGCAGGACCTCATGCTCGAGGTTGATAGCGCATATTACGCCCTCGTTGCCGCCCGGGAGAGGCTCGCCATCCGCAAGAAGGCCGAGGAGCAGGCGAAGGAGAGCCTTCGCATCGTGAAGCTGAAGTTCGACTCCGGGCTTGCCAGCAAGCTCGAGGTGATGGCCACGGAGATACAGCTTGCGCGCGCCGGGTCCGAGGTGCGCTCGGCCCAGAACGACCTCGAGCTCGCGGCGCTCGGGCTGAAGCAGGTGCTCGGCGTAGACCTGGCGGCCAGGGTCGTTGCCACGGACCTCGCGGTCCCGCTGAAGGGCGAGGTCAACTTCGAGGAAGGCCTGGCGCTCGCGCAGAGGAACCGCCCCGAGGTGGTCCAGGCGCGGGAGGCGCTGGAGATCGCCGAGCTCGAGGTGAAGTTCTCGGACAACGACTATACGCCCGAGCTCACAAAGCGCCTCAACCAGAACAACCTCGAGAAGGCGCGGATACAGTTGGAGCAGGTCGAGCGGACCATCCACGTGGAGACGAGGCGGCTATACCTCGCCGTGCGCGGGGCGGAGGAAGCGGTGAAGATAGCCTCCGCCGCGGCGGGCCAGGCCGAGGAGAACTTCAGAGTAATGAAGCTGCGCTACGAGTATGGGATGGAGATAGCCAACTCCCTTCTGGGGGCGCAGGTCGACCTCACCGAGGCCAGGCTCTCCGAGCTTCAGTCGGTTATGAACTATGACACCGCCCGGCTGCGCTACGAGAACTACGTGGGGTACCCCGGCGACGGGGCCGAATAAGGAGGGCCGGGCATGCGAGTTCCACGAGACGCACGAGATACACGAGATACACGAGATACACGGGGCGCACGGGGCGCACAGGGCGTGACAGACGTACCACACAGGGGATGGCGGCACGTCTTCGCCCTTGCCGCCGCACTTGTGGTGGTGGCGTGCGGCTGCCTTACGCCTGTCGGCGCGGGTGCACAGGGGCTTGCAGGCGGGCAGCCGAAAGGGGCGCTCACCCTTGACGATGTAGTTGCTCTGGCGCTCTCGTCCAGCCCAGAAGTGGCCGCCGCCGAGAGGTCTCTCGAGCTTGCCCGGATGCGCCTTGCCGCCGCCGAGGCCGCGCTTCGCCCCACGGTAACGCTCCGGGCCTCGCCGGCGCAGGTCTCGCGGCCGGGAGACAGGCCCGCGCCGGTGCCGGGGGCACCGCTCGAACCTGAGGGGACCCGGTTTATGTCAACCGCGGGCGTGGATGTGCACGTACCCATCGGCGACGCCCGGGTCACGCTTTCCATCGACGGCAGCTATCTCTCGACGGGGTCGACAGAGCCTGACACCGACGTCGAGTGGAGCGTGAGCGTATCCCGGCCGATCCTGGGGCCTGGGTCGCCCGCGCCGGGCGGCATGGCAGGCGGCGCGATCGGTGGGGCGGGGGCATCCGACGCCGAGGTGCGCGCCGCGACGGCGCAGGCGAGGAACGCCTCGTTCGCCCTGGAACAGGCGAGGCAAAGGGCCAGGGCAGGCGGAGAGGCCGCCTTCTACGCGGTCCTTCGCGACCAGCGCAAGCTCAGGGCGGCCGAGGTGAACCTCGAGCGGGTGCGCCGGCACCTTGCCGTCACCGAGAGCAGGTTCGGGCAGGGCAACGCGAGCAGGCTCGACGTGCTCGACGCGAAACAGCGCGTCCGAGCGGCCGAGGCGGCGCTCGACGCAGCAACACACGCAGTGACGCTGTCAAGCATGAGCTTCAACAGGGCCGTCGGGCGGCACCTCAGGTCGCCCGTGAGCCTCGCCCCGGTCGCCGACTACGTGCCCGGGAGAATCCCCGATCTCGATGCGTGCGTGAAGGAGGCGCTCGAGAGGCGCAAGGAGGCTTCGCTGGCAGCGGAGGAGGTTCGCGATTCGGAGGCGGACCTCGCCCTGGCTCGAAAGGGCCTGCTCCCGGCGGTCTCGCTTGTTGGCGGCGCAAAGGACGATGGTTCGTGGAACATAGGGATACAGCTTGCGAAGACGCTTACCCGCGACTGTGGCGCCGAGGCCGCCGTGAAGGCGGCCGAGGACGCTCGGGCGGCTGCCCGCGAGAAAGTGGAAGCCACAAAGACGGCCACAGTGCTGGAGGTGACGAAGGCGTATTACGCGCTCGCTGAGGCTGAAGCGGCTCTTTTGCTCGCGATGTCGGGTCTCGAGCGCGCCGGCGTGGCGCTCGAGGCCGCCCAAGAGCAGTACCGGCTGGGGGCCGCGACCCACCAGGACGTAGCAGCGGCCATCGCCTCCGCCCACGACGCCGAGGTGGAGCTTGCCGACGCGACGGCTGCCTGCTTCGTGGCGCGGTCCGGGCTCGCCCGGGCCATGGGCCTCGACCGGCTTCCCGACCGGCTTGCCGGAGCGGAACACGAATAATTTGGCTCCCGCCGCGAATCATAAGAGCATGGCACAAGTTCCCAGGACCAGGCAGGGGAGGGGACCAGATGCGTGTTCTTATGCTTTCTTGGGAGTACCCGCCGAGGATAGTCGGCGGAATAGCGAGGCACGTCGAGGATCTCTCCAAAGCCCTCGTAAAGCAGGGCGTGCACGTGGGCGTGGTCACGTGCGCCGCTGACGGCTCCGCCGAGGAGCAGGACGACGCCGGGGTGCACGTGTCCAGGGTGCCTTTCGGCAGCCCGTCGCCGCCCGATTTTGTCACGTGGGTCATGCAGATGAACCTGAACCTCCTCGAGCGCGCCATCCCGCAGGCGGCCGAGGGGGTGGACCTCGTCCACGCCCACGACTGGGTCGTGGCGTACGCCGCGAAAACGCTGAAGCACGCTTTCAGGCTCCCTCTCGTGGCCACCATCCACGCGACAGAGTACGGCCGCAACTGGGGGCTGCACAACGATCTCCAGCGGTACATCAGCAGCATCGAGTGGTGGCTTGGCTTTGAGGCGTGGCGCGTCATATGCTGCAGCGAATACATGCGCGGCGAGCTCTCGTGGGTGTTCCAGTTTCCTGCCGACAAGATGCAGGTGATCCCTAACGGCGTGGACCCGTCGAGGTTCGCCGTCCCTGACGGCGAGGGCGAGGACCTTGCCGCGTTCCGGTCAAGGTGGGCGGCCCCCGATGAGAAGGTGGTCTTCTTCATCGGCCGCCTCGTGCATGAAAAAGGGGTCCACGTTCTCATCGAGGCCTTCGCAAAGGTGCTCGCATACCACAACAAGGCCAAGCTGGTCGTGGCGGGCAAAGGGCCCGCCGACTCCTATCTCCGGCACCTGGGGCACTCCCTTGGAATCCCCCATCGGATCTACTTTGCCGGCTTCGTGGACGACGCCACGCGCAACCGCCTCTACAAGTGCGCCGACGTCGCCGTCGTGCCCAGCCTCTACGAGCCCTTCGGCATCACCGCGCTCGAGGCGATGGCCTCCGGGGTGCCGGTGGTCGTGTCGGACACAGGGGGGCTGGGCGAGGTGGTGCGGCACGGCATCACGGGTATGAAGAGCTATGTGGCAAACCCGAGCTCGCTTGCCGATAACATCCTGACGCTCCTGGGCGATGACTCCCTGCGCGAGCGAATCCGCACCGCCGCCTGCCGCGAGGTGCGCGAGCGGTTCAACTGGGACATAATAGCTGACGAGACGAGGGAGGTGTACGAGGAAGTGCTCTCGGCCTATCGCGCAAGCCCCTGGGCCGTGGCTGGGCCCCGCTGGTCTGCCTCGGCTGCCCGGGCAGCCGGAGCGCCACCGGAGTACTCGCGTTACCTCGTGCCCGAGGGCGTGCACTGAGCCCACCGTGCCGGCAGCCGCCACTCGCTGGCACGCCCTCACCTGGACATCTGTCGCTGACATCTACATCTATGGTTTCACGGAGGGTCCAGACAAGATGAAAGCTGTTGTGATGGCGGGCGGCAAGGGCACGCGCCTTCGCCCGCTTACGTGCGACAAGCCCAAGCCCATGGTTCCGGTGGTGAACCGCCCCATCCTCGAGCACATCGTGCGTCTTCTGCGCAAACACGGGTTTGCCGACATCTACGCCACGCTCCACTACATGCCTGAGGTCATCCAGGAGCACTTCGGCACGGGCGAGGCGTTCGGAGTCAGGATGGCCTACGCTGTGGAGGATAGCCCCCTCGGCACCGCGGGAAGCGTCAAGGCGTGCGAGGAGCACCTCGACTCCACTTTCCTCGTCATCAGCGGAGACGCCCTCACCGACTTCGACCTCACCCGGGCGGTGGAGTTCCATCGGGCGAAGGGCGCCATCGCCACCATCGTGCTGACCCGGGTGTCAACCCCGCTCGAGTACGGGGTCGTGATCACCGAGGACGACGGCCGCATCTCGCGCTTCCTGGAGAAGCCGAGCTGGAGCGAGGTGTTCAGCGACACCGTGAACACCGGCATCTACGTGCTCGAGCCCGACGTGCTCGGGTTCTTCGACTTTGGGCGGGAGTTCGATTTCAGCAAGAACCTCTTCCCGCTCATCCTCAAGAGGAACCTACCGCTCTTTGGCTACATCGCAAACGGCTACTGGAGCGACATCGGGACCATCGAGCAGTACCGCCAGACTCACTACGACATCCTCGAGGGCCGCGCCAAAGTGGACATCCCCGGCGATGAGGTGGAGAAGGGCGTGTTCGTCGGCGCCGGGGCCGAGATGCATCCGAACGCAAGGCTCACGCCGCCCGTTGTCATCGGCGACCGCTGCCGGGTCAAGCGCAACGCCGAGGTCGGCGACGGCAGCGTCATCGGCCACCAGAACCTCCTCAACGAGGGGGCGTCGGTGAAGCGGAGCATCATATGGAACAACTCGTACGTGGGCAAAGAGGCCGAGCTGCGCGGGGCGATTGTGTGCTCGAGGACCAGCATCAAGGCGAAGGCCGCCGTGTTCGAGGGGTCGGTGGTCGGGGCAGACTGCTCCGTGGGCGAGCGCAGCATCATCAAGCCAGGCGTGAAGATATGGCCAGACAAGGTCATCGACGCCGGCACCACCATCACCACCAGCCTGGTCTGGGGCGCGAAGTGGTCGAGGAGGCTGTTCGGGTCGTACGGGGTGTCCGGCCTCCTTAACGTCGAGCTTACCCCCGAGTTCGCCGCGAAGCTGGGCGCGGCTTACGGCGCCTGCATCGGCGAGAGGAAGGCCATCGTGGTGAGCTCCGACGCCTACAAGCCGTCGCGGATGCTGAAGCGTGCCATGACGGCCGGCCTTCTCTCCAGTGGCACGAACGTCTACGATATCGGCCGCATGACCACGCCTGTCACCCGCTATGCCGTGGCGGCGCTGGGTGTGGCGGGCGGCCTGCACGTGAGGCTGTCCCCGTATGACCCCAACATCGGCCTTGTCGAGTTCCTCGACGAGAAAGGGATCAACATAGACACGTCCATGGAGCGCAAGGTGGAGAACGCCTTCTTCAGCGACGACTTCAGGCGCGTGGGCACCGAGGACATCGGCGAGGTCGCCTTCCTCACCCGCGTCGTCGAGCAGTACCTGGACGGCCTGCTCAAGACGGTGTCCATCGCCTCCGTGCGCGCCCGGCGCTTCAAGGTCGTCGTGGACTTCGACCCCGGGAACCTGTCGCTTCTCCTCCCAACGCTCCTCGATGCCCTCGGGTGCGACGTGCTGGCGCTGAACCCGGATAGTGGCGCAGCCGCCCGCCCGAGGCACCACCTGGAGGTGCTTGACTCCCTCTCTCTCCTCTCGAAGGCTGTGATCGCACGAGGTGCCGACCTTGGCATCGGTGTGGACAACAACGCGGAAAAGCTCCTCCTCGTGGACGAAGAGGGCAAGGGCGTCTCCGAGGAGATGTTCTGCGCCCTCATGTCTCTCCTCATCCTGAAGTCCAGGGAGGGCGCCACGGTGGCGGTACCTGTCACCGCCCCCAGGATCATCGAGGAGATGGCGAGGAGCTATCGCGGCCGCGTGGTCCGCACGCGCGCGAACCCCAGGTCCCTCATGGAGAAGGTCATCGAGGAGAAGATCCTCATCGGCGAGAGAGAACTCCCCGGCTTCCAGCCGGCCTTCGATGCGCTCCTGTCGCTCGCCAAGATACTCGAGGTGATGGCCGCCGAGAACGTGCCCCTGTCGTCGCTCATCTCGATGGTGCCGCAGTTCTACATGAGCAAGCGGACCGTGGAGTGTCCGTGGGATGACAAGGGCAAGGTCATGCGAACGCTCATCGAGGAGACCCGCACCGAGAAGGTAGAGCTCATCGACGGCATCAAGGTCTACCATGACACCGGGTGGGCTCTCATTCTGCCTGATTCCGAGGAGCCGCTGTTCCACGTGTACAGCGAGGCGTCCACGCCCGCCGACGCTGAAGCCCTGCGCGAGATGTACATGTCGAAGATCAGCGAGATCAGAACGACATAGCGGCGGCGGCCCCCACCTCGCTCGCCCCCACGCCCGCGCCCACGCCAGCGTCAGCACCAGCACCAGCCGGGGCGGCGGCGTACACCTGGTAGTCTATGTCGGGGAAGATGTTGTCCCTGTATTCGATGTCAGCAAGCCACCCGTCGTCGATGGTGCCGCCCAGTATGTCGTGATACAGCCTGGTGAAGCGCCAGATGTGCTCCTTTGTCCTGCGCACCGCGTACGATACCATCGTGCCGGTCTTCATGATGAACGCCCAGTCGCTGCTCTGGGCGAGCACAAGCTCCCGCGCCGCCTGGTTCAGCGCCCGCCGCAGAACACCGTCTGCGCCCGGGTGGGTCCGCGCAAGCTCCACCATCCTCCCGGCGGCCGTGTGCAGGTGGCGGTAAATCCAGTCGTTGGACCCCTCAAGCCACACCTCGCTGTAACCCTTGTAACCCCAGCTCGAGAGGGACGGGGTGGACACCTGGTTGCGCCTGTATATCCCGAGGTAGTCGCCGGGCGTAATAAGGGCGATGGTCTTCTGATCGTAGGCGATCTTCCTCATGAGGAAATCCAGCCACTCTGGCCCCTCGAACCACCAGTGGCCGAAAAGCTCGGCGTCGTACGGGGCCACCACGATGGGCCTGCGGTCCATGGCAGACGCGAGGTACTCGATTTGCTTCTCCCGGTTGAACATGAAGTTCCCGGCGTGGATGGCGGCCTTCTCGACGGCCCGCTGCCTGTTGTAGGGCTGCTTGTCGTGGGTCTTGCCGGTGATCCTGTAGTACTTTATGCCGGTGTTGATGCGCGCCCCGCTCGAGTGGATGTAGGGCCGGATGTAGTCGTACTCCAGGTCGTAGCCGATGTCCCTGTAGAATTCCCGGTAGTCGTGGTCCCCGGGGTAGCCTTCCCGCGCGCTCCATACCTGCTTCGAGGACTCCATGTCCCGTCCGAAGGCGGCGACCCCTGACTTGCAGCATATCGGCGCGAAGACCCCGTACTTCGGCCTGGGCGAGGCGAAGAGCACGCCGTGGGCGTCGGTTATGAAGTACCTGATCCCCTCTTCCTTCAGGACCTGGTCGTCGCCGGGGTTGTACCCGCACTCCGGCAGCCAGAAGCCGACCGGCCTTCTATCCAGCACCCGCCTGTGGAAATCCGTCGCGATCTTGATCTGGGCGCGCACGGCCTCGCGGCATATCTCCATGAGGGGCAGGTACCCGTGGGTCGCCGCTGATGTGATGATCTCGAGGCACCCCTGGGCCTCGAGCTCCCTGAAGGCCGTCAGGATGTTGCGCCCGTACACGTCCTCGAAGATGCGCCGGGCCTCGTAGAACCGGTCCCTGTACATCCGGGCGTTCTCGTTGAATTCCGGAAGCCACCTGGTGCGTTCCACCTCCTTCTCCGCAAGCTCGATGAGCCTGCCGAGATGGCGGAGATACCTCTCCTGCAGGAGCGGGTCGAGGAGCATGGACGCGAGGGGCGGGGTGATGGACATGGTGATCCTGAAGGTTACGCCGTCGCGCCGAAGGCCCTGAAAGACCTTGATGAGCGGGATGTACGTGTCGGTTATGGCCTCGAATAGCCAGCTTTCCTCGAAGAAATCGGGGTGTTCAGGATGCCTCACATATGGCAGGTGCGCGTGCAGCACAAGCGCAAGATAACCCTTTTCGTCCGCCATGTTCCGGTTTCATCTCCCTCGCGTGGGTTTGTTCTGCCGATTTCACCAGGCCTGCCAGATTTGTCAGGTTTGCCAGGCTAGGCGGGCCTGGCCTGGCAGGTCTACCAGGTCTCGCGGGCGAGACTCGTGGTGATGGACCGCCTCATGCTGCCGTCCCTGGACACAGCCTCGATGGGGACGACCTGCCGGCCATCGGGAAGGTGGAACCTCGTCGAGAAGGTGCCGTCAGGACGGAGGTTCACCGGGAGGCCCTGGATCGTCACGGTGGACCCGGGCTCGGTGGCGCCGTGGACGATGACCTCCACCGACGCGTTGAGCCAGAAGGCTCTTTGCTCGGCCACCCCCGCCGCCACGCCCGGGCTCGAGACCGGGATGGCGGCCACGAACCCGGACCCCATCTCGAGTGCCATGTGCTCCATGCCGGCCGACACCATCTCCGGGGACGAGGGGAGCCGCCCCGGGTGCGGATAGTACCTCTCTATGGCTGAGATGGTCATCCATTCCTCGTCGATGACCTCGGACGGGCCGGCGCGCGGCGTCCGGACCACGTTGGACCTGGAAAGGAGCACGAACCGGCCGTCAGGGCCCACCAGGCCGAGATCGGCGCAGTACGCCCGGTTGGGGCGCTCCACGTTGATATACCAGTTGTTGGCTCCGTTGCCGATATCGATGTCGAAAGAGCGGTGGGCGTTGGTTCCATCGAAGTCCACGTCGGTCACGTCGTGCACCCGGAGGGATCTCCGGGTCACGCTCCAGCCGTTGGGACCCAGCTCCGAGGCCACGGTGCCTGATATGTCCTCGGCGATCTCCCAGTACGCGTGCAGCCAGTACGGGTCGCGCACCATAAGGACCACTTTCGTGGCGCCGTAGCCCTGGGGAAGGTCGTATGCCGTCTCGGTCCTGGCGGTGTACGTGGGATAGGTCGTACCGTGGACCACGTCCTCGCCGAGGTTGATCTCCCTCGTCTCCACGATACGAAGCTCCGACACGCTTTCCGGAAGACGGATCTCTTCCACTTCTCTGGCAGGAGCGGTTTTCTCGATTCCCTCGCCCAGCGAAGGCTGGCTTGTGTTTTCGCCTGTTGCCCTTGTCTCGTTGATGGCCGCCACTCCGGCTACCTCCTGGCTATCATTAACATCGGGAAACGGAACCACTGGAAGAAACGACTGCCAGACGTGCTCCGGCACGTCTCTGTAATAATATCTCTTGCGCTGTCCGCGTTTATTCGAGGGTCGCTGTGTGGATTTACCAGAAAGGGCAACAAGTCCAGCTCCGGCAACGGAGGCGCTGGGCGCTTGGCTGGCACGCCCGGTTGAAAGTGCTCGGCCACTTGCGGCGGCGCCCGGCCGCTCACCGAATAGGGGCGCGCCCTGCGGCTTAAACTAGGGCTGTACGAGGAGTCTTGCGCGAAAGGCGTCCGCCCTCCTTGCACCGGGAGCGCCCCACGGGATTCTCTCATGGAGGCTCTGGTTCTTGTACGTAAGGCTGCCCCTGGTTTTCATGGATCAGGTTCATGAATTTCATGAATGAGTCGAGAGGGCTTTGGTTGTCGAGGGGACTCGGCAAGCCGGCAAGAAAGGGCGATCTGTGAGGAGGAGCTATCGTGTCCACAGGCTCGTTTGTGTTTGTGCTTCACAGCCACCTGCCGTACTGCCGAAAGGCCGGGATATGGCCCTTCGGCGAGGAATGGGTGTTCGAGGCCATGGCGGAGACCTACATCCCGATCCTCGACATCATCTCGGACCTCGTGGCCAGGGGCGTTCCGGCGAAGCTCACCGTCGGGCTCACGCCTGTGCTTCTGGACCAGCTCTCGGACCCGTACATGCTGTTTCGCTTTGATGAGTACCTGGAAACGAAGATCGCCGCCGCGGAAGGGGACATCGCGAGATTCCAGGCCGAGAGCGAGGGGCGCCTCTCTGACCTCGCGAGATTCCACCGCGACCGGTACGAGAGGGTCCGGGCGAGCTTCCACGACGGATACAGGCGCGACATCGTCTCGGCCTTTCGCTCGCTCCAGGACGAGGGCCACATCGAGATCGTGGCCGGGGCAGCCACCCATGCCTATCTTCCGCTTCTCGCGAGGGAGTCGTCGGTCTACGCCCAGGTGAAGGTGGGGTGCGACACCTACGAGCGCTGCTTCGGAAGGAGGCCGCTCGGGATATGGCTCCCTGAATGCGGGTATCGCCCCCGCGACTTCTCCCCGGCCGGCCCGCCCGGCTCCGCGTTCGCGAGCGCCGGCATCGACGGTGCCCTTGCGGCCATGGGGATCAGGCACTTCTTCGTGGACGCCCACGCCATCCAGGGCGGCGCTCCCGTTGGCATGTACGGGGCGGGGCTTTTGCGACGACAGCCTGAGCCGAGGTTCATCCCGGCGCGATCCGGCTACACGACATACCTGCCATACTCGCTCCCGGGGAGCGGAGTCGCCGTGCTTGGCCGCAACGAGCGCACCGCCCTGCAGGTGTGGTCGTCGGAGTGGGGCTACCCTGGCGACGGGAACTACCGCGAGTTCCACAAACGCGACTCCATCTCGGGCCTTCGCTATTGGAAGGTCACCAGCCGCCTGGTGGACCTGGGCTCCAAGGAGGTCTACCAGCCCGATGCCGCCCTCGCCCGGGCGAAGGAGCACGCCAGCCATTTCGTCCACCTCGTCGAGAGGCTGCTGGGCGACTTTTACAGGGACACAGGAAAGCACGGCGTCATCGTGGCCCCCTTCGACGTGGAGCTTTTCGGGCACTGGTGGATGGAGGGCCTGGACTGGCTGCGCTGGGCCCTGGAGGGCCTGGCCCGCAGCGAGGGTGTGGACCTCACGACTGCGGCCCGGTATCTCGAGCATCATCCTCCCGCGGGCCAGGTGGATCTCGCGGAAAGCTCCTGGGGGATGGGCGGGGGCCACTACATCTGGGACAATGAAGCCACTGGCTGGATGTGGAACGAGATCCACGACACAGAAAGGGAGATGGAGACGATCGCGGCGACGCCCCGGCCCGCGGGCGACGCCAGACGGCGCCTGGAGGGCCCACCGGGGGGCGACGGCGGCGGAGCGCGCCCGGACCGCGATGGATGGCCGTCCTCTGGCGAGCGCGTGCTGCGCCAGGCGGCCCGCGAGGCGCTCCTCCTTCAGAGCAGCGACTGGCCGTTCCTGGTTACCACCGAGCAAGCCGCGGACTATGCATCGCGGCGGTTTCTCGAGCACCGGCACAGGTTTGCTCGGCTCCTGGAGACCCTCGGCCGGGAGGTCGCGTCGCCCGAGACCCTCGGGTACCTCGAGGAGATCGAGGCCATAGACGCGGTGTTCCCGGATATTGATCCTGCTGCGTTCGCCTGTAAGCAGGGATCTGCCTCCCGGCGTTGAATTGGACTCTCGGGCACCGGATCCCGCGCCGCTGCACCACAGGGATCGCCTGGGAGGACACGGAATGAGACTCGTTGCTGACCTTCACACTCACTCTATTGCAAGTGGGCACGCATACAACACCATCGACGAGATGGCCCGGGCTGCGCGCGACGCCGGGCTCGAGATGGTAGCCATCACCGACCATGGCCCGAACATCCCGGGCGGGCCGCACCGTTACTACTTCGGCAACCTGCGGGTCGTCCCGGCGACCATCGCTGGAGTGGAGGTCCTCAAGGGAGTTGAGGCGAACATAACGAGCCCCTCTGGCGACCTGGACCTTCCCGAGCGTGTCCTGAAGAAGCTGGAATTCGTGCTTGCCGGCTTTCATGCGGGCACCGGATACGACGGGGGGACGGTCGAGGAGAACACCAGGGCCATGATAGGCGCCATGCAAAACCCCTACGTGGACGCCATCGCCCATCCCGGAAACCCTGCTTTCCAGGTGGACATGGAAAAGGTGGTACGGTCCGCGAAGGACCTCGGCAAGCTCCTCGAGATCAACAACTCGTCCCTCACCGTCGCCAGGCTCGACAGCGCGGACAACTGCTTCCGCTTTGCCGAGCTTGCAGCCAGGCACGGCGCAAGGGTGGTCATCGGAAGCGACGCCCATCACGCGTCGCGGGTCGGGGTCTTCGATGCCGCCATGGAGCTTGCAGAGCGCGCAGGCCTGACGGACGATCTCGTGCTCAATACCGATGTCGGGCGTATCCTCGCTTTCCTGCGCTCGCGGGGCAAGGTGCGCATGGAGCAGGAGAGGCCGGAGATTTAGGCCGTATACCCGGACCGGGGAGGCAGGCGAGACGTGGGAGAGGGAGCGCCTTCCAGGGGCCGGGCTGCCGCGCTCGTCTTTCAGATGGGCCGGCATGCCCTGGGCGCTTTTCTGGCGCTTATCACGAGGCTTTCTGCAACGCTTGCACGCGCAGGCCCGGAACACCGTCGGGCCTGCGTTGCTGTTGCGATTTTGCTTGCGGGAGGGGCGGTGTGCATGGTCACAAGACCGCGGGCCGACGCGATGTGGGTGGCGGCGCACGAGCTGAGGGGCCTGTGGGTGGTCCGCACCAGCATGACGACGAAGGAGTCCATCGAGAGGCTGGTGGACCTCGCGTCGAGGAGCAACTTCAACGCCCTCTTCGTGCAGGTGAACGGGCGCGGCGAGGCGTATTACACAAGTAGCATAGTGCCGACGATGCCGGATGTCGCTCCAGGCTTCGACCCGCTCGCGTTCTGTATCGAGCGCGCCCACGCCGGGGGGCTGCAGGTGCACGCCTGGATCAACGCGTTCACCGTGGGAAGGCTCGGCTGCCGGGAGTACCAGCCGGAGCACGTGCTCACCCGGCACCCGGAATGGGCGCTCGTTGACGACGACGGGGTCTCCACGCTCGATTATACCCCGGAGATGGGCCGGGGGGAGCTTGTCTCGGTCATGCTCGATCCGGCGATAGAGGGTGTGAAGGCGTACGTCCACGACGTCTTCATGGAGGTGGTCCGCAACTACGACGTGGATGGGGTCCACTTCGACTACATAAGGTACCCGGCCGAGAGGTTCGGGTACGGCGACGAGGCGAGGGATGCGTTTCGCAACCTCACCGGGTATGACCCGCTGGACCTCGCAAAAGGCTCGGGGGCGTTTGAAGGCAGGCGAGGGGATGACCTGTACCGGGAGCTATCGGCGAAGTGGGGCTCGTTCCGGTGCGACCAGGTCACCGAGCTCGTGCAGCGGGTGTACGAGGACGTAAAGCGGGCAAGGCCGGGCGTGGCGGTGTCCGCCGCAGTGTTCCCGGACGCGGAGGATGCAGCCGAGCACAGGCTGCAGGACTGGAAGCCCTGGCTTTCCAGGGGCATCGTGGACTTCGTGGTCCCGATGGCTTACACGGCACAGACAGCGCGCTTCGCAGGGCATATCGGCGAGGCAGTGAAAGCCGCGCCCGGCTGGGGCCGGGTGCTGGCGGGCGTGGGCGCGTACAACATGCTGGAGGACCCGGCGGGCTGCGTCGAGAAGATCACGGTGGCGAGGCGGCTTGGGGCCGCGGGCGTGGTGCTGTTCTCGTACGACTCCATCCAGGACAGGCCCGACTACTGGAAGGCGCTTGCAGAGGGGCCGTTCGAGGTCCGCGCGACGGCGCCGGCAATAGCCCGTGACGGCCGCAATGCCGGCGAGACGCGGAAGGGGGACGAGCGTTGAGGTACGTGATGGGAGTTGATGCAGGGGGCACGAAGACGGCTGCCCTCGTGAGCGATCTCGCAGGGCACGTCGCCGGCGCCGGTAAGGCCGGCCCCGGCAACTTCCAGGCCATCGGTGTGGAGCTTGCAAAGGGCCAGGTCAAGAGGGCTATGGACCTCGCCCTCGACGCGGCGGGGATAGGCGCCGGCGACCTCGAGGCCGCTTTCTACGGCATGGCCGGGGCTGACCGTCCGGCGGACTTCGCCATCATAGAGAGGTTTCTGGCTGAGGTGAACCCCGCACCCCGGATGGGCCTGGAGAACGACGCCACCATCGCCCTTCGGGCCGCCACCGGCGACGGCGTGGGCGTGGTGGCCGTCTGCGGCACCGGCACGAACGTCATCGCGTTCAACCGCGAAGGCAAGCGGGTGCAGGTGGGCGGGCTGGGGTACATGTTCGGCGATGGCGCCGGGGCCAACTATATGGGTGCCCTCGCCGTGCGGATGGCCACGCGCGGCCACGACGGCCGTGGCAAGCCCACCATCCTCTACGACATGCTCTGCGAGAAGCTGCGCCTCACAAACCTAGACGACCTGGTGGAGCGGTTCTACCCTGGCTCCGAATCTCCAGTCCACGTGGCCTTCCTGGCGCCGCTCGTGTTCGAGGCGGCGCGGCGCGGCGACCAGGTGGCGTGCGACATCCTGCGCGATGTGGGCAGGGAGCTTGCCATAGCCGTCCTCGCCGCCCTGCGCAAGCTGTTCGCGCCTGCCGACAGGGTGAAGGTCGTGCTCTCCGGAGGGGTCTTCGCCAACGCCGACGACCCCCTCTTGACCGACACCCTCGAGGCGGGGGTGCTGGCGGAGTATCGGGCGGTGGAGTTCATCCTCCTCAAGGACCCGCCGGTGCTGGGCGCGGTGCTCTGTGCCCTGGAGCTTGCGGGCGTCGAGATGACTCCCGGGGTGCGGGGCGCGCTCTGGAACACGCACAGGGCCCACCTGTGAACGGGGAACGGGGCATGGCCGGGGCATGGCCGCGCACAGGTGTGCGCGGAGGCGCAGAGCGACTGGAGGCTGCCGATGAATACACGTGACGACCTAGAGAGCCTCTTGACGGAGGAATCGAATCCCTCGAGCGCGGATATCGACCTTCTGTCCACGCGGGACATGGTGAAGCTCATCAACGACGAGGACAAGAAGGTCGCCCTGGCCGTGGAGGCCGAGCTCGATAGCATCGCCAAGGCGGTCGACCTTATCGCAGACCGCCTTGGCCGCGGCGGCCGGCTCATCTACGTCGGCGCCGGCTCCAGCGGCCGCCTGGGCATGCTCGATGCGTCCGAGTGTCCGCCCACCTATGGCATCGACCCCGGCACCGTGCAGGCGATCATCGCGGGAGGCCCCGACGCCGCCTGGAGCGCCGTGGAGGGCGCGGAGGACGCCCCCGACCTGGGCTCGAGGGATGTGGCGCAGCACGCGGTGGGGGAGGGCGACGTCGTCGTCGGGATGTCCGCGAGTGGTCGGACGCCCTACGTGCTCGGCGCGCTCAGGGAGGCCCGGGCGCGCGGCGCGGCCACCGTGGCCGTGGTGTGCGCGAAGGCGTCCCCGATAGCGGCCGCAGCCGACGTGGCCATCGAACCCGCCCCGGGCCCCGAGGTGATAACCGGGTCCACGCGCATGAAGGCGGGCACGGCCCAGAAGATGGTGCTCAACATGCTCACCACCGCCAGCATGGTGAAGCTGGGCAAGGTGTATGGGAACCTCATGGTTGACGTGCGGCCCGGCAACAGGAAGCTGGTGGACCGGGTAGCGAGGATCATCATGGCCGCCACCGGCGTGGGGCGCGATGAGGCCGAGAGGCTCTTCGCCGCATCAGGCGGGAACGCGAAGACTGCCATAGTCATGCAGAAGGCAGGCGTCGACAGGGAGCGGGCGCAGGAGCTGCTCCAGGCCTCGGGCGGGCACGTCCGGAAGGCGCTTGCGCTGGCCACGGGAGGGGCGACATGGGGTTCATCGTTGCGGTAGACGCCGGTGGTACCAGGACCGACTGCGTGGTGGGGACCGTCCACGGCGAGATACTCGTGCGCTCCCAGGCAGGTCCGGCCAACTACCAGGTATCGGGGCCCGAGGGTATGAAGGACCAGATCCTCGCCGCCGCCGGCAGGGCGCGAAGCCTGCTTCCCGCCGGGGACGAGGTTTTCGACGTGGCGTTCGTGGGCGCGGCAGGCGTGGATAGGCCCGCGGACCGCCAGCAGGCGGCAGGCATCCTGGAAGGCGCCGGCCTCGCGGCCAGGATCGCAGTGGACAACGACGCCGCGATAGCGCTTGCCGGGGGCACGCTGGGCCAGCCGGGCGTCGTGGTGATCGCAGGCACGGGGTCGGTTGCCTTCGGGATAAACGCGAAGGGCGAGAGAAGGAGGGCCGGCGGCTGGGGGTATATCCTGGGCGACGAGGGCAGCGCCTACGACATCGGGCGCAAGGCCCTCGAGTCCGTGGTCCGGGCGGCCGACGGCCGGGGCGACCCCACGGCCCTTTCCGGGGCCGTGCTGGAGCAGTTCAAGATCGGCTCGCCCGATGACCTGGTGGAGATCACGTACCGCAAGGGCCTTGGCAGAACCGACATAGCGGGGCTTGCTGTGCTGGTGGCCGAAGCGGCCCGGAGGGGCGACCGCGTGGCGCGCCGCATACTCCGCGGCGCAGGGGCCGAGCTTGGCCTCACAGCCGCAAGCGTGGTGAAGGCCCTCGGGATGGAGCACGACGCCGTCCTCTGTGTGACCTCCGGCGGGGTGTTCGGGGCGGGCGAGATCGTCCGCTCCGCCCTTGCCAGGGAGCTTGCGAGGGCGGCCCCCGCCTCCCAGGTCGTGGATTCGAGATTTCCCCCTGTCGTGGGTGCGTACCTCCTGGGCATCCAGGAGGCGGGGCACCGTGTGACAGGCAAGGTCGTGGCGAACATCGAGGACTCTCTGGCGTGCCGGCGGATAGCGGGATCGGAGGAGGGCACCAGGTGATCATCAAGAATGCTGACATCTTGACTCCACAAGGTATAATGGTCTCGGGGTTCATCGTCATCGAGGACGGCAGGATCGCCAGGGTCGGGTCGTACGGTGAGTTCAGGGAGTATTGCACGTGCGGCCGCGATGTCCTCGACGCATCGGGCCTTGTGGTCGCGCCCGGGTTCGTGGACATCCACGTGCACGGAGGGGGCGGCCACGACGTGCTGGAGGGGACATGTGAGGCCGTGGCAGCCATGTGCCAGGCGCACGCAAGGCACGGCACCACGTCCATGCTTCTCACGACAATGGCCGCACCCCACGAAGACCTGGTGGGCGCCGTGAGGGCCGCAGCCGACGTGGCGAGGCGCGGCACCGGCGGCGCGCAGGTGCTGGGCGTGCACCTGGAGGGGCCGTGGGTGAACCCTGACAGCAGGGGCGCCCAGCCGGCAGATGTGATACGGCCGCCGGATGTGGCTGAGCTGGCGAGGCTCATCGAGGCGTCGGGCGGGCTCGTGAGGCTGACCACCGTCGCCCCGGAGCTCGACGGGGCCATGGAGTTCATAGAGGCGGCGCACAGACGCGGGGTGAGGGTATCGCTGGGCCACTCCCTCGCGTCGTTCGAGGACGTGGCGCGGGCGGTGAGAGCCGGGGCGACCCACGTGACGCACGCATTCAACGCCATGCGGGGATTACACCACCGCAGCCCGGGGATGGCTGGCGCGATGCTCGCGTGCGATGACCTCACGACAGAGGCCATCCTCGACGGGTTCCACCTGCACCCTGCGGCGGCGACGATCCTGTACAGATGCAAGGGGAGGAACAGGCTCGCCCTCATCACCGACGCCACGATGGCTGCGGGGATGCCCGAGGGCGAGTACGAGCTTGGAGGGCAGCGCGTGCTGTATGAGGGCGGCGCGGTCAGGCTTCCCGACGGAAGCCTCGCCGGGAGCGCCCTCACGCTCGACAGGGCGGTCCGCCGGGCCGTGGACGACCTGGGCGTATGCCTGGCTGATGCGGTGGCGATGGCCTCGGCCGTTCCTGCGAGGGTGGCGGGGTTCTACGACCGCAAGGGTAGCATAGAGGAGGGCAAGGACGCCGACCTCGTCCTCATGGATGAATCGGGAGCGGTGCGCGCGACCATCGTCGGTGGGGCCGTGGTGTACCAGGGTTAGAATGAGCGGGTCTGCTCAGGGACACGGAAACTGGGGGTGCGGGCTTATGGTTGTTGTGGTTGCGCAGGATTACGATACTATGAGTCGGGAAGCCGCGAAGATGGTGGCGGGAGAGGTGCGCTCGAAACCCTCGAGCGTGCTCGGCCTGGCGACGGGCGCGACTCAGTTCGGTCTGTACGCCGAGCTCGTGCGGATGCACCGCGAGGAAGGCCTGGATTTCTCGCAGGTTACCACGTTCAACCTCGACGAGTATCTCGGGCTGAGCCCGGATCACCCGGCGAGCTTTCATCATTATATGCGCACCCGGCTCTTCGATCATGTGAACGTCAGGCCGGATCGCGTCTACATACCTGACGGCCTTGCCCCGGGCGTTCGTGAGGAATGCCGCGCTTACGAACGGGCAATAAGAAATGTAGGAGGGATCGATCTCGCCATCCTCGGGGTTGGCAGGAACGGCCACATCGGGTTCAACGAGCCGAGGACCGAGTTCGGGTCCCGCACCCGGGCGCTGTTCCTCGCAAAGCGCACCATCGAGGCGAACGCCAGGTTCTTCGAGGGCGGCGAGAACGCCGTACCCAGGCAGGCGATATCGGTGGGGATACGGACGATCATGAACAGCAGGTCTATCGTGCTCCTCGCCAGTGGCAAGGCGAAGGCGCCTGTCATCGCCCAGATGGTGCACGGTCCGGTAACGGAGATGGTCCCGGGCTCGGTGCTGCAGCTTCATCCCGCTGTCACGTTCATCGTGGACGAGGAGGCCGCATCGCAGATCGAGCCGTCGCCGGAGGGGTTCGTCCCTGGCCCGGGCACGCGGACCATGGTATACTGATGAGGGTTTTCGCCGACTACCATACCCATACGAGGTTCAGCCACGGCAAGGGCACGGTCATGGACAACGTGCGGGCCGCGGCACGCAAGGGGCTCGAGGCCGTCGCCATCACCGATCACGGCCCCGCGAACCTCTTCGGCCTCGGCGTGAGGAGCCTTGCGGCCTTCGACGACATCGCGGAGGAGGTCGAGAAGGCGAGGGCAGCTTTCCCCGGGGTCAGGGTGCTCATGGGGGTAGAGGCGAACATCATCGACACCCACGGCGGGCTCGATGTCCCTGCCGACGTGCTGGAGCGCATGAACATAGTGCTCGCCGGCCACCACCTGATGGTGCGCGGACGGACTGTGTCGGACTCGTGGAAGCTGGCAGGCCGCAACTTCGTCGCCAGGTGGAGCCGGAGCCTCGCAGAACGCGCGAGGGTTGACAACACGAAGTCGCTGATAGAGGCTGTAAGAAGGAACCGAGTGGATGTCGTCACCCATCCGGGGCTCCACGTGTCCATAGATACGGAGGAGCTTGCCCGGGAGTGCGCCAGGGTCGGCACGGCCCTCGAGATAAACGCAAAACACGCCCACCTCGACGTCGAGTTCGTGAAGGTGGCGGCACGGCAGGGCGCCAGCTTCTGCATAGACAGCGATGCCCATAGCCCCGACCAGGTGGGCGAGTTCGGGCGGGCGCTGGAGGTGGCCATCAGGGCGGGCCTTGACCCGGAGAGGATCATCAACGTACGGGCATGAACTTGTGGGCATGAGGCGAACAGAGGAACCGGGAGATGGGAACTTGGGCGATGGGCGGTTTGTGATCATCACGGGGCTCTCGGGCGCCGGCAAGAGCGAGGCCGTGCGGGCCTTTGAGGACATGGGCTTCTTTTGCGTCGACAACCTTCCACCCACCCTCATTCCGAAGTTCGCGGAGCTTGTGGCACAGTCCGAAGGCAAGACAAATAAGATAGCCCTGGTGGTTGACATAAGGAGCCGGGAGTTCTTCGACAGCCTGTCAGCTGCCCTCGACGCCCTGGAGGAGATGGGGGTCACCTACGAGATCCTCTTTCTCGAAGCGTCCGACGAGGTCCTGGTGCGAAGGTTCAAGGAGACCCGTCGTCGCCACCCGCTGTCGGCCGAGGGCGGGGTCCTCGAGGGCATAGAGGAGGAGCGCCACAGGCTGGAGGAGATCCGGGGCAGGGCCACGCGCATCATCGACACGTCAGCCATTCCACCGAAGCAACTGCGGGAGCGCATAATGAACGTTTTCGCCCGCACGCCCCAGAGAGAGCGGATCGACGTGGCGGTGGTGGCGTTCGGGTTCAAGTATGGCATCCCGATGGACGCAGACCTCGTCTTCGACGTGAGGTTCCTGCCAAACCCCCACTACGTGGAGTCGCTGCGCCCGCTCACCGGGGAGGCTGAACCGGTGAGGGAGTATGTTTTCCAGTCGCCCGTGACGCGGAGGTTCCTGCAAAAGCTGTTCGACTTCATGGCGTTTTTGCTGCCGCATTACGTTAAGGAAGGTAAGACCCAGCTTGTCGTGGGCATCGGCTGCACGGGCGGCCGGCACCGGTCGATAGCCATCGCGGACCGGCTCGCGGGTTTCCTGAGAGAGCGGGGGTACAACGTGACCGTGGAGTACCGCGACAGGGATGTCCAGGACAGACTGGCTGAATGAAAGATGTGATCAGGGAGTGAAGGCCCTCCGGTGGCTGTATCCGGGGATGAGAGTGAAAAGGTGGCTTGCCGGCTTTGCGCTCGGGGTGGCGCTTGTCGTGCTCGGCAGCGTGACGTTGCTCGACGGCCGGGCGCTTGACATTCTCGAGCGCTGGTTCGCCTGGCTCGGCGTTCCCCGCCCGGGGCCGTTTCCGAGAGGCCTTGTGACTGTGGCCGGCATCGCCGCGGTGGTCGGCGGAGCTGCCATCATGGGGATCTCCGCGGGTGCGATCATCCGGTCCATCGTCGCCGCGCTCATGCCCGGCGCGGAGAACCGCATCGCCGAGCTTGTGCAGCGGGAGCGGCAGCTCGGCCGCGGCCCGAGGATCGTCGTGGTCGGCGGCGGGACGGGCCTCTCCACGCTTCTCCGGGGCGTCAAGGAGTTCACCAGTAATGTGACGGCCATCGTCACCGTGGCCGACGACGGGGGAAGCTCGGGCAGGCTGCGCAAGGAGATGGGGGTGCTGCCACCGGGAGACATCCGCAACTGCCTTGTGGCCCTGGCTGACTCGGAGCCCCTCATGGCGCGCCTCTTCCAGTACCGGTTTCCCGAGGGCGACCCGACAGGGCTCGGAGGGCACACCTTCGGCAACCTCTTCATAGCCACCATGTCCGCCATCACGGGCGACTTCGAGGAGGCGGTGAAGGAGTCCAGCCGCGTGCTGGCGGTCAGGGGGCGGGTGCTGCCGTCCACGCTCGAGGATGTCGTCCTTGCCGCGGAGTGCGAGGGCGGGGCCGTGGTGGAGGGCGAGTCGACGCTGTCGACGTGCGGCGCCCCGATAAGGCGGGTCTTCTTGAGGCCCAGGGACCCGGTGGCCCTCCCCGAGGCCGTGGAGGCCATAGCCGGGGCCGAGCTCATAGTGCTGGGGCCGGGGAGCCTGTTCACAAGCGTGCTCCCGAACCTGCTCGTCCCGGGGATCACCGAGGCGATCCGCCGGAGCAGGGCGCTAAAGGTATATGTGAGCAACGTCATGACCCAGCCGGGCGAGACCGACGGGTTTGCCGCGTCGGATCACCTCCGGGCTCTCTTCGAGCACGTCGGGCGGGGTATCGTGGACGTGGCCCTTGTGAACACCGGCCAGGTGCCGCCGAAGATCGCCGAGCGGTACCGGCAGGAGGGCGCGTACCCTGTAACTGCCGACAGCGACAATCTCAGGGGCCTCGGGGTCTCCGTGGTGGAGGGCGACCTCGTGTCCGTTGCTGATTACGCGAGGCACGACCCGGAGCGGCTTGCGCGCGCCATCGTCGGGCTGGTGGTGGAGGCCAGGGCTACGGCGAGGGGATCGCGCCACGAGGTGGGGCGCGTGCTGGACCTGGGGTCCGCCCGGGCCGCGCGCCGGCCGGGCGGCGCCGGTGGGGCGGCCCCGGCGGCGGGCTCACGGCGTGAGGCCGAGGACAAGACGCCACACCGCAACTGACGAGAGAAATGCGACAAGGTCCGCGAGAAGGCCCGCAGCGAGGCAATGGCGGGTCTTCTTGATCCCCACGGCTCCGAAGTACACGGTGATGATGTACAGCGTGGTCTCGGAGCTTGCCTGCATCGTCGAGGCCATCCTGCCTATGACTGAATCGGGCCCGAAGGTCCTGACGAGATTCGTGGCCACCTCCAGCGCGCCGCTGCCCGAAAGCGGGCGAATGAGGGCGAGGGGCAGAAGCTCCTCGGGCATGCCGAGAAGACCTGTAACAGGGGAGAGGGCTCCGGTCACGACCTTGAGCGCGCCTGACGCCCGAAACATGCCGATGGCCACGAACATGGCCACAAGGAACGGGATGAGGCGGACTGCGGTAGCAAAGCCCTCCTTCGCGCCCTCCACGAACGTTTCGTATACCCTCACCCCCTTGAGGCGCCCGACGAGGCATATGGTGAGGATTATGAGGGGTATCATGACGTTGGATGCGGCCGTAACCGCCCTGACGAGCATCGTGCTGCTTCCTCCTTGCCCTTGCTGTGACGAGCTTCCGGACCGGTCACCGGGCTTACCTGGAGCGCGAGACGGGTCTCGCGAACCTGTCCGCAATGATGGCGACGGCGGTCGCCAGCAGGTTCACGATGATGATCGGCACCACGACCTCCGCGGGGCTCGTCGACCCGAACTGAGACCTGATCGCGATGATCGTGGTGGGCACCAGCGTGATGCCGGCGGTGCAGATGGCCACGAAGGTGCACATGGCGTCGCTTGCCTCGTCCCGGCTGCCGGGGAGAGTGGCGAGCTCCTCCATGGCCCTGATCCCCAGGGGGGTCGCCGCGTTCCCCATGCCGAGGAGATTGGCGGCGATGCTCATGGCCACGGCTGCGATGGCCGGGTGGTCGCGGGGAACCGACGGGAAGAGCACCCGCGCGGGCGGCGCCACCATGCGGGCAAGCCAGCGCGCGATCCCGGCCTCCTCGGCGATCTTCATGACTCCGCACCACAGGGCCATGGCACCGATGAGCCCGAAGCACAGGGTGACGGCAGACCCCGCCGACTCCAGCGCCGCGCTGGTCACGGCCTCGCCGTTCCCTGTCACCAGGCCTGTGATGACTCCTGCGGCTATCAATACGAGCCATACCGCGTTTACCACGAGATCCACCTCCCATGGTCCAGGTACCGGGGTCCCACGGTAAAGCTATTCTGGCAGACATATTGCTTATTACCACGGCACGTCCCCGGCGGCTGTGATAAAATCAGGGCGGGTGGGATGCTTTCGTGTTTTCCATCATGACCAAGGATGAGCTTGCCCGCCTCGCCACCGGCGAGAGGTGCTGCATGCTTGCGGAGCTTTCCGCGGTCGCGCGGATGCGAGGCCGCTTCGCAGGCGGCCGGCGGGCCGCCGGGGAGGCCCAGCGATTCGAGATGGCCACGGAGAACGCGGCCGTGGCTCGGAGGATCGTGTCGCTCGCGCGCGACCTCTTTGACCTGAGGCCGCAAGCGAAGACCGCGAGGCGCAAGGGTGGCGCCCCCGGCAATCTTTACGTCGTCTGGCTTCCGTGGGACGAGACGACGCGCGCCGCCCTCGAGGAGATGGGCCTGGTCCTTCCTGCACGGGGGGCGACCAGGCAGAGCCCCGGCGGGCGAAGGGCGATGAGGGCCGGGGTCCCGTGGAGGATCCTGTCCAGGCAGTGCTGCCGCAGGGCCTACCTGCGGGGAACCTTTCTCGCCCGGGGCTACGTCCAGAACCCCGAGAAGGCCTATCACATGGAGATAGTGACCGATGCCGAACCCTTGGCGTGCGGCATCGTGCGCATCGCTGCGTCCTTCGGTGTGGCGGCCAGGGTCACCGGGCGCAGGAGAGGCTTCATGGTCTATGTGAAGGGCGGAGATGACGTCGCGCAACTACTGCGCGTCATGGGGGCTTGCGCGTCGGTGATCACCCTCGAGAGCGTGCGCGTGATGCGTGGCGTGCGCGGCGACGTCAACCGGGCAGTGAACTGCGACACCGCCAACGTGGCGAAGACGGTCGACGCGGGGCTCGTCCAGACCGAGATCATAAGGGATTTCGTGGCGAGGGCAGGGATGGGCTCTCTGCCCAGGGGTCTTCACGAGATCGCCGAGCTTCGCCTGGCGCACCCGGAGGCCACTCTCAAGGAACTCGGCGAGATGCTGGCGCCCCCGATAACGAAGTCCGCGGCGAACCACCGCATGCGACGGCTTCTGGATCTCGCCAGGCGGGCCGAGACAAAGGAAATCCTGACTCCGGCGCGAATACTCTAGTAGCAGGAGGTGACAGGGCAATGAGGATGGGTTACGAGATGAGCCTCAGGCAAGTTCAGAAGCTCGTTATCACCCCTGAACTCCGCCAGGCCATAACCATCCTCCAGTTGCCCTGGATGGAGCTTCAGGAGTATATCGAGAGCGAGATGCTGGAGAACCCCGTGCTCGAGCTGAAAGACGCCTCCGATGCCGAGGCCGATGCCGCCGCCGAGGCGGGCGGCGCACCTGCCGCGGAGGACGTGCTGGCGCGACAGGCCAGCGCAGCCCCGGGCGGTGCGGCGGCGGAGAGCGGATCTGCCGGCGCAGGCGACGCCGACACAGACGGGCCTGATATCGACTGGCAGAGCTACTTCGACGACGCCAGCGACCTCGGGTTCGGGTATGTGGCGCCGCAGGAGAAGCGGGGCGAGGCCGAGTTCTCGTATGAGTCTTACGTGGGGCACCAGGAATCGTTCCAGGACTACCTCATGTTCCAGTTGCGCCTCTCGCCGCTGACCAGGGAGGAAATGAGGATCGGCAGCCTCCTCATCGGCGGGATCGACGATGACGGTTACCTCCGGATGGAGGTCTCCGAGGTCGCCGCCATGGCGGGCGTGGCCGACGACCGGGTCGAACGGGTGCTCGAGGTCATACAGGGGTTTGAGCCCGCGGGGGTAGGCGCGCGAAACCTGAAGGAGTGCCTCCTCATCCAGCTCGACACGTTGGAGCTTCCACGAAACGACTCCGAGCTGGTAAGGGCGCTCATCCAGGATTGCCTCGACGACATGGCCTCCGGCAGGCTGGGGAGGATCGCGGAGAAGCTCGCAAGGCCCATCACAGAGGTGCAGAGGGCGTGCGACATAGTCAAGACGCTCGATCCCAAGCCGGGCCGGGAGTTCGCCGGGGCGAGGTCGGCCGGCTACATCGAGCCCGACGTGGTGGTGGAGAAGGTCGGCGATGATTACGTGATCGTGGTGAGCGACGTGTCCGCGCCGCGCCTCGGCATCAACCCCACGTACCGCCGGATGCTGAGGAACCCGGGCCAGGAGGCCGGGGCGGTGGAGTTCGTCAAGTCGAAGCTGAACTCCGCCATGTGGCTCATACGCAGCATCGAGCAGCGGAGGCAGACGCTGCACAGGGTCACGGAGTGCATCGTCAGGTTTCAGCGGGAGTTCTTCGACAGGGGCATCAAGTACCTCCGGCCCCTCACCCTGAAAGAGGTGGCGGACGAGATCGGGGTGCACGAGTCCACGGTGAGCAGGGCAACCGCGGGCAAGTACGTCCAAACCCCGAGGGGCGTGTACGAGATGAGGTTCTTCTTCACGAGCGGGGTCGCGACTGCAGCCGGGGAAGCAGCCTCCAGCGAGAGCATCAAGAGGATGATCCGCGAGATCATCGAGTCCGAGGACCCGAAGAAACCCCTGAGCGACCAGGCCATCGCCGACGAGCTCAAGCGCCAGGGCATCCTCATCTCCCGCCGCACGGTGGCGAAGTACCGCGAGGAGGACCAGATGCCCGCTTCCAGGCAGCGGAGGAGGTTCTAGGCGCGGGTCTTGCGCTTTTTGCAATTTGCCGTGCGGGGGCGGAAGGAATTTTTCATGCTGCAGAGAATAGACTAAAGGCGACGATGGGAGTTTTTATTTTGGACGTGGTGGGACAGCATTGCATCCGCCGGGACGCCATTCGTCCCAGGGGCCTACCATAATATACCACAAGTGGGCTGGCAGCCATGGCGTGCTGGGCTATGTTATGTGCCGTGCGGTGCCGTGTGCCGCGGGGCGGCGCATCGCACCGCGCCGCACCATACTGCACCGAAGCTCACTCACCGGGGTTGCCAGTGCTTCGGCCGCGGCCGACCGCGTGGCTTCGGGCGCCGGATGGAGGACTTGAACATCGGCAATCACGAAACGGGCGGGATCCCCCAGGCGGAAGCGGCTTCCCACGATTGTCCCCCGGCGGTGGCATCTGGAGTTCGAGGGAGCGATCGGGACGCACGATATGGACAGGTTCGTGAGCCTGCAACAGAAGATCGCGCCGGAGATCGGAGAACTCATTGACGTACGGTACTCCATCCTTCGCCACATCCATTTCTCCCAGCCGGTGGGCAGACGCACCCTTTCATCACGGCTGGCGGAGAAGGAACGCACCGTGAGGGGCGAGATCGAGTTCCTGAGACAGCAGGGCCTCCTGGCCGTCAGTCCGGCCGGGGTAACCCTCACTGCGGAGGGCGAGCGCACCTTTACCGACCTCGGCGAATACGTGCGGGAGCTTCGGGGCTTCGCCAGGCTCGAGCGTGGCCTCGAGGAGAGGCTGCCTGTAGCGAGGGTCGTCGTGGTGGCCGGGGACTCGGGGCGCGATCCCACCGTCAAGAAGGAGATGGGCAGGGCCGTGGTGCGTATCCTCCGCGACATCGTGGAGGAAGGCGACATCATCGCGGCAGGCGGCGGCACCACCATGGCCGAGGTGGCCGAGGCCGTAGTTCCATCCGGGTGGCCCAGGGGCATCATGGTGGTGCCGGCCAGGGGCAGTCTTGGAGAGGAGGTTGAGACGCAGGCTGATACGATAGCGGTGGCCATGGCGAGGCGCATGGGCGGTACCTACAGGGTGCTCAACGTGCCCGACGATCTTCACCCTGAGACGATATCCAGGATAGTGGACGAGCCCCGAATAAGGGAGGTGCTCGACCTCATCAAGAGGGCCAGGGTGGTCGTCCACGGAGTGGGCACGCTCGAGGAGATGGCGAAAAGGCGCGGCATCACCGGGGAAGCCCTGGAGATCCTGACCTCGCGCGGCGCCGTTGCAGAGATGTTCGGGTACTACTTTGACAGCGAGGGCAGGATGGTTTACTACACGCCGAGCATGGGCGTCCGCCCCGAGGACCTTGCCGGCAAGAGGCTCGTGGCAGTGGCCGGCGGGGCGAAGAAGGCCGGGGCGGTGCTGGCCGTCATAAAGCAGCAGAGCCGCGAGGCGCTGGTGACAGACGAGGCGGCGGCCCGACGGATGCTCGAGCTCGAGGGATAAAGAAAGAGGCGGAAAGGGACAGGGAGGAGCGGAAAATGGCAGTGAAAGTCGGCATCAACGGTTTCGGCAGGATCGGGCGGATCGTGTACCGGGCGGCGACGGAGAACCCCGCGATCGACGTGGTGGCCGTCAACGACCTGGCGGACGCGAAGACCAATGCGCATCTCCTGAAGTATGATTCGGTGCATGGCACCTTCCGTGGCAGCGTGGAGGCGAAGAACGGCGAGATCGTGGTGAACGGGAAAGCCGTCAAGGTGCTGTCCGAGAAGGATCCGGCCGCGATACGCTGGCAGGACCTGGGTGTGGACATAGTCATCGAGTCCACCGGCGTGTTCACAAGTGGCGACAGGGCTGCCGGCCACCTCAAGGGCGGGGCGAAGAAGGTCATCATCACCGCCCCCGCCAAGGGCGAGGACATCACCATCGTGATGGGCGTCAACGAGAAGAGCTACGATCCGGCGAAGCACAACATCAT
>DKEX01000065.1 GCA_002452295.1 Firmicutes bacterium UBA6811 | reverse complement strand
TTCAAGCACATTTATTCCTGAGACAACAGGGATTGAGATCAAATTCTCTCCTGCGGTGTAGGGCCACAAGGCCCCGCCGCACCGGGACCATTCGTCCACGAGCCTGTCCGGGTTCGCAGGCAGAGAGGAGGTTGTCCCGATCATCGCGGAATTTCGCGTAGCGCACCCCGGCTTGATTTTTCATGCGTTTGCTGCCTCCCCCGTGGCGGCGTTGGGAACCTCGCCCCTAAGACGCATCCGCAGGAGCGGTAGTTCCCGGTAGCCTGCCACGCGCCGGAACCTGCGCTCTGCTTCCTTGAGCCCTGCTAGAAGCCTGCTCCAAAGCAGGCCGTGTTCGCAGAGATAGCCTTGTCGGCTCGTAGTTTCCAGGGATTATATGGTAGTCAGTTTGGGCGAAACCGGCTTTGTTTTCGGTAGGAACAGGTGGTTTTGCATGCCTATCAGCCCTCCCATCACTCAATATCCTTTATGTGCCAGGCCATGGGGACAGTTATCCCGCGGTGGCCTCTGCAAGCTTTGCCTTTTCCGCAAGCTTCCTGTAAAGCGCAAGGATGTTAGAGACCGCTGCTATGATCTGGAGTTGAAAGCGTGTCTTCCCCCGTCCGATATACCGGGCCTGTCTTGCACCGTGACCTGTGAGCCAGGCGATTATCCTCTCGACGTAGGACCTGCCCCTGTAATCTTCCTTGAACTCGGCGGTGTTTTGCCGTGCCTTTGCCTCCACGCTCACCCGGTCAGTGCCGGGCTTACGCGGGATGCGCGGGATAGAGCGTGTCAGGTGAGAATGCGGCAAGACACGCGCATTCGTGCCGAGTCGGGGAATCAGAAATCCCGATCGGGCCTCGCGGTTCGTGGCGCGGCGGCGACGCGGTCACCGAGGACGATCCGTTGTTCCGCACCGCACCCTCGACCGTAAGAACGGGGCGCGAGAACGGATCTACCGACCACGACCGCTACATCCACCCAACGCCGCGAGCTCGGTCTCACCCACGGGGAATGCCCGAGAAAGACGGGGATCGGGCCGAATGACGTCCTTCGGTGAGTGGCCGTTCATCGATACATCTGCGTTTATCGCACTACACGACGCAAGTGACAGATATCACGAGGCCGCGAGGGCGTTCCTCACCCCTGAGCGACTGCGAGACCTCAAGGTGCGACCGGTAACCACGAACTTTGTTTTTGCCAAGGTATACTCGTATTTCTGCAAGAGCCATGCCGACGCCGCAGCGGTCGGCACTTACATTCGCGAGAGCAAAATCCTGCCGTATGTCCGCCCGGACTCGGCGGACGAGGAAGCCGCCTGGCAACTCGCGCAGAGATACCGTGACAAGGATTTCAGCTTCGTTGACTGCCTGAGCTTCGTTGTCATGTCGAGGATTGACTGCAACAAGGCGTTCACGTTCGACTCCCATTTCCGGCAGATGGGCTTCGAGATACTCCCGGGTACGACCCGGTAGCGCTGTCGAGAATGCCTCCACAAACCCTGATCATGCCCATACACTGATGGTGGCCTGTTCAACGGGTCTCCCCAGACGTTCCGTTCTGGCAGGAGAAGCAGCGGGGCAGGTAGAAAAGGTAAGATTGCTACAACAAGGGGTGGGGAAAGCAACAAGTAGGGGGAACCCAGGTGTGAGCTTCACGGAGGAACGTAAGACCCTTCAGGCTCAGCTTGAAGATGCGCTGGACGAGCTTGCCCGCCTCCTGCAAGGCCTGGTTTGCAACGTCACCGTTCTGCGCGGCGGGACACGCTCTTCTTGGCCATGCCCATCTCCTGGCGTGGAACCCTGCGGCAGTACGCCGGGCGCCTCCACCGCCTGCACCACAACAAGCGGGTCGTCCAGATCTACGACTACGTGGACGTCCACGTGCCCCTGCTCGTGAAGATGTACGAGAGGCGGGTGAGGGGATACAGGGCGATGGGGTACACGGTGAAGGGAGGCTGAAGCACTTCCCTGGGGTAGGCCTTGAAAAACCTCCTCGTCTGCGAGAAGATTATCTGCGGGTTAACACGTCGTGGTCCGCCACGGCACACGAAGGAGACAATGAGCATGCAGGTGGCAATCGTCGGACTACCGTCATCGGGGAAGACAACGCTCTTCAACTTGCTTACAGGGTCAGGAGAGCGCGAGGCGGGCGAAGCGCCGGGCGGCGTGGCTATCAGGATGGCCACAGTGCCAGATGAGCGGGTGTCATATCTTGCCGGGGTGTTCAGGCCGAGGAAAACCATGTACGCCCAGATCGAAGTCACCGATGTCCCGGGGATCTCCCCGTCGGGGGACGCATCGCAGGTGGCGCGCTTCCTCGGCTACCTCCGCACGGTCGATGCATTCGTCTACGTGGTGCGCACCTTCGAAGATGCGCCCGGGGCCCTTCCCGCCGATTACCCGATCGACCCTGTGAACGAGGTCGAGGCCCTGAACCTCGACCTGGTCCTCGCCGACCTCAGGGTGATCGAGAACAGGATGGAACGCCTCAAAAGCTCCCGCAGGATGGCCCCTGGCGAACAGGAGGAACTCGAACTCCTGGCGGCCATCCACCCGGCCCTCGCCGACGGCACACGCCTCGACAGGCTGGGGCTTGCGCCCGAACAGCAGGCCATGCTGAGGGGCTACGCGTTGCTCACGCTGAGACCCGTGGTGCTGGTGGTGAACCTGAGCGAAGAGGACTTCGCCTCGCGCACCTACCCTGGCGCGCCCGAACTTGCTGCCCATAGCCGCGAGTGCGGGATGCCCCTTGTCGAGCTCTCGGCCAGGATCGAGTGGGAGATTCAGTCGCTCCCGGAGGGCGAGCGCGGCGAACTCCTCGCCGGCTACGGCATAAAGGAACCAGCCATCGCTCAGCTTTCCCGGACGCTCTACGACGTCCTGGGCCTCATCTCGTTCTTCACCGTTGGCGAGGATGAGGTCAAGGCCTGGTCGATCCACCGCGGCACCTCTGCGAAACAGGCCGCGGGCCGGATACACTCGGACATCGAGAGAGGGTTCATCCGGGCGGAGGTCATCTCTTTCGAGGACTTCAGGGCAACCGGCTCCGTAAGCGCGGCGCGGGCAAAGGGGCTCTGCCGCCTGGAAAGCAAGGATTACATCGTCAAGGACGGCGACATCATCAACTTCCGATTCAACGCGTAGGTCGCGTTCCAGGTCGTGCGAGGTTGCTTCCTCTCGCGGCTCGGCGGCGTCCTGGTAACCCTACCGAACTTCGGGGATGAACGGGGCGTGGCCAATGCCATTCGGCTCTCGGGCCTTGACGTCCATCCGTTCATCGATCCATCTGCCTGCCAACCTCCCCGGCAGACCGTTGCTGCGTGGAAGTATTACGGGAAGGTCACGCATGGTATAATGGACATGAGGTTTTGGCACCACTGCGTGCCTGGTTCATGCCGTGGTGCGACTGGAGGAGCTGTCTGCGTTGAGTCAAGTTCGCGTGCACCCGCATGACCTCGTAAATTTCACCCTGGACCCCACGCAGCTCAGCGGGAATATCGTCCCCGTGGACCAGGGCCTGAGGCTGGCCCTGCCCAAGAAGCTCAAGGTGGCCCTCATCACACTCGTGAATCCAACGCACGACATCGCCATCGAGGCGGCGTACCACCGGAAGGACGGCTTTCTGTATTCTCCGGGACTGCGGATGTTCTTCAGGAAGATCCTTGGTCAAGACATGCAATCCAGGAGGTCTGACCTGTACATTGGCAGATCCTTTGACGTGACCGACACCTACATGGTGGTGACTCGCGACGAGGTCGCCGAGACGTTGGGGATCCATCCCCGGCGCGTTGACGTGTTCATAGCGCTTTCGTCCGCTTCCAGGCGGCGTCCT
>DKEX01000103.1:7120-13482 GCA_002452295.1 Firmicutes bacterium UBA6811 | reverse complement strand
GTCTGCCAGTTCCGCCACTTCGGCACCCAAGGTTGGCTCGTTTGCGGTTCGTGACGGCGAGGCCGCCAGTGCGTCGGGCCCAGGCCCGAACGCCTCTGGACCTTCGCCCACCCTGCATTATACATCACGTGCGGGCCTGAGGGCAAGTGGGGGTTAGCCTCGGCCCAGGTGGGGGTCAGCCTCAATGTCAGGGATGAGCCTCAGGGGTTGCGGTGTGCGGTCGTCGCAATTTCAGTCCGTCGACCGCCAGCAGCTGCGGAGAGACCCCTCGCGCCTCGTCTCGGTCGCTTACCGTGAGCCGCCTGCTTCGTTCAGTAGGTCCTCTATGCTACGAATGAACTCCTTTACAAGGGTGGGCGCCTCATCGATAAAAGCGCGCAACCCCACCCACCGGATATCAAGGTACTGGTGAGCAAGGATGTTGCGTAAACGTGTCATCTCTGCCAGTCTCTCGGCCAGACCGCCTTCGATGAATCCCGCCATGCCCGCCTGCAACATAAGATCGCGATAGGTATCCGGGATAGGAAGGTCACCCGCGGACAGGACGATCTTGACAACATCGATGCTCGCATTCACCACGTTTTCGACCAGCCGTTCCAGGCTTCGCCTGCGATCTCGGTCCAGCATGTATTCGGCCTGGGTCATGCTGGTGAAGCGACTGATATCGCCTGCTTCAACCCTCATGAAGTCCAGTCTCCGCATGATGCTCTCTACCTCTTCAACCGAGAGACTGAGCACCTTCATCCCCCCAGCGACGCCTTCTTTCGCGCCAGAAGTCCATCAGGAACCCGCGGAAATCTTCAGCCTCCCGCGACCTTTCGAGCATCAGTTCCAGGTGTAGCTTTCGGTCTTTGTTGACAAGGACCTTCCCCTTCATCGCGGTCCACGATATGATCGGGGGAGCCGTGTTGAGCACCAGCAGATCGACGTCGCGATGGGTGAGATCCTCGAGATGGCTCCAGACGTCGGAAACGTCGTCAGTTGAATAGGGCGGCGCAAGGTAGACAGCCACGTCCACGTCCGAGCCAGCCTTGGACTTGCCCTTCGAGAACGACCCGAATAGAAAGGCCAGAACAACTTTGGGATGGGCCGTCAGGTAATCTGCGATCTCGTGTTCCCAGGCATCCCAGGCCATGCCCGTAAGCGCCTCCTTGCGATACTCGCGCTCGGGTTTACTGAGGCTACTCCTGTGCGGATGGACTCGCCGTTCACATCTACTATATCACGGCATGTTGCTGCCAACAACACGCTTCAACCGCGCGGGGAGAACAGGCGCAAACAAGCACTTTCACGAGGTGTCTCGGGGTGGTATAATTCCTGAAAAGGCGAACAGGCCGGTCCGGAAAAGGCGAACAGGCCGGTCCGAAGGGAGCTTATGCGGTGCGTCGGGTTGTTGCGTTTCAGGGGGAAAGGGGCGCGTATAGCGAGGAGGCGGTCGTGAGGTTCTTTGGCGAGATCGTCCGGGGCCGGCTGGACGTGTTACCGTGCCGCAGCCTATCTGAAGTGTTCAGAGCCGTCAATGAAGGCGCGGCCACGGACGGCCTGATACCCATCGAGAACTCCCTGGCGGGGAGCATCAACGAGAGTTACGACCTTCTCCTGAAGAACGATCTCGTAATTCACGGGGAGGTCATCCTGCCGATCAGCCACTGTCTGCTCGCCCTGGAAGGGCAGACTTTGCAGGACATCCGGAAGGTCTACTCGCATCCACAGGCACTCGCGCAGTGCGACGAGTTCCTCGAGAGGCGCGGCGTTGAGACGATCGCCGTGTACGACACGGCGGGCAGCGCCAAGATGCTCAAGGAGACGAACATGCAGGGTGCCGCTGCCATAGCCAGCAGGCGGGCGGCCGAGCTATACGGCCTCGAGGTGATTGCAGAGGGGATTCAAACGAACAAGTCCAACTCCACGAGGTTCTATGCGGTCGGGCGAGGACTGGCCGCGAAAGGCAAAAGGAACAAGACCGTAATCGTTTTCGCCACGGAGAACAAGCCGGGGGCACTATACTGGTGCCTCGGGGCGATCGTGTGCCGTCAGATCAACATGACGCGGCTCGAGTCTCGACCCAGCCGCGGCCAGCCGTGGGAGTACATATTCTACCTGGATCTCGAAACCCACATCTCGGACCCCTCCTGCCGGGAGGCCATAAGGGAGCTGGAGACAAAGACGCTCTTTATGAAAGTCCTCGGTTCCTTTCCGGCCGCCACTGGCGAGGGCGACGGTCGTTACTATGAAAACGGCGGCCGTGGCCGCCAGGCGGACACGCGCTGCGAATAGTATCGTCGCGAGGTCAGGACGGATCGCTCGGAGCCGATCCCCGTGGGCGAAGACGGCGGCTGCGTAAGGGCCGCTCGCAGATCACCGTCACTCCTCTTCGGCGATCCCTGCGGTTGGCACGAGAGCACGGCGCTCGACGCGCTCGAGCTCCTTGACCTTGTTCGCGAACCACGCCGTGTGGATGTCCTCGTCGATGAGGTTCGACCAGAGGGTGTCGAAAAGCTCCTGGTCGCGCCCGACCTTGAGGATGAGGTCCTTGTAGTCGCGCATGGCCTTCTCCTCAAGGGCGATGTCCAGCTTGAGCAGGTCGATAAGCCCCGCCGCCCCGGACGCCTTCCCCATCACGACCCCGATCGCCGAGGCTAGCACGCCGCCCACCCTGGTGGGCGTGCCGCCCAGGCGGATTATGATTGCCCCGATGTTGTCAACGTGGCCCTGCTCGATGGCAGCCACGCGTTCGAGCGTCTTCCGGCTATACATGTCAGGCACAGCCTTGCTCTGCTCGGTGTAGAGCCTCACCTGCTCTACCTCCAGGGAGTAAAACCAATTAAGCCGGGATATGAGCGCCTTCGTATCCATCTTCGACACCTCGCCCTGTAGGCTTACTAAGTCCTAGTGTTCGCGTCCCGTGAGGGTCGTATGTCCGCTGGCGTCGGTATGTCAGGCATGGTCGGGGCGCACACTACCTTGGTGCGACCTGGCGCTGCCGAGTCCGTTGCGGCGCCGCACTCCGTGCCGGGCGCCATTACGAGATTCGTAGAATCCTGGCGCCGGTAGCAGGAATTGGGCGTTCGCTGGCGAACAAGGAATGGCTGGAAGGCCTAGCCATATAGCTCTAGCCCTGTTAGCCCATTGGATGCAGATTCGGTGATTGGAGGAGTGGTCATGGCAACACGAGATCTGGCTGACTTCCTGGCCGGTCTTCTCTCGGAGGCCGGCGTCTCCGGCCACGAGCACGAGGTTGCCGAGGTCGCGAAGCGGCAGATGTCCGGGCTTTTCGACGAGGCCCGCCGCGACGCCCTCGGGAACCTCATCGTGCTCAAGCGCGGCATGGGGCGCGCCCCGCACCCCCGCGTGATGCTGGCCGCCCACATGGACGAGATCGGCCTGATGGTCACCAAGATCGAAGACGAGGGGTGCCTGGGCGTCACCGAGGTCGGCGGCATCGACAGGCGCATACTCCCCGGCCTCGAGGTCGTTGTCCACGGAAAGCGCGACCTTCCGGGGGTGGTCGGCGCCAAGCCGCCCCACGTGCAGGAGCCCGACGAGCGCAAGAAATCGGTGAAATGGGAGCACCTCTTCGTCGACGTGGGCCTCACCGCCGACGAGGCGCGCGAGCTCGTGGATGTCGGCGACACCGCTACGTTCGCCACGACGCCGACCCACCTCAAAGGCCAGGTGATGGCAGGCAAGGCCATGGACGACAGGGCCGGCGTCGCCGTGATGTTCGAGTGCCTGAAGGCGCTCGATAATGCGCGGCACCACGCCGACGTTTACTGCGTCGCGACCGTCCAGGAGGAGGTGGGCGTCCGCGGCGCCATCACGAGCACCTACGGGATCGTGCCCGATGTCGGCATCGCCATCGACGTAGGGCACGGTGATATGCTGGGCGTCCCGGAGTACGACACGCTCACCCTCGGCAAGGGGCCGGCGATAGCCTTCGGGCCGCACGTCCACCCGGCCATCTTCGGCCGGCTCAAGGAGATAGCCGAGGACCTCGACATCGACGTGCAGGTGGAGCCAAGCCCCCACCCAGGAGGCACCGACGCCTTCGCGATTCAGGTCACCCGCGGCGGCATCCCCTCGGCTCTCATCTCCATCCCGCTGCGCTACATGCACACCGCCGTGGAGACCGTCTCGCTCGCTGACGTAAAGAAAGCCGGGAGGCTGCTGGCGGAGTTCATCGTGCGGCTCGACAAGAAGTTTGTGGAGGGATTGACATGCTTCTAAAGGCCCTCACCGAGGCTTTCGGCGTGTCGGGACAGGAGCACGAGGTCCGCGACATTCTGCGCAACCACGTGCGTGCTCACTGCGACGAGATAGAGACCGACTCCATCGGGAACCTCATCGCCATAAAGCACGGCGCCTCCGAGGATGGCCCGAAGGTCATGCTCGCCGCTCACATGGACGAGATCGGCCTCATGGTCACATACATCGAAAAGGCGGGGTTGCTGCGATTCTACCCGGTCGGCGGCGTTGACCCGCGCGTCCTCGTATCCAAGCAGGTCCTGGTCGGCAAGGGCCGTATCCCGGGGGTCATCGGGGCGAAGCCCATCCACCTCCAGAAGCCGGACGAGGCCGAGAAGCCCTTCGAGCTCGAGGGCCTGTACATCGACATCGGCGCCCGGGACAGGGACGAGGCCGAGAAACTGGTGAACCTCGGCGACGGGGTCGTGTTCGCCACGCAGTACACGGAGATCGGGTTGGGGCGGGCCAAGGCCAAGGCCTTCGATGACAGGGTCGGGTGCGCCATCGTCGCCGAGCTCCTGGCCCAGGACCGCCGCTGGGGCTTCACCCTCCAGGCCACATTCACGGTGCAGGAGGAGGTCGGGGCGCGCGGCGCGCAGGTAGCCGCATACCGGCTCGAGCCGAACCTCGCCATCGCGCTCGAGGGCACGACGGCATCCGACGTGCCCGGGTCGAAGGAGCACCAGCACTCCACCCGCCTGGGCAGGGGTCCGGCCCTCACGCGCACCGACGCGAGCCTCGTGGCCGACATGCGCATCGTCCGGCGCCTGGTGGAGGTCGCGGAGGCGCGGGGCATACCGTTCCAGTTCAGGGAGCTTACTGGCGGCGGCACCGATGCTGGCAGGATACATCTCATCAGGGAGGGCATTCCCGCCGCGGTGGTGTCGGTTCCGACCAGGTATATTCACTCGCCGGTGTCCGTCATCGATAAGCAGGATTTCGGGCACACGCTGGCGCTTGTTGGCGCGCTTCTGGACAGCATTGATGAGAGGGGGCTGCCGTGTTGAAGGAACTTCTGGAGAAGCTGCTCGAGGCATACGGCCCGTCGGGTAATGAGGGTCCTGTGCGGGAGATCCTCCGCAAGGAGATGGAAGGCCTCGCTGACGAGGTCAGGGTGGACGCGCTCGGGAACCTCATCGTGGCGCGAAAGGGGGTAGGCCCGCGCGTGCTCCTCGCGGCGCACATGGACGAGATCGGGGTCATCGCGACCCATATCGACGAGAAGGGATTTGTGAGGTTCTCGAACATCGGGGGCGTCTCACCCTTCGTGCTGCTGGGTGAGAGGGTCGTCTTCGAGAACGGCACCGTCGGGACGTTCGGCACCGAGAAGATCGACGACATCAAGGACCTGAGACTCCCGAAGATGTTCATCGACATCGGGGCGGCGGACGAGAAGTCCGCGAGGGAAAAGGTCTCCGTCGGCGACATCGCCGGCTTCCAGCGCGATGCGCTCGTGGACGGCGGCCGCATCATCGCGAAGTCCCTCGACGACCGCTCCGGATGCGCCGTGCTCGTGCAGGTGCTGAAGGAGCTCAAAGGGCGGGACATTCCGAACCAGGTGTACGTGGTCTTTTCCGTGCAGGAGGAGCTCGGCACGCGTGGCGCGAAGACTGCGGCTTACGGTGTCAACCCGGACATCGGAATCGCGATTGACGTGACGGGGACCGGCGACACCCCGGAGGCACGCACGATGGCGGTCGGCCTCGGCAAGGGCCCCACCATCAAGGTAAAGGACGCGTCCGTGATAACCCACCCACGCGTTCGCCAGGTGATGGTGGAGACGGCGAAGGAGAAGGGGATCCCTTACCAGCTCGAGGTGCTCGAGCACGGCGGCACCGACACGGGGCCCATCCACCTTGCGAGGGAGGGCGTCCCGTCGGGGGCCATCTCCATCCCCACCAGGTATGTGCATTCGCCGTCGGAGATGGCGGACCTCGGCGACATCGAGAATGCGGTCAAGCTCATCACGGCGCTGCTCGAGAAGCCGCTGGGCGAGAAGTTGCTCTGACTTCGGCGACAGCTTCTGGCCACACGAGCGACCGGCGGAGCCTCCTGTGCCCGCCGGTCGCGTTTTTGAGTTCGCATCTGGCGGTCCTAAGTGAGGGTGCGTTAGTTCT
>DKEX01000103.1:0-7018 GCA_002452295.1 Firmicutes bacterium UBA6811 | reverse complement strand
GCATTTTTGCACCCTCACTTAGTGGGGTCTACCCGACACACCCGCTGAATATACTGTTGCCGGTAACGGCGGCAAGTGGTTACCCGTAGCAGCGGTCCGGTGGAGCGGGAGGGACCCTTCGAGTGCGTGGGAAGCTGTGGGCGTGCATTGCGCTGTGTGTCGCGCTTTTTCTGTTTCTTGAGGGGATTGGACGTCCCGGGGCGCGGGCCGCGGTTCCGGTCTGGGCCTCCGGCCCGGCTGCGCTGCCCAGGCAGGCACCATACAGGATCGTGATCAACATCCCAGCTTACCGGCTGTCCCTCTTCCGCGGGGATGAGCTCGTGAAAACCTACCCCATCGCCGTGGGGAAGGCCGTGTCCCCCAGCCGCATCGGCACATGTACCATTGCGCACAAGTCCACGAACCCGACCTGGTATCCCCCTGACGGCCGGCCGCCCGTGCCGCCCGGCCCGGCCAATCCCGTCGGATCGCGGTGGATGGGCCTGAGCTGGCCGGGGTACGGCATCCACGGGACCAACAACCCCGTCTCCATCGGCAAGGCGGTCAGCCTCGGTTGCATCAGGATGCGCGACGAGGACGCGAGGGAGCTATACGAAATCGTGCCGGTGGGCACGGAGGTCGAGTTCGTCTATCGGACTATCGAGGTCTGGCCGGGTGACGAAGAACTCGGCGCTCTGGGCGCGCGCATCACGGTTTACAGGGACATCTACGGGCGCGGAGTCAACACCGTCGAACACGCAAAAGAGGCGCTCGCCGCAAGCCTGCCCCGTCCCACGCCCGAGGTGGACGAGGGCGCGCTGGAGGCTATCGTGGCGGCTGCGACCGGGAGGCCTGAGCCAGTGCCGTGGATACCCAGCGTCGAAATGGACGGGCGCGCGCTGCTGGGCGTCGCGAGGCTTTATGGGGGGCAGGTGCTGGTCGCCCTGCGACCCGTGGCGGATGCGCTCGGATGCTACGTGCACTGGGACCAGGCCCGTGGGGTCGCGGTGGTCGGCGGGGCGGCGGTGCGCGGGGTAGTGGTGTCCGGCAGGCTGTACGTGCCCCTCGACGACCTGCGCCGGCTCTTCGTCCCGGTGTTTGTCAACTGGGACCCGCAGGCCCTGACGCTCGCGATCCTGACACGCCCGCCCCAGGCTGCCCCGCAGGAGCGCCCGCAGGAAACCGGGCCCATCCCTGCGCCTGCGACCTTGCCCGAGCCCGGGCCTGGGCCTGAGCCTGAGCCTGGACCTCAGCTCGAGAGTGTGCCTATGCCTTCGCCTGAACCTGAACCTGAACCTGAACCTGGATCCGGGCCTGAGCGCGAGCGTGAGTGTGAGCCTGAGCCTGAGCCTGAGCCTGCCCCGGCGCCGGACCTGGTTCCCGCCCCTGGTCCGGCCCCAGGCAACCCTGTGCTCACGGTCTACGTCGACGCCGCTCCTCGACGCCGGCGGGCAAGCAAGGTGGTGGATTTCTGGCCACCTCGTGCGGAACGTTGACCAGTTTGTTGGCATCTCTGCCACGTCGCCTCCCGGGGACGGCTTTCCGGTGCAGTCCATCTGGGGCAAACTCCGCCATGCGCACCGCATAGTTCCGAAGAGTCCATCAATTACATAAAGGTGCGATGCAGCCGGCGTTGAATCATCACCTGTAGCAGGATAATGAGATCATGACCCATCCAGCAGCAGGACAGTGGGATCACGATCCATTCAGCAGCCGCAGGATAGCAGGATCGCGCCCACCTGCAGAGCCACCCACACAAGGGGACTACCCCTTACGGGCCTGGCGCTGTGGCGGGCGCACACCGAACCACCCACACAGGGAGGGACTCATCCTTGAAGCACACACACGACGGGATGTTTGTGACGCGCATCTCCTCGCCCCACGGCAGGCTTGCTCGATGTGCGTTCGCGCCGCTCGCGGTGGCGGTATTCACTGCGCTTGCGCTCGCCGCGCTCGTCGGGCTCGGAGCGGCTACGCCCGTGAGAGCAGCAGCTCAGCTAAAGGACGTCGAGTTCTGCTGGGCGCAGGACGCCATCGCGTCTCTCGTGGACGAGGGGATAATCGCGGGCTACCCCGACGGGACGTTCAAGCCGGAGAACCCCGTCACCCGCGCCGAGTTCGCGAAGATGATGGCGAGAGCCTTCGCTATACGCCCCACGGGCGAGCCCAGGTTCCGCGACATCAAGAGCAACTGGGGGAAGGCCTATATCACCGCCCTCACCGAGGCAGGGATTGTCTCGGGCTACCCCGACGGCACGTTCAAGCCAGACAGGCACATCACGCGAGCCGAGATGGTGACGATGCTTGTGCGCGCGGTGAAGCTCGCTGACAAGATGGACTCGCTCGAGCAGCCCATGCCCAGCTTCGAGGACGTTGGCCCCGGTCACTGGGCGTTCCGGGCGGTGGAGACCGCGCACAGCCTCGGGATACTGCCCGTCCACTTCGGCGTGGTCTTCGAGCCTGATGTCGCAACCACGAGGGCCGAGACGGCGTGGATGGTGAAGTCGCTCATCGACCTCAAGATCACCGAGGGCAAGCTCGCGCGCGTGGACACGCGCGAGGGCTTGCTCACCGTCACCACGCCGGGGAACACCGACCAGACTGTGACGGTCGGCCTCGATACCCAGATATACAGGAACAGCGTCGCCACCAGCCTGGACAGGCTCCTGCGCGGCGATGGCGTCTACGTGGTGGCCGACGCGACGGGCGAACCCAAATTCATCAAAGCAAAGGGCCTGGTCACAAAGGACGACGTGACGACCAAGGTGAGCATCCTGTCGAAGGGCACGCTCGCTCCATCTGACGTCGAGGCCCTCGCGCGCGGTGACTGGAACTCAGTGAAGGATGGGCTCCAGCCGAGGCTCGTGGAGCGGCTTGTGGAGCGGGGCCTTACCGAAGAGGAGGCGACGAGCCTGATCAACCAGAACTGGAACGAGCTCGGCGACCTCGCGAAGAAGCGCCTTGCTGACGCGCTGTCGGCGGAGCTCGGCATTTCGGCTGACCTCGTTACGGCCGTCCTCAACCAGGACTGGAAGCTTGCGAAGACCTACGGAGAGATCGAGGTGGCGCAGTACCTGTTGGCCAAAATCCTGAACCTCTAGCCACACTCGCGATTCTGCTGCCAAACTGACAGGTCGTACGCCGACCGCAAGGGTCGGGCACGACCCGGTCCGACGACCGGTGCCAGCCCCGCACCAACCAGAGATGGGAAGGGGCTGGCGCCGGTTTTTCCATGTCGTGCAGGAATCTCGCGGCATGTGAGGAAGAAACTGATGATTCCTGTAGGCCGGGCGCATACTAATCCAGGCCGGTCCAGACCGGGCGGGGGCATCGACATGGCACGGAAGAAACTCGTGATCATCGACGGCAACAGCCTCGCAAACCGCGCATTCTACGCCATCCAGGCCGACCTCAGCACGAAGAGCGGCGAGCGCACCAACGCAGTGTATGGCTTCGCCAACATGCTCTTGCGCCTCATCGACGAGGAGAAGCCCGACCTCCTTGCCGTGGCGTTCGACAGGGCGGCGCCGACTTTCAGACATCTCCAGTACGACGGCTACAAGGCGACCCGAAAGGGCATGCCCGACGAACTTGCTTCGCAGATGCCGCTCATAAAGGAGCTTATGGAGGCATTTCGTGCCCCGGTTCTGGAGATCGACGGCTACGAGGCCGACGACATCATCGGCACGGTGACGAAGAAGGCCGAGGAGGCGGGGTATGAGTCCCTCATAGTGACGGGGGACAAGGATACCCTGCAGCTTGTGTCGCCGCTCACCCGGGCCATGATAACGAGGAAGGGCATAAGCGAGATCGAGACGTTCGACGAGGCCGCGGTGAAGGAAAGGTTCGGGATCGCGCCTGGCCAGGTGCCCGACCTGAAGGGCCTCGCCGGCGACGCCTCCGACAACATCCCCGGCGTGCCTGGGATCGGCGAGAAGACCGCGGTGAAGCTCATCCGGAGCATCGGCGGCGTGGAGGACATCCTCCGGGAGATCGAGAGGGTGGAGCCTGCGCGTGCGCGCGACCTCATCCGGCAGCATGCGGACAAGGCCGAGCTTTCGAAGAGGCTGTCCACGATAGACCGGGAGGTTCCCATCGAGTTCGACATCGAGAAGCGCCGGCTGGAGGAGCCGGACTACGCGAGGCTTGTCGCCCTCTTTCGGCGCCTTGAGTTCCGCAGCCTGCTACGGCGCTTCGAACCGAGGATCCCGCGCGAGGAGCCCGGGGCGCATCCGTCCATGGGGAGCCTTTTCGATGGGTACGAGGCATGCCCTGGCGAGGGGGCGGGGACACGGATCGGCGCAGGCGCGGGACCAGGTGAGGGAGCACGCGCGGAGGCCAGCGAGCCCACGGGTGCGCGTGAAGGCGCGGGCGGCGGCCGGTGCGTGACCGTGGCCGACCTCGACGGCGCCCGGGCGCTTGCGCGCGACCTTGCCGGGGCGAAGGATTTCACATTTGACATCGTGGCCGATGGTCCGGACTCGATGCGCGCGGGTCTAGTCGGGATGGCATTCGCCGTCCCCGACGGGAAGGCGTTCTACCTGCCGTTTGCCCACTCATACCTCGGGGCGCCTGCTCTCTCGGAGGCGGCCGCCCTCGAGATTCTGAGGCCTGTCTTTGAAGACGGTAGCATCTCCAAGATCTGTCACGACGCGAAGCCCAAGATGATTCACCTGCGCAGGCGGGACGTCGAGCTTGCGGGGCTGTATTTCGACACCATGATCGGCGCCTACCTCGTCAACCCCGAGCGGCGGAGCGGTCTCGAGCATGTGATCCGGGACCAGCTCGGAGAGGACGTGCCGTCCGTCGCCGGGCTCTTCTCGCGCGCAGGGCGAGGCGGGCTTCCGAGGAGCATCGCCGAGGCACAGGCCGACGGGGTGAGGGATGCCGTCTGCTCCGGCCTCATGTGGCTTCCGCGCCTCCGGCAGGTGCTCACGAGGAAGCTCGTGGACCTCGGCATGCAGAAGCTCTTCTGCCAGGTGGAGATGCCGCTGGTCGCGGTGCTTGCCGACATGGAGACGGCAGGCGTTGCGGTGGACCCGGAGGGCCTCGGCCGCCTTTCACGTGACATGGCGGAGCGCATGGCCGGGCTCGAGCAGGAGATATACCGGCTTGCCGGAGAGGAGTTCAACATCAACTCTCCGAAGCAACTTGGCCACATCCTCTTCGAGAAGCTGGGCCTGCCCGCGGTGAAGAAGACGAAGACCGGCTACTCCACAGATGCCGAGGTGCTGGACGAGCTTTCGTCGCGGCATCACATAGCCGCGAAGATCGTGGAATACCGCGAGATCGCGAAACTCAAGGGAACTTACGCCGACGCGCTGGCATCCCTCATAAACCCTGCTAGCGGGCGCATCCACACGACGTTCAACCAGACCGTCACGGCGACAGGCAGGCTTTCCAGCAGCGATCCCAACCTCCAGAACATACCAATCCGGAAGGAAGAGGGGCGTCGCATCCGCGCGGTGTTCGTTCCGGGCAAGGCGCATAGTCTTATACTGAGCGCGGACTACTCCCAGATCGAGCTTCGGGTTCTCGCGCACTTCTCGCAAGACGAAGCGCTCGTGGAGTCGTTCCGCCGCGACGAGGACATCCACGCCCGCACCGCGGCGTCGGTCTTCGGCGTGGACATCCATGACGTGACTCCCGAGATGAGGAGCAGGGCCAAAGCCGTGAACTTCGGCATAGTGTACGGTATCAGCGACTTCGGCCTCGCGAAGGGCGTGGGGATCTCGAGGAGAGAGGCGGGCAAGTTCATAGACGCGTATTTCCGGCACTACCGAGGGGTGAAGAAGTACCTGGACGAGGTGGTGGAGGCGGCACGGCGCGACGGCTACGTCACCACGCTCCTGAACAGGCGGCGGTACCTGCCAGATCTCAACAGCAGGAACGTGCCTGCAAGGAAATTCGCCGAGAGGACGGCCATGAACACGCCCATCCAGGGCACTGCGGCGGACATCATCAAGCTAGCTATGGTGAGCGTCCACAGAGAGATCGCCAGGCGGGGGCTATCGAGCCGGATGATCCTCCAGGTCCACGACGAGCTGGTCTTCGAGGTGCCAGAGGGCGAGCTTCGTGAGGTGGCGGCGCTCGTGAGAACGACCATGGAGGAGGCCGTGACGCTTGACGTCCCCTTGAAGGTGGACGTCAAGGCGGGGCCCAACTGGCTCGATCTCGCGGGGCTCTCCGCAATAAATGTTTGAATCGGCCTCAAGGTGCAGAAGGAGAATTTGGCATCGTGTAGAATAGTAGGGGCAGGGTGGAGCCGAAAGAAATCATTGACATCCCAGCAAGGCCCCTATAGCATTGGAAAAGAAGCCCGGTTCTGGAGCCTTATGTTTGCGTTCAAGTTTAGCCACGTAGTCAGAAAGGAGGTGAAACCCCAAGGTTAGCTACGCGGCTAAGTAAACGAACATGGATGCATACCGTGTAGCTTCATCGCACCATACGTCGAAACAAGTCATGCAGCGGAGATCCTCGGGGAACGCGCGAAGTCGTGAGGAAACAAGGTGACTCATGACATGAGGTTTCCCCCGGGGTCTCAACGAAAACAAACGAATAACCAGTAAGGGGGAAAGAAAATGAGGAAAAGCCTGGGAATAGTCCTCGCTGTTCTCCTGGTGGCGGCCATGTCCGTCCCGGCCATGGGCGCGACGCTCAGCGTGAGCGGCAAGTACGTGGGCGAAATAGTATATGACGGTGGGAATCTGTACTCGAAGAACCCGGCGAGCACAGCACCTGGGGCACCGGGAATCGACCTTCTCAAGTTCTCTACGCTGTACCTGAACGTGGATTTCGCCGAAGGCGAACTGATGTCAGCTCACGTTCCGCTCGTTGTGTACTCCGACAACAACGTGGTGAAGGTGAAGCAGGCCGCCGATAACTACCTGTTCGTCTTCAAGGGGGCGCCGCTTGCGCTCAGCCTGACCGACGCGACAGAGGGCGACTACGCGTTCGCGAGCTTCGGCGATCCGCTTGGCCTGGTGAAGTCCATCGGCAGCGGCGCGCGTGCGACGTTCAAGGCGGCTGGCCAGCCGTT
>DKEX01000136.1:348-16915 GCA_002452295.1 Firmicutes bacterium UBA6811 | reverse complement strand
GCAGATGACCAGAAACTTGGCATCGTGGCGGCAAAGGCGACCAAGGTGACCAGAATCTTGCCAGTCCTGTCCGCCAGGTGCCTAAAGAGTTGGCATATCGGCCGCGTCCGGCAGAGCCGGGCTGGAGATGGTCGCAATGTGGATAGGCCGGCGAAGAGACTGCCCAGGCTCCTGCCGGTTCCGTAACGCAGGTGGCCGAAACCCGGCCGCTTCCCGTGGGCACGTGACCCTACGCCGTGACCCTGCGCCCGGAGGGGGGTCGGCTTTCACTGGACAGGTATCCGCGCGACATCTGGAGGAGGCAGCCTCCACGTGTAGAATGTAGAATGAGAGCCTCCCCGTGCGCGGCGCCGTCGGATTGCGGGCGGCGCCAGGCTCGCAGCAGAAAGGGAGCGAAAGAGCCCGGTCGGGGGAGGCAGCCCGTCGCAGCCGCAGTCGCAGTCGCAGTCGCGGTCGTGGCCGTGACCGCAGAGGCTACGGCAGGACGGGACACGAGTGACCGGTGCTCCACGAAGATGAAGAGGAGTGTCGTGTTTCTGACCAGGACCGCTGTGTTGCTTGCGCTCACGCTTGCCATCCAGATGGCGGGGATGCCCCAGTACGCCACGGGGCCGCTGGTGAATACCATGCTCTACATCGCGGCGACGTTCGTTAGCATCTGGAGCGGCGTGGCAATCGGGATTGTGACCCCGGCCATCGCCTTCTGGCGCGGGATCTTGCCGCCGCCCCTCGGCCCGATGATACCCTTCATCGCCCTCGGGAATGCTGTGCTTGTGATCGCGTTCGGACTTCTCGAGCGGCGCGGCAGGCTCGCGGCGATAGCCGGCATCGTGGTCGCCTCGGTGCTCAAGTTCCTGGTGCTTTCCAGCGCCGTGAGGTTCGTGGTCGAGGTGAAGCCCGCCATAGCGAAGATGATGCAGACCCCGCAGCTCTTCACGGCGCTTGCGGGCGGTGCCATCGCCTTTATCGTGAGCGAGGCGCTGCTGCGGAGCGGGGCCGTGAAGAGGCTTTCCGACGTTGGCGCGCGCCGGGCCCGATAGCCGCCTGGCGACCCGCGCCGTGCCGCTGCAGCCTGCGGGCCTGAGTCACGGCGAGCACTGGTGTTGCTCGGCCCGCCTGCGCGCTGCTCAGCTTTGCTTTGCTCTACTCAGCCCTGCTCATGCACATGCAAGTCGTGGTGGAGGCGCAGGAAGGGAACGATGTTACAGAACAACTTCTTCCTTACAGGCCCCAGGCATGTCGGGAAGACCACGGTCCTCTTTGCTGCGCTGGAGCGCTTTCCCGGCCCGCTCGGAGGGTTTCGCGTTCACCGGGTGTTCGAGGGGCGACGGCTCCGGGCATTCCGCATGGTGGACCTCAGCTCGGGGGACTCCGCCGTCATCGCCTCCGCGCGCAGGGGCGGCTGGGACGTCCACGTGGACGCATTCGAGGGCGTGGGGGCGCAGGCCATCCGGCACGCCATGGCCTGTGACAGGCTCATCGTCATGGACGAGCTCGGCCGCTTCGAGCTTCGCGCGCCCGGGTTCCGGCAGGCGGTAATGGATGCCCTTGCAGGCCCCGTCCCGGTGGTCGGCGTGCTCAGGGTCGACTCCAACCCGTTCCTGGACGCCATCCGCTCCCGCGAGGACACGACCGTGGTGGAGGTTACGGAGGGGAATCGAGAGGAGGCCAGGCGCATGCTCGAGGCCTGGCTTACAGAGGAGCCATCTTCCGGATGAGCAGTGCCCGGTGCTGGCGGTGATCCTCCATTGGCCTTCCTGGTGAAGCCGCACCCTGGCGGTGGGCACAGGTCGCTCGGGACCGCCTCAGCCCGGTCTGAGGCGGTCGGCTCGGCTTGACCTCGCCCCGGCCCGGATGCTGATCCAAATGTGCAGGAGGGACGGGTCGCGGCCGCGTGCAGGCGGAACACGCGGATACGAAGATGAGGGTTGCCGGTGCCGCGCTGTTCCTCGCACGCTCTGCCACTTGCGGCTCGGGCGGGCTCCCACGCGAGCACCGGCAACCCCGCTGAGGGCTACTGCGCATACAGAGCACCGCAGCCCAGGGCCATTAAACGTGCTGCTGCATCGTGCTGACGAAGTTCTGGACCCTCGACACGTCCTCGGGCTGGGCCATGGCCGGCTGGTACCAGCCTTTCCTGTTCATGAGGTCCCAGATCTCCTTCTGGTGCTTCAGGTCGGTGTCCAGGCTGTTCATGATCTGGCGCCGGAGATCCGGGCTACTCGCCTCGATGGCCCCCTTCGCCAGGCTGCTGATGGAGAGCTTGTGCTCGTCCAGGATTATCTGCATGAGGTCCCGGTCAGAGAACCCGGAGTCGCCTCTGCGGACGTTGACGTTCGGCATGTTCAAGCTGATTCCCCCCTCGGATTTGATGTGCCTGCTCGTTTCTGTTTCTGTTCTCGTCCTGGTTCGGGTCCTGCCGTGCTCCGGACGCTACTGCAGCGTGGTGCGGGCCCCGACGAAGCCGGAGTAGGTATTCATCTCGGCCCTGTGGTCCTTCGCAAGGCGGTCGCACAGGGACTTGATCTCCGGGTCCGTGCTCACCTGCGAGGCGTAGTCCAGCAATTTCGTCATGGACGCGTTGGACCTGAGGTGCTCCTCGATGAACATGAGCTCCTGCGTGGTCAACCTCTCCTGAGCCACTCTATCAGCCTCCTTTCGTGTCACGTGAGTTGCGCGTGGGCGACCGCGCTTAGTTTGCTCCTCGAACGCCCGCATTTATTCCCCGGCTCGACCGGTTCGGCCGGGCCGCCCACCGGAGCGGGCGCCTACCCATGGTGCTGCGTGCGCACCCTCGCCTTCGCGGTCTCCCTGTCCACGTCTATGGCGCAGTCGGGGCAGTGGTCGGCGCAGGTGCGGCCCGCGATGCACCCGGATGCGTCCACCTCCGCCGTGGGCGTGCCGCATGCCCCGAGGCCCTGCGACCAGCGCAGCACGTCCCCGGGGCACGTCTCGATGCAGGGGCCGCATCCCTTGCAGAGTTCGGGGAATATGATCCACCTTCCGCGTGGGACGCGGTAAACCCTCGCCGTGAACGTTCTTCCCATGTCTTGCCGCCTCACCCACCTGGGGACTCTTCGCTGCCTACCGCGGCTCCAGTTCCCGCTCCGGCCCCCTCCTGCGTCGGTACCGGACGCGACGCCTGCGCACTCTCTCGTTGCCGCCGGATGATCTCTGCCCCGCGCTCGAGCGCCGCGAGCTGGCCGTACGCCGACTCCACCACGAGGAGCCACCCCGCCCCCTTGGCGGCATCGGCAAGGGCCGCCGCAGGAAACGGCCGCAGGGTGATGGGCCTGAAGCAGCCTGCCCGAACGCCCCGCGCGCGCAGCGTCCCGGCGACCTCCCGCGCGGCCCGCGACACGATGCCGTGGGCCACCAGGATCACCTCCGCGTGCTCGCATGCGTCCTGCTCGGGCTCGACGACACTGGGAGCGACGTCCTCGTAGTCGCGGATGTTGCGCGTAAGCGCCTCGTACAGCTCGTCCTCGATGCTGAAAGTGTTGCGAAGGTGCGCCGGGGGCCTGTCCACGCCAGGTGTCCCCGGCTTTCCCATGAAAGGCTCGGGGCCTGGGAGCGGCACGCCCCTGTCCTCGGGGTTATAGAGCGTCAGCGCCTCGAGCATCTTGCCCTGATATCCGTCGCCCAGCACGAACGTGGGGAACCTCGTCCGCCACGCGGTGGCGAAGGCCTTGATGGTGTAATCGAACAGGTCCTGGTGGGACGAGCTGGAGTATACGATGCGATGCCCCTCGCCGTTGCCGCCGAGGCAGGTGAGGCGCACTTCCTGCTGGCTGTATATCACCGTCGCCGTGGACGGGCCTCCGCGCTGCTGGATGATCCACACGGCAGGGATGCGCATCATCTCCGCCATGGAGATGGGCTCCTGCATGAGGACGTTTCCGGGCCCCGCAGTCGCCGAGAAGGCTTTCCTGGCCTGGACCGCCTGGACCGCTCAGGCCGCCTGGACCGCCGCCAGCGCCGGCCCCCGGCCGACCTGCCTTTCCAGGGCGTAGGCTAACGTTGCAGCCACTACGAGCGCCCCCAGCAGCAGGGTAAGCGCCATTCGGATGCCGATGGCGTCGGCCATGACGCCGACCCCGGCCACTCCCAGCGACCCCGCCCCCCAGGCCACGCCCATCATGAAGGCCGAGACGGTGCCGGCGCGCGCCGGGGCGAGGTTCTGGGCGGTCATGGTGATGACGGGCATGGGCGCGTAGACGATGACGCCGGCGACCGCGAGGAAGGCATACGAGATGAGACCGGTTGTGTTGAGGAACGCGAGGAAGAGGGGGATCGGCGCTATGAGGGCGACCATCATGAGCCTGAAGGGTCCGACCCTGTCGGCGAGCGGCCCTGCCACCATGATGCCGACCGTGCCCGCGAACATGAACAGGGACGCCACCGAGCCGTACGCCACAAGCGGCAGGCCCATCCCCTTGAGGTACAGGGGCAGGAAGGTCGTGAAGCCCATGGTGACGCACAGGCGCACAGCGGCGATGATCCACAGCATCCCGAGCGCGCCCACCGGCGCGCGGCCGCTGCCATCGCGCCTCGCGTTCTCGTAATCGCCGCCGCCGCGGTCGCGCCCGCCGCGTCCGCATCTCCCTTCGACGCCGCGGGGGAATCGCCGCGCCCTCGCGGGGGCGGGCGGCGCGTAGCGGTAAATGAACACCGCTACGAGGAGGCCAGGCAGGATCGTGAGGTAGGTGTGGCCGAGCCCCAGCGTGCTCACGACCGATAGTACGACGAGCGGCCCGAGCGCGTAGCCGATCTCCCCGGCGGTCGTGAACGCGGACAGTATAAACCCCTTGCGGGACTCGTCGATTGACCCCGCCATGGCCGCTCCCTGAGGATGAAACATGCCGGATCCGATTCCCCCGATGACGAGCAGGCCCACCAGCAGCGCCTGGCTCCCGGCGAGCCCGATCATGCACATGGCCGAGGCAGTGATGGCCGGCCCCAGCACGATGAAGGCCCTGCTGCCGGACGTGTCGGCGAGGTGGCCCACGACAGGCTGCACGAGGGACGATGTGGTCGCGTACACGGCTGCCAGGAGCCCCGCCATGGCAAGAGACATGTCGAACTTCGCCACGATGAGCGGCAGGAGCGGGGTGAGGAACGCCGCGTACACGTCGTTCACGAGGTGTCCCGAGGTCACCGCGGCGAGTTGTACGCGTTTGAGACGGGCGATCCCGGCGCCCCGGGCCGCGCCTGTCGCGCCTGTGCTGGTAGAGATCGCGTGCATGAATCATCATATTCGACCTTGCGGAAGGATATCCTTGCAGGCACGTAGAAGAGACGGAAGAAAAGTTGCCGGTTCTCCCTTCCTGCAACCAGAGGGCGGCGGGCGGCCGGGAGGCCGGTTGTCTGTGTTTGTCGTCGCTGTCTGGAGGTCTTCTCGAGGGGGACGTGAACCGCCATGGACTGGAAGCTTTTCGCGCTCACCTTCACCACCCTCTTCCTCGCGGAGATGGGTGACAAGACGCAGCTTGCGGTGTTTACGCTGGTAGCCCAGCATCGTATGGTCATTCCGGTGTTCCTCGGCGCCTCGCTCGCCCTGTCCAGCGTGAGCCTCATAGGGGCGCTGTTCGGCGGCGTGGTCTCGAGGTATCTGCCCGCCGAGTACCTGCAGATTGCAGCCGGGGTCCTTTTCATAGGGATGGGGGCTTTCATCCTGGTGCAGGCACTCGCAAGGCTTGGGGGCTGAACCATCGTTTCGGGAGGGAGGGCTGCCGGAGATGATCCTGGTACTCGACATCGGCAACACCAACATTGTCTTCGGCGTTTACGAGGGCACGCACCTTTTGGCAAGCTGCCGCATGGCGACTGACCGGCAGAAGACCACGGACGAGTATGCGATGGTCATCCGCGACCTTTTCTCGTATCATGGGCTTGATTTCGCCGATATCGACGGCGTCGCCGTCTCGTGCGTGGTGCCGCCCGTCATCGGCACCTTCGAGAGCCTCGCCAGGCGCTATTTCCATTGTGAGCCCGTGATGGTGGAGCCCGGCATCAGGACCGGCATGGTCATCCGATACGAGAACCCCAAGGAGGTCGGTGCGGACCGCATCGTGAACGCAGTGGCGGCCTATGAGAAGTGCGGCGGGCCCGTGATCGTGGTGGACTTCGGCACGGCCACCACGTTCTGCGCCATATCTGCGGCCGGTGAGTACCTGGGCGGCGCCATCGCGCCCGGCATCGGCATCTCCAGCGAGGCGCTCTTCGCGCGGGCCGCGAAGCTGCCTCGCGTCGAGCTTGTAAGGCCGAGGAGCATTATCGGCCGCAGCACGGTGGCGAGCATGCAGGCGGGGATCATCTACGGCACCGTCGGGCTCGTGGACGAGATAGTGAGAAGGATGAAGCGCGAGATGGGCGGCAGCCCCCGCGTCATCGCCACGGGGGGCCTCGCCCCCCTCATCGCGGAGGAGTCGTCGGAGATAGACGTGCTTGACCCCGATCTCACGCTGGAGGGCCTGCGTATCATCTTTGAAAGGAACACCCGGGCGCAGGAGCCCGAGGCCTGAGATCTGAGGAGTGATCCTGACCTGGCAGAGTCGATGGAGAAGGCCATAACCGTAGGTCTCGAGCTACCGGGCGCAGAGTGGTGGGAGGCCGAGGACTCCCTCGACGAGCTCGGCCAGCTTGCCGCCACGGCCGGGGCCGAGGTGGTCGGGCGGATCCTCCAGAAGCGGTCGCGCCCCGACCCGGCCACGTACATCGGGGAGGGCAAGGCCGAGGAGCTCGCGGCGCTCGCGGTGGTATCCCACGCGGACCTCGTGATATTCGATGACGAGCTTACCCCCGCGCAGCAGCGCAACCTCGAGGACATCATCGACGTCAAGGTGATCGACAGAACCTGGCTCATCCTCGACATCTTCGCGTCCAGGGCCGCCAGCAAGGAAGGCAAGATACAGGTCGAGCTCGCCCAGCTCTCGTACCTGCTCCCGAGGCTGGTCGGCAGGGGCACCGCCCTCTCCCGCCTCGGCGGCGGCATCGGCACGCGCGGGCCGGGCGAGACCAAGCTCGAGACCGACAGGCGCCGCATACGAAGGCGCATCGGGATGCTCCGCGACGAGCTCGACGAGATAGCCAGGAGGCGGGGCCTGCAGCGCTCCCGCCGCAAAGAGGCAGGCGTGCCGGTGGTGTCGCTGGTCGGCTACACCAACGCCGGGAAGTCCACGCTCTTCAACGCCCTCACAGAGTCCACGGTGCTGGTTGAGGACAAGCTCTTCGCCACGCTCGACCCGACCATACGGCGGTGCCGTCTTCCCGGAGGAGAGCTTGTGCTCCTTGCGGACACCGTCGGGTTCATCCGCAAACTCCCCCACGAGCTTGTGGCGGCATTTCGCGCGACGCTCGAGGAGGTCGCCCAGGCTGACGTCATCTGCCACGTGGTTGACGCGAGCCACGCCGGCGGGGATCAGCAATGCACCGCCGTTCGGGCGGTTCTGGCCGACCTGGGGCTTCAGGACAAGCCCATCCTCACGGTCCTCAACAAGATCGACCTCGTCCCGGGCGATCTCGAGAGAGAAGTCCTTCGTGTCGAGCACCCGGGCGCCGTTTTCATTTCCGCTGCCGAGGGGTGGGGTCTCAAGGACCTTCTCCAGGAAATCAAGGGCATCCTCGCCGCGAGGGACCGGGACCGGGCTGCCGCCGGCGCAGCCAGCGGGGCAGAGCTGGACGGCGGCGGGAGCGCCGACACGAGCGGCGGCGCGCCCGGCAACGGCCGGGCAGGTCACGTCCGTCGTCGCGCGTCCACGGCTGAGCCTCGCCGTGTAACCATAGGCGGTGTTGAGCTTTCATCCCGGGTGGTGCTCGCTCCAATGGCGGGGGTGACGGACCTCGCATATCGCCTGCTGACAAAAGGGATGGGTTGCGCCCTCGTATACACCGAGATGATCTCCGATAAGGCACTCGTCTTTCGCAACGAAAGGACCTTCGACATGCTGAGGATCTCGGAGGACGAGCGCCCGGTGGCGGTGCAGATCTTCGGCGCCGACCCCGATACCATGGCGAAGGCCGCCCGGATCGTGCAGGACCGGGCCCAACCCGACATCATCGACATCAACATGGGGTGCCCGACCCAGAAGATAGTGAAGAACGGCGAGGGGTCGGCGCTCATGCGAGACGTCCCGCTGGCCGCGGACATAGTGGCGGCAGTCGTTGCCGCGTCCCGCGTGCCAGTCACCGTGAAGATGAGGAAAGGCTGGGACGCAGCCCTCGTCAATGCTGTCGAGCTTGCCCTGGCCGTGGAGGCGGCGGGCGCCGCGGCGGTCGCGGTGCACGGGCGCACCCGCGACCAGTCCTACTCGGGCGCGGCTGACTGGGGCATTATCAGGGACGTAAGACAGGCCGTGGCCATCCCCGTGATCGGCAACGGTGACGTGCGGTCCCCGGAGGACGCCGCGCGCATGCTTACGGAGACCGGCTGCGACGCGGTGATGATAGGCAGGGCCGCGCTGGGTAATCCCTGGATCTTCAGGGACATCGCGACCTTCCTTGCGACTGGCGAGGTGCTGGCCCCGCCGTCGCTTGCCGAGCGTGTCGCCATGGCCCTTCGGCACCTCGACATGGTGATCGAGCTTTATGGGGAGAAGAGCGCCGTGCTCCAGATGAGGAAGCACGCCGCCTGGTATGTCCGTGGAGCCCACGGGGCGGCGCATGCCCGGGTGCGCATAAACGCCGCGAAGACGAGGGCCGAGATGACGGAGGCCCTCAGCCTGTTCCTTCCAGCCGGCGCAGGCTAGCGACCTGGAAGGCTGCCGCGCTTCCATCACAGGGCACTGCCGCGCCCGGCCTGGCCGGCGCCTGGCCGGGTTTGCGTTTTCCCGCAGGTTCTGCTAGAATGTGGGTGTGCACAAGACTGTTAACATGCCGTCGCGCGTGGTGCTGAGGCGTGTGGCGCTCTGGCGCTATGGCATTGCGGTACTGCGGCGTTGCGGCACTGCGGCACTGCGGCATTCCTGCATGGTGCTGTCGCGTTGTGTCGGCAGCGTGGCGTCGTGGTCCTGTAGCGTGGCGGCGTTGCACGATAGACACGCGGGGGGAGGTGGGCGGGCTGGACTTCATTCGCATCGGCGACAAGCTGGTAGACAGGTCCCGGGTGTACAAGGCGGTTGACAAGATCCTCGACCTCCGGGCGAAGGGGCTTTCGCAGCAGGAGGCCGCCGATCAGGTGGGCATCGACAGGGCCTTCGTTTCGCGCCTCGAGAGCCTTGGCGAGGTGCGCAAGGGCGCGCGAATCGCCCTGGTGGGCTTTCCCGTCGGGAACAAGGAAGATCTCCGGAAGGTGGCGGAGGAGGAAGGCGTCGATTTCGTGTTCCTGCTGAACGACCAGGAAAGATGGGCATACCTGCGGGAGAAGTCGGCTCAGGAGGTCTTCAACGAGATCATGGCGATAATCACGAAGTTGAAGACGTACGACGCGGTGATCTTCATAGGGTCAGACATGCGCGTTGGTCTCGTGGAGTCCATCCTCGGGAACCGGGTGGTGGGCGTCGAGGTGGGCACGTCACCCATCAAGGGCGACAGATTCGTGGACCCGGAGTCTATCCGTATGATCTTTCGCAGCATAACCACAGCCTGACCGGCTGGGCAGGATAGCCAGGGAATTGGGGGGCGGGTTTTTGTGAAGCACGTTGTCAGCGTAAGCCTGGGCTCATCAAAGCGGGACCACAAGGCCACCGTCACGCTGCTCGGAGAGGAGATACTCCTCGAGAGGCGGGGAACCAACGGGGACATTGGCAAGGCCATCGACATCATCCGGAGCCTCGACGGCAAGGTGGACGCCTTCGGCATGGGCGGCACCGATGTCTGGTTCTATATGGGCAAAAAGCGGTATATGTTGCGCGACGCCGTCCCAATAGCCCGGGCGGCCCAGAAGACTCCCATCGCAGACGGGAGCATGCTCAAAGGGGTAATCGAACGCAGGGCCGTCGAGTATATTCGTGATGAGCTGAAGCTGCCCCTTGCCGGGAGAAACGCCCTCATCGTGTGCGCGCTTGACAGGTTCGGGATGGCGACGGCGCTTCTCGAGTCGGGATGCGACATGATGTATGGTGACCTTGCCTTCGGTCTGGGGGTCCCCATTTTCCTGAGGTCGTTCTCGACCTTCCAGACGCTGGTTACCATCCTGATGCCCGTGATACGCCTTCTTCCTATCAGCATGCTCTATCCTACTGGCAAGAGCCAGGAGCAGGTGGTACCGAAATATGGCAAGGCGTATGCCTGGGCTGACATCATCGGAGGAGACTGCCACTTCATCAAGAAGCACATGCCTCTCGACCTTACTGGGAAGGTCATCATAACGAACACCGTCACGAAGGACGACGTCGAGGCGTTCAGAAAGCGGGGCGTAAAGACGCTGGTGGCCTCGACCCCTGAGATCGAGGGGCGCTCGTTCGCCACCAACGTGATGGACGCCCTGTTCGTGGCCCTGACCGGGCGGCGGCCCGAGAACTTCACGCCATCGGACTACCTGGACATTCTCAACCGGCTCGAGATGAAGCCGAGCGTCCAGACGCTGAACTGACCGAAGTGAGGACATGAGGAAATCTGATCTGACGCAACCGAAGAGGCCAAATAGAGCCGAAGAAGCGAAAACCAAGGCTTGACAACGTCAGGGTCACACGACATAATAATGGCATGCGAAAAGGGGCATCGCGTAGTGGGCTTGCACGGCCGCGAGGCAAGGGCCTGTTGCGCGATGCCCGGATGTACATGGGTCAGCAAAGGGAGGAACCAGCTTGATGGCGCAGAAGGTAGTTCTCACCCTCGAAGGGCTCAGGAAACTCGAGAAGGAACTTGAGTACCTCAAGACTACCAGGCGGCGCGAAGTTGCTGCGAGAATAAAGGAGGCCAAGGCTTTCGGCGACATCACTGACAACGCCGAGTACGAGGACGCCAAGAACGAGCAGGCGTTCATGGAGGGGCGCATCGCCCAGCTCGAGGCCATGCTCCGCAACGCCGAGGTCATCGACGAGGACGAACTCGACACCGACGCCGTCCACCTCGGGTGCAAGGTGAAGCTGAGAGATCTCACCGATAACGAAGTCTTCGAGTACATCATCGTTGGCTCGGCCGAGGCCGACCCCGGGAACAGCCGCATATCCAACGAGTCCCCCGTGGGCAAGGCCGTCCTGGGGAAGAAGGTCGGGAGCGTTGTGGAGGCTCTTGCGCCCGCCGGGCCCATCAGGTTCCAGATTCTCGGCATCTCGAGGTGATGAGATGAGCCAGGAAAGATGCGCGGGCGGCCACGCGAAAGTCGCTGCTGACATCAAGTCTGATTGTGCAGATCCTGACGCCATTCCACCGGCCACCCAGACGGCGCAGGAGGCCTCGTCCGCCGAGGACGCGGACCCCGACAGCGAGCACGTGCGCGTTCGCAGGCAGAAGCTGGAGGCGCTCCGGGCGAGGGCCATCGACCCGTTCGGGCGCAGGTTCTGTCGCACCCATCATGCCCGCGACATCGTGGAAGGCTTCGAGCGGCTCGATGGCGGCACCGTCAGGATAGCCGGCCGCCTCATGGCCATAAGGAGCCACGGGAAGGCCACCTTCGCCGACCTCCTCGACCTTACGGGGCGGATTCAGGTTTACGCGAAAATGGACGAGCTCGGCCAGGACGACTACGAGCTCTTCACCTCGCTCGACATCGGCGACATCGTCGGCGTCGAGGGCAAGGTGTTCCGCACCCGCCGGGGCGAGGTCACCGTGGAGATCAGCAAGTTTGCGCTGCTTTCGAAGGCGCTGCGGCCCCTGCCCGACAAGTGGCATGGCCTCGCGGACGTGGACCTCCGCTACAGGCAGAGGTACCTGGACCTCATCGTCAACCCCCAGGTGCGCGAGGTGTTCCTGAAGCGAACGGCCATCGTGCGCGCGGTGAGGGCCTTTCTCGACTCGCGAGGCTACGTCGAGGTAGAGACCTCCGCGATGCACGCCATCCCGGGAGGCGCCACGGCGCGCCCGTTCATCACGCACCACAACGCCCTCGACATCGACCTGTACCTGCGCATAGCCCTCGAGTTGCACCTCAAACGCCTCATCGTGGGCGGCCTGGAGAAGGTGTACGAGATCGGGCGCGTCTTCAGGAACGAGGGCATCTCGACGAAGCACAACCCCGAGTTCACCATGCTCGAGCTTTACGAGGCCTACGCTGACTACACCGACATGATGAACCTTGCCGAGGATCTCATCCATTACGTGGCCGTCCAGGTGCTGGGGCAGGCGAAGGTGGAGTACCAGGGGGCCGTGATAGACCTGACGCCCCCGTGGCCGAGGAAGACCATGGTGGAGGCCGTGCGGGAGCGCACCGGGGTGGACTTCGACGCCATAGAGTCCGACGAGGACGCGCGGGCTGCCGCGCGGCGCCTGGGCCTCGAGATCGACCCGGCGGCCTCGCGGGGCAAGGCGCTCTCCGAGATCTACGAGGAGCTGGTGGAGTCAACGCTCGTCTCGCCCGTGTTCGTGATCGACCATCCGATAGAGATCTCGCCGCTGGCCAAGAAGAAGGCGGAGGACCCGCGTTACACGTACAGGTTCGAACTAATCATGGGCGGCCGCGAGATGGCGAACGCGTTCAGCGAGCTCAACGACCCCATCGACCAGCGGGAGCGGTTCGAGGCCCAGGTGGCCCTCCGCGACCAAGGCGACGAGGAGGCCCACAGGATGGACGAGGACTTCCTTCGGGCGCTGGAGCACGGCATGCCGCCTACCGGGGGCATGGGGATCGGCATCGACAGGCTGGTGATGCTCCTCACTAACCAGAACTCCCTCCGCGACGTGATCCTGTTCCCGACGATGCGGCCGCGGAAGTAACAACGCCCGCAACTCAATACTACTTTACCCGAATACCCGCACACCTGTGTGCCTGCGCAATATGCAAAGCACCGGCACTTCTGATGTGAACGAACCAGGGCGCGCGACGCGTGGTCGCGCAGGCCCTGTTTCTTTTTTTCTCGCTCGATGACAGCAGAGAAGGATTTTGGGAATGAACGGCGAATTACCTCGTCAGGATGCACAGATGTGCTGCACATATGTGCAAACGGAGGGATGCAGGTGTCGTTCGATAGGAAGGCTCTCTATGAGATCGCTTACCAGTACTATGAACTCGAACACACACAGCAGGAGATCGCGAAGAGTCTGGGCATATCCAGGAGCCAGGTGTCGCGCGCGCTAAGACAGGCACGCGAGGCGGGAATCGTGCTTCTGAAGGTCATAGACCCGGATCTCGACTGCAGCGACCTTGCGCGAGCGCTAAAGGAAAGGTTCGGCCTCGAGGACACCGTGGTGATAGCGGGAATCGACTCCCCGCGCTTGCTCGCGCAGAGCCTCGGGTGCGCCGCAGCCAGGTACCTGGCCAGCTGCGTGAGGGAGCAGTCGGTGGTGGGTGTGTCGTGGGGGGCTACCCTCCGCGAGGTCGCAGCGGCACTCGGCGCTATGAAACCCTCATCCCTCAACGTGACGGTTGTGCCGCTACTGGGTGGGCTCGGCCAGGTCGCGGCTGACCTTCAGATCAACGAGCTTGCCATCCGGGTCGCGAGGGCGCTCGGAGGGAGCAACCTCTACCTGCACGCCCCATCGTTTGTTGACACGCCCGAGGCGAAGGCGGCCATCATGGCTGATAGCAATATAAAGAAGGTCGTGGAGTTGTGGCAACAGGTGGATGTAGCGCTGGTCGGAGTTGGGACTTTCAGGCCGCCTTCGACCCTTCTCGAGAGGGGTGGCTTCCCCGACTCTGAGCTTGCTGAATTGCGGCGGATCGGTGCCGTAGGCGACATGTGCATGCGGTTCTTCAACATCAACGGGGCCACAGTGGAGACGGCGCTCAATGACAGGATCGTCGGGGTGACCCTGGACGAGCTTGGCCGCATGAAGCGGGTCATGGCCGTTGCCGGCGGGGCGAACAAGACGGAGGCGATCCTCGGGGCGCTCCGAAGCAAGGCGGTAGATGTCATGATCACCGACGACGCAGCGGCGAGGGGAGTGATGTCGCTCGCCTAACGAAGCGTGGCGGGCTACGCGCTCCATATCTGGATTCTGCCGGAGGTGTCTATCATGGGACTTGGTCAGGGAGCCCTTGGTCTTGGAGTGTCCTACCTTCTCGCCGTTGGCTATCTCGTTCTCATGTGGGTCATTGGGCGGCATCTTTCAGCGCGCTACCCTGACGAACACAGGGTCCGGTGGGATACGAGAACCATCGCAAGGGTGACCATCCTCGCCGCAGTATCCGGCGCAGGCGCGATGATAAAGGTACCCGGGCCGGCCACCACGATAGCCCTGGACGCGGCGGCAGGCTACTTCGCGGCCGTGTTCTTCGGGTGGCAGGTGGGTGCGACGGTTGCGGCTATCGGCTGTTTCATCGCCAATGCTCTCGGCGGGTTTGCGAGCTGGCTACCAATGGTGCCGGTGTATCTGGCCGGGATGGCATTGACTGTGACTCTCACCGCATTCATGGCGAAAAGGGCGGGGGTTGTGGCGGCCGTGATCGTTGGCACGATCGCCAATACAGTAACCTGCCTCGGACCCTGGGTGATCATGATCGGCCTGCCGCTCATGATCGCGATTCTTCCATCCCAGGTCATAGGATCGGCCGCGAACGCCGTGATCGGCCTTGCCGTGGCTGGGGTGCTGAGGACGGCGCAGCACCGGAAGCGGCCCGAGTCGGTGGCGTAGAGCCTCGCACCGTGTCACAGGCAAGCGTAGCCGGCGAAGAGGTGTTCCATTTGGCAGACAACGCTGTATCCCTGAAAAACGTGAGATTCAGGCACAAAGGATCGGGCCGCTGGGCGCTGGATGGCGTGTCGCTTGACGTCGCAAGGGGCGAGTGCGTGGCTGTGCTGGGCCCCACAGGTTCGGGGAAGAGCACCCTGTGCGGGGTGATGAACGGCACGGTGCCCCTCTTCCTCGAGGGCGACCTCCAGGGCGACGTGACCGTAGACGGGATGGTGCCTGCGCGGACGGGCACTGCCAAAATGGCGGCCCATGTGGGGCTTGTTTTCGGCGACCCGGACATGCAGCTCTTCGGGATGACGGTGGAAGAAGACGTGGCTTTCGGGCCGGCCAACCTCGGGCTGGACTACCCCACGATTATGGAGCGCGTCCGCAAGAGCCTGATCGATATGCGCCTCGCGGGTTTCGAGAGGCGCGCCCCGTACAGGCTGTCCGGCGGTGAGAAGCAGGCTACGGCCATCGCCGGGGTATATGCCATGCTGCCCGATGTCATGGTCCTTGATGAGCCCACGTCCATGCTCGACCCGCAGGGCAAGGCCCGCGTCTTCTCCATCGTCAGGCGGCTCAAGGAGGATCTCGGGGCCACTGTGATCCTGGTCGAGCAAGAGGTCGACGACGTTCTCCAGCTTGCAGACAGGGTGTTCGTCATGAACGCGGGCAGGTTCGTCATGCAGGGGACGCCCCGCGAGGTCTTCGGGCGCGTTGCTGAGGTGGCGGCTGCCGGGGTTCGCGTTCCGCACGTGGTCGAGTTCGGCACCCTGCTAGGGGCAAAGAGGGTTCCGTTCACGCTGGACGAGGCTGTTCAGTTTGTGGAGAGCGGCACCTGGCGAACAGCGGGCAGCACCGGCAGGACCACCAGGGCCTGCAGCGATGGCCTGCAGAGCAAGGCTGCAGGTCATGAGGGGAACCCTGTCAACCGGGCCACCCCTCGGGAGCCCGCGCCAGGTGACGTGATCATCGAGGTGAAGGGGCTGGAGCACAGGTATCCGCAGGGCGCACTTGCGCTCCGGGGCGTAGACCTGATCGTGGGAGAAGGCGAGTTCGTCGCCATAGTCGGGCAGAACGGCGCGGGCAAGACCACGCTGACTCGCCACCTCAACGGCCTGCTCAAGCCGACGGCAGGTGACGTCAGGGTCGGTGGCAGGTCGATCAGAGACATGACGGCGGCCCAGCTCTCGCGCACGGTCGGCTATGTGTTCCAGAACCCTGACGAGCAACTCTTTTGCAACAGCGTCGAGGAGGAGCTCAGGTTCGGCCCCGGCAACGTCGGCATCGCCGGTGAGAAGCTCAGCCAGAGAGTCGAAGAGATCCTGCGGGACATCGGGCTTGAGAGATACCGCGAGGTCTGGCCGAAGTACCTGACGAAGGGGGAGCGGCAAAGGCTGGCTCTGGCTTCCGTAGTGGCGATGGATCCTGCCGTGCTCATCGTGGACGAGCCAACCACCGGCCTCGACTGGCTCGAGTCGCTGCAAATCATGGACTACCTGAGGAGTCTCCACGATGATCACGGCAAGACGGTGCTCATAATCACGCACGACATGAACATCGTGAGCCTCTACGCAAGACGCGTCGTCGTCATGGCGGGCGGCCGCGTGGCCGGTGACGGGTCGCCGAGGGAAGTGTTCTCGAACCCGGAGCTTATGACCATGGCGAACCTGAAGCCGCCTGCCATTGCCGAGCTGTCCGTGAGGCTGTGGGGCCGGGTGGCCCTCACGCCTGAGGAGGCAGTGGAGGCTCTCGTGCACGCAAATGCCGCAAGGGAGGGCTTGCGATGATAGTCGAGTACGAGAGCAAGGACACCCCTGTACACTCCCTCGACCCCAGGGCCAAGATCCTCTGG
>DKEX01000136.1:0-310 GCA_002452295.1 Firmicutes bacterium UBA6811 | reverse complement strand
GCCAGGTTTCCGTGGGGGAAGCTGAAAGGTCTCGCAGCGTTCCTGGTTGTGGTGACGGTGGTCATCACGCTTGCGCAGGGCGTGTCGTACACCCCCGCCGTCGCCCACCTGAAGTCCCCGGGCCGTGTGCTCTTCCATCTCATACCCGTGTGGGTGCCGGGTGTGGGCCCGGCATGGCCTGTCAAGCTCGGCGGGTTCCTATATGGTATCGGCATGACGCTGAAGGTCTTCACTGTTCTGGTGGCGGTTGCCGTGCTCGGCTACGTCACTTCCCCGTCGGAGATAGTGCAGCTCATCGCGAGAGTGCCGA
>DKEX01000108.1:48663-62232 GCA_002452295.1 Firmicutes bacterium UBA6811 | reverse complement strand
GCAGGTTTTTGGCCACGTTATGTCCGAGGATGACCAGTTTGTTGGCACTCGCGCGCGCGGCCTGGCCAGTTTGTTGGCACTGCGCCCCGCCGGCGGGTGAGCAGAGAGGCGAGATGCCTAGTTTCTTGGCAGCTTGAGCGGGACGATGCCAAGATTCTAGCCACCCCCCGCCAAGGCGCCAAGCTACCTGCCACCATCTGCGGTGATCGTGGCCAGATTCCTGGCATTTCGCCCCGGCGGCGACCGTGAATGGCAAGTTCGTGGGCATCTTGCGTTCAAAAATGCCAGGTCTCTCGGCATTCATTCTCAGGGGCAGCGGCAGGAATCCGCCGCCCAAGCACGGAATAACTGAGTTACAGCTTGCAGGACGCTCCAGACAGCGGCCTCGTGCATCCGGAGCGTCCCAGGAAAGGCAATGGAGGTATCCTCGCAATGCACAGCACGTTCGCCGCAAGAGCGCAGAAATTGCAGCGTTCCGAGCTCGCAGCCCTCTTCGCCCTGGCGGAGGAGCCCGGGGTCATATCGTTCGCCGGCGGCTTTCCCGACCCGGAGTGGTTCCTGCCGGAGATCACCGAGATAAGCGACGCGATCATGCGCGCTGGCCGCGGCGTCGCCCTGCAGTATGGCCCGACGCCGGGCTTCACCACGCTTCGCGAGTTCATGGCCGCAAGGCTGACCGGCCAGAGCATGAGGTGCGATGCCACCGACGTGCTCATCACCAGCGGCTCTCTCCAGGGGCTCGACCTCGTCTGCAAGATATTCCTCGAGCCGGGCGACGTGGTGGTCACCGAGGCCCCCACATACATCGGGGCGCTCCAGACCTTCGCGAGCTATGAGGCGGATATCGTCAGCGTGCCGATAGATGCCGGCGGCATGAGGATCGAGCTTCTCGAGTCGCTGCTTTCGGACATCCGCGCTGGCAGGCAGGCGGAGGGACGCATGCCCAAGTTCATCTATACCATCCCCTCATTCCAGAACCCGTCCGGCTGCACCCTCAGCCTCGAGAGGCGGCCCGCGCTTCTCGAGTTTGCGTCGAGGTTCGGCGTCCCTGTGGTGGAGGACCATGCGTACGCCGAGCTTCGCTACGAGGGCGCGGATCTCCCGGCCCTTAAGGCCCTCGACGAGGAGGGCATCGTTATCCACCTGGGGACGTTCTCGAAGATCTTCTCGCCCGGCCTCCGTCTCGGCTGGATGGTGGGGCCGAGGCTGGTCACGGAGAAGGCCATCCTCTTCAAGCAGGGCACTGACCAGTGCTCCAATTCCCTGGGACAGATCATGGCGCTCGAGTATGGGAAGCGAGGTCTCATCGAGAAACAGATCGAGGTGACCGTCGCGAGCCTCCGCAGGAAGAAGGATGAGACGCTGAAGGCTCTTCGCGCGCACTTCGGCGACACCATAACCCGCACTATTCCCGAGGGCGGCTTCTATACATGGGTGACGTTCCCGGAAGGCATCGACACGGTCGGCCTCCTGCCCCGGGCGGTCAAGGAGCACAGCGTCGCCTACGTCGCAGGGCCGTCGTTCTACGCCGACCGCTCCGGCAAGAACCAGGCGCGGATCTGCTTCAGCCAACCGAAGGTGGGTGAGATCGACGAAGGCATCCGGCGGCTCCGTAAATGCTTCGATACCTGCAAATCAAGGTGACGCAGAAGTGCTGAGCGTGGCCCTTGGAGAGCCAACGGTATCACCGCGGTGGCCAGCGCCCGTTGCCCTGCGAACGGCAGCTTCGGTGCGTGCGGCTATTGCAAAGTCGAGAGCTGCTTGATCCGTGACCGTTACGTGGGCATCCGTGACGCCCATCTCCTCCAGGACGCGACGAACGGTGTTCCTAATCGCTGTACCGTACAGGACCGCTACTTTGCTGGTGACCTCAATCTCAAGGCCTTGACCTGCTGGAATCGGGGTAATGTTGATGCGGGCATCCCCTTTCCGGTCTGTCCCGGCTTCGGCCCCGTGTTCCAATTCTCCAACCCGGGGTAGGACAACTTTTCTCTTTGAGCGCGAACAGGCGTGGGACCGGAAGTTGTCCTGCGTCAAATGATGTCCGGCGGAGCCGAGGACCTTGAACGCTCTCCGAACGACAGGCTCGTCTACCATCATCCCACCGACAGCGACCGCGCCTAACCCCTCCCCCAGACCTTTCTCGTATGCTTCAACGATCGTCTTTGCATATTCGATTTCAGCCTCGTCCGGAGTGAAGACCGAGTTTATAGTTGGGACCTGGTTCGGATGGATAGCGCACTTGCCGTTGAAACCGAGTTGTCTCGACCGCTTAGTCTCGGTAAGAAGACCTGTGTCGTCGTCTATATCCACGAACACAGTGTCAAATGCGGCTATGTTCGTAGCTCTCGAACACAAGACTATCGTTGCCTTCGCTACCAGGAGTTCTGTTCCTTCCCCTGAACGTTGAATTCCCATCGAAGTACAGAAATCCTCTGCCCCGAAGGCAAGACCAACTATACGGTTGCTAGCACGAGCAATGTCAAAAGCGTTTAGAATGCCCCGCGGTGTTTCTAGTATCGCAATGATGTCTGTAGATCCCGCCGGAATAGAATTTGCGGACTCCCCACTAGCGAGCATGTTATCAACAGCGAGGATCTGCTCACACGACTCAACTTTGGGTATCATAACGAAGTCAGGCCACCCTGCCGCAACTTCTCGAACGTCGTCGGAAGCCATCCCTGACGCTATTGAATTGATTCTAACCCCGACTCGCGCGGGTCCGTAGTCCACGCAACTCAAAGCATGCCTAATCAGAATGCGTGCCGAGTCCTTGCTTTCCAACGGCACTGAATCCTCCAGGTCAAGTACCACAGCGTCGGATCCGTATATCGCCGCATTTGCGACCATGGACGGGCTATTCCCGGGCACAAACAGTAGGGAACGCATGGTCTTCTGTACCATTTGCACTCTCCATCCTTCCAGGATAGATGCTAAGCTTCGGGTTTTCTCACCACGTCAATTATCGTGCCGTCACGATACTCAACCAGAGCGACGATGTGGTCTGTGAAGCGCAGTTGCTCAGGCGTGCCCGTAATGTCTTCCGCCTTCCGGGCAAGCTCCTGTATGTCACAGAGCCGCAGACTGCTGCCTTCAAGGGCCTTCAGCAAGTCGGCGCGCCGAGGGTTAACCGCAACTCCATACTCCGTCACTACGACATCAACGGTTTCTCCCGGGGTAACAACTGTGCCTATGCGCTTCACCACGCAAGGCAGTCTGTCTCGCACCAGGGGGATTCCGATTATTGCGAGCTTGCTTCCTGCCGCAGTGTCGCTGTGCCCCCCCGGACCGGCCATCATAACTCCGTCAAAGCCGGTCAAGACATTTACGTTAAAGTCAACGTCGACTTCCAGCGCGCTGAGTACCGCAACGTCGACCATGTTTACCGCGCATCCGCCGGAATGGGGGTTTGCGTAAAAAGAAGCGTCGATTTCCACATGCTCCTTAGTCTCCGTTAATGAGCGAGCGGCTCCCTGATCAAACGACTGGACGTCTAGTAGCGAGTGGAACAGCCCTTCCTTCAGCAAGTCCACAGCAACACTGGTAATCCCTCCAAGCATGAACCCTCCCTGGATTCCGCCGTGCCGCATGATATCGCTTATTCTGCTGGTTGCAGCAAGCGAGACGCCGCCTGTCCCGACTTGCAAGGAAAACCCCGGCTTAAGGAATCCCGAGTGCTGTACCACTTGGGCGATCTGGTCAGCAATGACCATATCTCGTGGATTCCTTGTTTGCCTGATAGCTCCACTTGCTATCCAGGTCGGATCGCCGATGCAGTCAGTGGCAACGATGTAGTCAACGTGTGTCTGCGGAATTGATATTCTATGAAGCGGGTAAGGCACGAGGTTATTTGTGAGCACCACTACTCGTTTTGCATGTCTCGCGTCTACCATCGCATAACCGAGCGCTCCACACGGGGACGGCCCGTCGGTGCCGTTCACGTTGCCATAGGCATCGCACGCCGGTGCGGCGACAAATGCCACATCGATGGGGAGTTCTCCGGCTCCGATGGCCCGCGCGCGCCCGCCGTGTGTGCGAATGACAACCGGCTCCTTAAGGATACATCTGGCGACGAGGTTTCCGAGCTCCCTGGGTATTCCCCCGTGATGAATTCTCGTCACAACACCTTCCCGTATGCAGTCACACAATATCTCCGTTACCGGATGAAATCCACTCACTGTAAGTGTCAGGTCTCGTATTCCGAGGCGGGCTAGCTCTCGTAATACTGTGTCGACTACGACATCCCCGAACCTAAAGTGATGATGGAAGGAGATCGTCATCCCGCTTTTTAAGTCCGTTTTCTCAATCGCTTCCCGAAGGGACCCCACGAGTTTTGTAGCTCCGGGCCTGACAAAACGCGGGAAAGTAGTCCTTGTGACGACATTAGGCTCCCTCGCGAAGGGTCCTCGATATGGCTGCAGTTTACGCGTTTCGCCGAGTATGACGCAAGAATCTGGTATGTCTCTGCCAACCGCATTTGTCACCGGAGTTTCACCTCTCCAGTCAGTCCGTTCGGAAAGAGCGCTACCCTCTACACGGCTATCAGCATTACCGGGCCAATGGGGCACGACCGTGCGCCACTCACCGCCGGTACCGCATTGGGACTGTGGTCACAGTGCGGACTGCCAGGTCCTCTATGGATGAGTTATCAAAGCCGCGCAGACTCGACCGGACCCGATTGTTGAGAGGAGCAGACCACTTGTCGGGAATACGCTCGTACCCCAGCATGGTGCCCAGAATTGAGCCTACCGTGGCACCGTTACAGTCAGTGTCCCAACCACCCGTGACCGCGTAGCATATTGACCGCTCAAAGTCTCCTGCCCCGCACAGAAGCGCTGCCGTGAGAAGGGCCGCATTGTTGATGGTGTGCACCCAATGATAATGCCCGTAGCGCTCGTAGATCCGGTCAACGGTCTCTTCCCACTCGCCCGCTTTGTCGGCCAACGTACAGGCGAAGCGAATTGCCTCAGCCAGGCGACCTGAAGCCGGTATCGTTGTGAGGCCTGCGTTGACTACCTTCCGGACATCGTCCGTAACGAAGGCTTCCGCCACCATCGCGGCTATGTACATCTCGCCATAGATGCCGTTCTTCACGTGGCTCAGCCGAGCGTCCCGCCATGCCAACTCCGCTGCGCGCTCCGGGTCACCGGGTGAGGCCCACCCCCACAGATCCGCCCTGATCTGTGCACCTATCCACTCTCGATACGGATTGCGATATGTCGCCGTCTCCGGGGGCTCTCTCAAGGCCAACAAGTTAACGTATGCTACCCGTTCGGCTGTAAACACCGCCATAACAGGCAGCATTTCCAACCAGGCGCGCGCGATGTCCTCGGTTCCGAAGCCCTCGCCAGCCGTCTCGAGGACATGGAGATTAAGCATGGTGAAATTGATATCGTCGTCCTCTGGCATACATACAATGTTCTCCCGCAAGCTGTTGTTCCGACTCGCTCGGTTCCATGGATAGTGCTGAGTTACCTCATCAGGAACACCCCGCCCGGTGAAGTAGTTGTTCAAAGGCCACTGATTGCTACTCTGCAGGATGGCACGAATCCCCTCGCGAGGCACCTTTTCCACAGGCTTGCCCAGCAGGCAACCGGCCATCCTCCCAGTCCACCCACCCAGAATACGCTCAAACAGCATCTGCTCTGAAAAGGTCGAGCACGACTGGCAATCCTGCGCCGAAGCCCTGGCCTTGATGGCAGCCAGATCCGATGGTTCAGCGACCTCAATGCAGCCTGCCTCGCTTACTTCCTCAAGGCGCTGACATTCATCAAGAAGCCGTTCAGCCTCAATCCGGAGGCCGGCACTATCTGTTACGGAACAAACCAGCTCCTGCCACTGTATCTGAAGGGAGGAAACGTCGATCCCTTCTTCATGCAACTGGCGAAACTCGTGTTCAATGCGCTCTTCCGGTTTCAGCCATGTGATACGCATGGTCATGCCTCCTCTCGCTGTTCAGTTGGAGGAAAGCCCGCCCTACGTCGCTGCCAGTAGCTTTCGTCCGCGCGGAAGACTTCCACAGCCACTCCAGCCAACTCATCAGCTACAGCCAGTAGATCTGCCTTGCTGGACTTGCAGACAAACTCCCACCACTGCCGGGGTACTACCGAGAGTCCCCCGAGTGCTCCTGCAATCGCTCCCCCCATGGTAGCGATGGTATCAGAGTCCCGGCCGTAATTTACGGCACCGAGGACTGTACTAAGCCAATCGCCTCTGTTGACAACGAGCATGCCAAGCGCTACCGGGAGTTCTTCTATGGCGTATTTTCTACTCGGCTTACGGGCATCAACGTCCGGGTTTCGATAGTCCTCCCCGACACTATCGAAAGGCCGGATCGCCTCACGTAGCCTGGGGATTGCTTCCTCCCAGCCCGAGCAATGGCGTGCAAGTGAAGTAACGTGCTTGATGGCCTCGCGGGTACCATCCTTAGCAACGGCAACGCATGCTTGCACGACTGATTCGACGCTGGCGCCGGGCCGTAGTGCTTCAGCCACGGCGGCTGCCATTACGCCCGCCGCTTCCCGACCGTAGCTCAACTGATGAGCCCCGGCGATTTCGATCGCCTCGCGGTACGCACCCTCAGGGTCGCCTGCGTTCACGATCCCGACGGGAGCTACGTATATTGCGGCGCCGCAGTTGACGATGTTTCCTACCCCGGCCTCCCTCGGGTCGACGTGGCCGTACCGAAGTCGAAGCAAAAGGTACTTCTCTGCGTAGAACAGGCGGTTCACCAGACAAGTCTCTGTCTCGAGTTCGGGAATGTGGATTACGTTGTCCGCGATTTCGGGAATCAAAAACTCGGCGATATCGAACGCAGTAAGGTGACGCCGTACACGGGCATACACGCGGGCCAACGCCATGACCATCAGCGTATCATCTGTGATGTGACCGTCTCCTTTGTGGTACGGTGAAAGCGGCCGTGCCGTCCGCCAGTTGGGATGGAATGGGCCCACAAAATCGGTCACCCAGCCTCCGTAGCGCTCGCGTATCGCATCGGGGGTGCGTCCCTCCGTGGGTCCACCGAGGGAATCACCAACGGCCCCTCCTAATATGCACCCTCTGGCACCATCTTGTAGAGTTGTTGCCACCGACATCAGTCCTCCTGTATCCAGTTCCTTTCCTGCCAAGCAGCCGCTTTTCCGCCAAGTGTCGCCTAGGTACAGCTAATACTCGAGCAAAGCTGGTCCACGATCGTTCGCACATCGAGACCCGCAAGGGTCGGTAAAGCTATTCCCCTCAAAGTGGAAATCCGGTCAATAACGAATCCTGACAAGCCTACCGGTCCCGTAAGGGCACCACACAGAGCGCCTACAAGCGCCGGCACTGACTCTGCGCTCCTGGCAAGGGAGAGCGCCGCAAACACCCCGCGTTCGAGATCTCCTGCCACAAACCTACTGATGGCTAGCGATAGGGCAACGGTCTGGGCTGCACTGTTCCCGTAGCTGTATATAACATCGACAATCTCTTGATTCAGCCGAAAAACAAGTTCGACGAGAGATTTCGCTTTACAGATAGAGTCCAGCGCGCGCCGCGTCAGGTCGTCGATCCACGTGCCTTTAGGGAGATACCCTGCTGCCGTCTCGACGGCAGAAGTCACATCACCGCCCGCACATGCCACAGCTATCGCGCCCGCTACTGCCTGGGCTGCCCAGACGCCTTCATAGGCATTGGATATCGCCGCGTCGTAGTACGCAGTCTCGCCCGCTTCAACCGATCGTCCCGCGTATGCGACTCCAATGGGAATTGCTCGAAAGCATGCGCTGTCGTCAAAGTAGTGAGGATTGTCGTTACCGGATACGGGTGGCCCTTTCCCTCGCGTCAAATTCTCCAGCGCCGCTCGCTGACTCAAACCGAAGCGCAATTTCTCCTTCTGGTGCGTGAGACGCAACCAGGCCGCCACCGCGAGGTCTCGACAATAACGTCCACCGGATTCTGCAAGCACTTGTGCCTGAAAACACGCCCACTCCACCTTGTCTGCCGGCCCCAATGAGAAAGCTTCAGTAGGTTGATTTAGCGTAAAAGGCAACGCAATTTGCAGAAGACCGTCTCCCTCAGCTCTGCTGTCGATTTCGCGCCGAAGACGACGCGTCCACGGCGGCATGAGATAGCTCCGGTGATAAAGGCTGGTCCAGGCGAGCGATTCTCCCAGCGCCATGCCGAGAAATGCCCCGGTGGCCCTCTCTTTCAGCATGCCGCCCCCTCCCCCAGCCGCACTAGATCTTCCGCCAACGACGGGAGATCTGTGCCAGCAACGCATCGGATACAACTACCCCTGGCTTCTCTCACTACGTTCCTCCATTCAGGGGGAATGTTCTCGTAGCCAATCAGAGAACCGACGATGGCTCCGCCGATTGCCGCGACGGTGTCGGCGTCTCTTCCAAGATTGCAGGCACCAAGCACTGTCTGTGAAAAGTCCCCCTGCGCCGCACACACCAGACCGAAGGCCAGGCCCACCGCCTCCGGGCCGAGATCGACCCAGGGATAGTAGGTAACTGCCAAATTGTCATGCAGCAAATCCAGCGCGGACCAGACATCCCTTGCTTGCTGGCCGATTGAGACCCCCAGCCCAATGCTTCGAGCGGTCCAACTCTCTGCGGGAACTGCTGCTAACGCGGCGACCGCCAAACGTTCCACGGCTCGCCTGGATGGTCGGCTACACAATGCGACTGTAATTGCCGCAGCTACGGCCATCCCGGAATACAGCCCTTCCCCGGCGTGACTTACGCATCCGTCCACAGCAGCCAGCTTAGTGGCTAGGGCAACATTCCCGTTCGCAGCGATTGCAAGAGGTGCTACGCGCATGGCCAGGCCATCGCTCCAGCTATGGAAGTGGCACCCTGAGAGCGGCGGATCGATTCCTCTCCTGAGGTTCTCGATGGCAGCCATCTCGCTGAAGCCGGCACCGCGGAAAGGACCACCTTGGCGAACAAGCTGGTGTCGCCACTCCCTGGCCACGTCGTCACTGGTGATCTGCACACCGTACCGAAGCAGCACCTGGCCGCTAAACAGGGCAAACTCCGTGTCATCGCTGCTTTCCGGGGTTTCAGTCGTAAACCCTTCGATGCGCCCCCAGCGTCTGCGTATCTCAGCAGGATCTTTCCCTTCGGCGGGTTGGCCGAGGGCATCGCCCACGGCCAACCCGACCAGACAGCCTTTGGCTCTATTTCGTGTGCTGTCGGCCATGCTGGAACTCCTCACTGGTAACGCTGTAATACCCTGTTTCCTTCTGTCTCCATCCGACGAGCAAACTCGTCGAGGGATATACGGTTGGCAAACAATTGTTGGAAGAGCGGGGTAGCCACCTTGCTCTTAAACTCCTGAAACCCCATTACCTTTTGCCAGGGAGCAAGGGTTAAATGCCTTGCCGACTCGGTGGCGATGTTCCATCCGCCTTCCTCCTTGCGGAAAGCAGGAAGATCCAACGATGAGGCACGCGTGGGGAAGAGCCAGTCGCCCAGCGCCAGCTTCGCCATGTTCTCTCGATTTGCCAGAAACTCAAGGAACTGCATGGCTTCTTTCTTATGCTTTGCGGCAGAGGGGATGCTCAAAGTCTGGGTAGTAGAGCCTTGAGCCTGGGTCTTGGCTTTCAGAGGAGGCAGGACGCCCCACTTAAATCCTGCCGGGGCGCTCTCCACGATCTGCTGGCGCGCCCACACGCCAATCCCCGGCAGCATGGCGTACTTTCCTGCGAAGAATCCCGGGAACAGCTCAGGCCCGGAGAGGCCGACGCCGTCAAGTGATGCCGTTTTCTCGACGTACATCATATCCAACAGTATCCGCAGCAACTCTTTTTCCGCATCGCCAACTCCGATCACAGGCTTGCCGTTCTGATCGTAGAAATAGTAGCCACCGAACCCCATACTGAGGTTAAAGACGCGGTTCACCGGGCTCTTCAAACCAAAAGCTACTCCGAACTGGTCAACCTGCCCGTCACCGTGGCGATCCTTCGTAAGTAGACGAGCTGCTTGCCGCATCTCCTCCCACGTCCAGGGATTGTCGATAGTTGGTGGCTTCACACCGGCTTCAGCAAAGAGATCTTTATTGTAAAGAACGATTAGTGACTCCCAGAGGAACGGTATGCCGTAGATAGCACCGTTGGATCCCGTTACGGTTTCCCAGGCACCGGGCATGACGTCGGTACGGAGGTCGTCGGAGATTAGTGTCGCGAGGTCTGTTAGATACCCGCGTTTACCGAAGTCGATTATGGGAATTGACTCATAGTGAAAGATGTCTGGTACATCCTTTGCCTCGAAAGATGTGATCATGTAGTCATGGATTGACCCCCAGTCCATTTGCACGTACTGTACCTGAATCGACGGGTTAGCCGCATTCCACTCTGCCACAACCGCCTTCACCGCCTCAATCGCCTGTGTCTGCCAGGCGAGGCTGATGAATCGGATCGTTACCGGCTTCCCCGCACTCGCCAGCCCTGAGCAGGACATGCCGAGGGCCAACGCACAAAGGAGCATGACCGAAAGGACCTTTCGACTCATAGCCACTATTAGATACCTCCCATCTCCTTGTGTGACGAAACTGATTGCACCCGTAACAAACCACTCACCCCGTACTGGCCTATTCCTCACCCCCCGTTTGCTCTGATGTGCCGCCTGGCCGCGCAGCCAGCAGTTAGGATGTGTCCGTCCTTGTCCTGCTACCAGCATTCGGCCTACTGCTTGACACTACCTGACAACAACCCTGAGACGAGGCCGCGTTGCAAGAACGCGAACACTATGAGGCTCGGTATGGTGGCAATGATGCTCCCCGCGGCCAGAGGCCCCCAGCGAGCCAGTCCCTCAATCCCGCGAAACCGTGCGAGGTGTACTTGAATGGTCATCAAATCCGGATCTTTTAGAAGGACAAGGCCGAAAAAGAACTCATTCCATGCGTTTATGAAGGCATACAAACCTGTCGCCACCAGTCCCGGCAGAACTAGAGGAGCAACAATATGGGAGACGATTTGAAGGTTATTTGCCCCGTCAACTGCTGCGGCCTCCTCCAGTTCCACCGGCACTCCTCTGACGTACCCCTGCAGCATCCAAAGCACAAACGGAAGACTCCAGACTACGTAGACCCCGATCAGTCCGAGATGCGTGTTCACCAATGAGGCACGACCCAATAGAAGGAAGAGAGGCACGATGATGAGTATGGTCGGGAAGATCTGGGATGTCAGAATCCAACCGGCAACGAGTTTGTTGACGCTCGTTTGCCGCCTAGCCAGAACATACGCGCCGGGCATGGCGATTCCAAGAGTCGCGAGCGCTGAAAGAGTGCTTACCTTGAACGAGTTCCCCACGCTGCGTAAAATCTGCTCCTCACCCAGGGCATCGCGATAATTCTCGAGTGTCAGCCGCCTGGGGAAAATCGTGGCCTGACGAGTGAAGATCTCGACCGCCGGTTTGAACGACGTAGAGACCAACCACACCAAGGGAAATGCCAGAAACACGATGTAGACGACAAGAATAGCGAACATGACGGCGCGAGCTGTTGTTTTGTTACGCTTCATTGCTTAAGTCCATCCTCATGCATTGAGGTACCAGATTCCTAGCCCTTCGTGGAGAGGTACTGACTACGCACATAGTAAAGTAGCGCGATGCCGACGACCATGACCATCACATTGCCGAGGGCGGCAGCATAGCCGAAATTCCCGTATCGGAACGCTTCTTCGTACGCAAACAGCATCGGGAGCCGTGTGCGGCCCGCCGGGCCGCCCTCCGTAAGCACGTAGACCAGGCCAAAAGAGTTGAAATTCCACATGAACTGGAGTGATGAGATCGCCACGAGCACGGGTATCAAGAGCGGTAGCGTCACATAACGGAACTGTTGCCACAGCGAGGCTCCATCCAGTGCCGCTGCTTCCTTTAGCTCCACAGGAATCGTCTGAAGCCCGCCAAGTAACACTACAGTGGTAAGAGGCAGTCCCGTCCAGATGCCCACAATGATGACTGCAGGCAAAGCCCACGCGAAGTCGCTCAGCCAGTTGATGGGCTGTCTGGTGAGCCCGAGAGAAGTCAACGCGCGGTTGAGGAGGCCGGCATCAGGGTGATAGACAAGCCGCCAGACCAGCCCCTTGATTACCGGGGGCATGGCCCAGGGCACGAGGATCAAAACGCGGGCAAGACCTTGTAATGGAAGCCCGGCGTTGAGCAGTAAGGCAAGCCCCAGGCCAAGAACGATCTCTCCGGTCGTTACCGCGAGGGTCCACGCGGCGCCTATGCGGAAGGACTCCCAGAACTGATAGTCTGATAGCATGTAAAGGTGGTTTCCCATGAAATTGAAATGCGGACCCTCGGCCCCCAACGTGTAGTCCGTGAAGCCCAGGTAAATCCCGCGAGCCAGCGGAAGCACCGAAAGAAGCATGATCGGCACCAACGAGGGCATCAGAAGCCACCAGGAAAGACCCATCCGTGACTTAGCCTTCACCGACCCAGCCTTCACCAGCCGTCACCCCTCTTGAGTATCGACCATGTATCTGACGCTGGATTCTCTGATAATCAAACGGGGGGTCACCGTTACTCGCCGCCATTCCCCACGGAAGGCACCAGTAATCCGGTCGAGAAGCAGTTCCGCGGCGATCCTCCCCCGTTCGCCCGCCAGCAACGAAACCGTAGTGAGTGTCGGCGTGCTGATGCGACCTTCATCAATGTCGTCCATTCCCACCACTACCACGTCTTCCGGTACCCGGACCCTGGACTCCCGCAGACGCCTCAAAACCCCGAGGGCCATCGCGTCGTTCGCGGCAAACACCGCATCGACGTCTTTTCCCGCATCTAGCAGAGCGCCCATGGCACAGTATCCGCCCATCATCGTGAAATCGCTGTCAACGACCAGTTCAGGGTCGAATCCGAGACCATTGTCAAACAGGGCCCGCCTGTAACCGGCCAGGCGAGAATTTGCCGGAACTGTGCCCAGCGTCCCGTTGACAAAAGCGATCTTCCGACACCCCTGGTCGATAAGGTGCTGCACGGCCAACACCGCTCCCGCTTCAGAGTCGACCCTCACGTTATCGACCTTTGCTTCGTCGAGTAACCGCCCGATCGCGACAACGGGAGCCTCTGCACGTTCAAGCTCCCTCAGATACTGTTGCCTCACCGTAAGGGAACAGATTATGAGACCGTCAACTACGCGCTGCGCCAGGCTGCGGACAGCGTAAATCTCTTCGCTGAGGGAGCCCTCAGTGCTGATCAGCAAGAGCCTGTACCCGCGACGGCTCGCTGTCTCTTGAACGGCTTTTGCCATGCCCACGTAGACCGGGTTGCCGATATCCGGAATGGCAAGCGCGATCACCTGTGTCGCCTGCCTTTTCAAGCTTTGCGCCGAGTGGTTCGGCACGTAGTTCAATTTCGCGATCGCGTCGTACACCCGTCTACGGGTTTCCGGTGAACACTTGTCGCTGTTATTGAGGACTCGGGATACCGTAGCTGTTGACACACCTGCACGTTTGGCCACCTCTACGATGGTTACTCCCTTTCTGGTGCGTCCACCGACCTTCGTCACCTCAACCGCCCCTTGATGTAAACGTTCACACGTGGCAAGTGCCGCATTTGCTTGACTTACAGAGCGCTTATGACT
>DKEX01000108.1:0-48617 GCA_002452295.1 Firmicutes bacterium UBA6811 | reverse complement strand
GAGCTGCGACTGTAGATTACGCCTGCTATGCCACAGTGAGTCTCTGCCATGGTCTCCAACGCCGGTACACCGCCAAGACGCGGTGGAGACGGCGTTCTCTCTTGAAGAAGCCAGATCCCCCACTATAGAAAGAAACATGCTCCCGGGCCCGGTGCAATCTCTCCTTAAAGTGCGCGTTCATCCCGCAGGCCCACGTCGGTCCGGGCCTCACTGCGATCTTGCCCTGAGGAACTCATCTACATCGGCGCGTGTCGGCATGGATGTTTCGGCTCCCGGCTTTTCTACCGAAAGCGCCGCCACCGCGCTTGCGAAAACGCATGCCTCGCCGATGGTCTTCCTCTCCATAATTGCGGCAGCAAGGCCGCCGGCGAATGCGTCGCCTGCAGCAGTAGTGTCCACGGCGCGGACCTGGAAAGCAGGGATATGTAAAGAAGAGCCACCTTGGGCCAGTACGGCCCCGCGTTCCCCAAGTTTGATGATTGCGCACCCTACACCCTGGGTCAGTAACTCAGACGCCGCCGATTGTGCGGAATCGATGTCTGTCACCTTACGCCCGGTGAGCACGGATATCTCGTGCTCATTAGGTATAACTATATCGACTGCTGATAGTAGACTTCTCGGAAGTTGACGTGCGGGTGCCGGATCGAGGATGACCCTTACCCCCAAAGATTCCCCAAGGTACCTTAGCCGGTATCCGCCGGGCATGATACTGAATCATCGGTTCAAGTCGAAGATGGAACTGAGAGCTGGGAGGAGATGGGATGCAAACGTTTCCATAACAGTACATTTCGACAGGATTGCGCGATTCCCTTCCGATTAGTCTCACCTTATCTTTCACTGAGCACTCCCGGACACAGTCGGTCAATTCTGGGACGAAGCCGTCCGCCCTTCTGTGCACCGACTCGCCTGGTGACTGAAGACCCAGAAGCCGGAGGCTCGTGGCAAATGACCAGGCCGCGCCCGGTCAGCAAAGTGAAGGGCAGACGTGATGGAGATGCGTGACTGGCGAAGAGGCTTATACCGTATGACTCATGGCTTTCCGGTACGGGCGGTCGCTGGTCATGGCAACGTACGCATCCGCAATTGCGAATATGCGGCACTCCAGCGGGATTGCTTCCCCCTCGAGGCCGAGGGGGTAACCCCGCCCGTTCCACCATTCATGGTGCTTGAGGACCCAGTCGGAGATTGCCACCAGATCGGGCGTGGACTGCGCGATGCGGTAGCCGATCTCGCAATGCCGATGCATTTCAGTGGCTTCCGCAGAAGTGAAGGCGACCGGCCCTCGCTCTCACCGCCTGTCGAGCCGCGCCAGCTGGCGGCGCAGGCGAGTCTCCATACTCTCAGGCAAACGGCGCACCGGAAGTGGGACAGAGTCCTCGGCATCGTCAACCGCTTCATCGCTTCCGCGTCCACCCGCCGAAGACAAGCCAGTCCGGGCGCCGGGCAGCCCCGCCAACTCCGTAGACCCTGGCCACCCTGCTCCATCCGCAAGATACGTCGGCTTTTCCACAGGTTTCGGAATGTATGGACCCTTTTCAAGAAGGTCGTGGAGGATTATGAGCGCCGCCTCCTTGTCGGGCACCCGGCCCCTCGGCGAAAGGTCAGGGTCGTTCTGAGCGAACGGCGGCACCGGCGCGCCCACGCACGACGGGCATCCGTCGTCGCACCTGCACCCCTTCACAAGATCAAGGCACGCATCGAGCACCTTCTCCAGGGTCCTGTACGCCCGCTCGGCGAACCCCACGCCGCCCGGGTAGCGGTCGTACACGAACAGGGTGGGCGAACCCGTGTTGAGCGAGTCCACGACCGCCCCCACGTCCCTCGGGTCGCACATGGCGAAAAGGGGCACCACCTCCGTGATGACGTTGCCGATCCCGTAGAGCCCCTCCGATGGGTCGCGCCCCCACTCGCGCACCAGGTTCAATGTGGAGACGGGCGGCACCAGCCAGAAAGCGGCCGTCCCCATCACCTGGGGCGGCAGGCTGACCTTGCCGAAGCCGATGCTGTCGCGCCCGTGGAACCTGATCTTCTTGAACATGTAAACGAGCGACGTGACCGTCACGTCACCGAACGCCGCCGTGGCCCGGTGAACCTTCGCATTCTCTTGCTCGTTCTCGATCTTCACGGTGGACTCGGCTACCGACTGCGTGAAATAGTCAACGTCCGCTTTCTCCACGTAGGCAACCTTCTTGTCAACGTCGAGCTCCGACACGAAATACGTCTCGCCGTCATGAAGGTAGATGGCCTCGGGATGGATCTGCTCGAAGGCCGAGAGCTCGTCCATGGTGCCGATGACCCGGTTCGCTCCGGTATCGCGTCGCGGCACCTCGCGCCCTGCCGGGTCCTGGGTCGTATCCACGATGGTATATGTGTTGTCCGACATGTTGCGCAGCTTGACGGCCTCCGACGGGTAGGACGGATGCGACCAGTACCACCTGTTCCCGCGTCTCGCCACCTCTCGCCGCTCTTCAAGGATCTCGAGGATGGCGGGCATGTACTCCCCGAACCTCGCGATGTCCTTCGCCCCCAGCGGCAGCTCGAACGCCGCGCAGCGGAGGTGCCTCGCAAGCACGTAGGGGTTGTGCGGGTCGATGACCGCGCCCTCGGTCGTCCTCCCGAAGAAGTACTCGGGATGGCTCATCAGGTACTGGTCTATCGGCGTGCTCTGGCCGACCAGGACTACGAGGGCCTCTTCCTGGCCCCGCCCCGCGCGGCCTGCCTGCTGCCAGGCGCTGGCGATGGTCCCCGGATAGCCTGTAAGGATGGCCGCATCGAGGCTGCCGATATCGATGCCGAGCTCAAGGGCGTTGGTGGACGCAACCCCTAGTAGCTCGCCTGAGAACAAGCGCCGCTCGATCTCGCGCCGCTCCTCCGGGAGGTAACCCCCTCGGTAGGGTTTGACTGCGTTTGCCAGGGACGGGCTTATGCGCTGAAGCTGCTCCTGGGCGAACCTGTAGATGAGCTCGGCCACCACGCGCGCCTTCACAAAGGTGATGGTCTGGACCCTGTCGCGAACCAAGTCAACGAGCAGCCGCTCCGCCTCGAAGCTCGAGCTGCCCCGCTCCACCCGCGCCGCATCGACGAACGGGGGGTTCCAGAAGACAAACTTCCTCGGCCCCCTCGGAGCTCCGTCGTCGTCTATGAGGGTGACCGGTCGGTCTATGAGTTTCTCCGCAAGTTCCTTTGGGTTTGCGATCGTCGCGGAGCAGCATATGAACTGCGGGTTTGCGCCGTAATGCTCGCAAATGCGCTCCAGCCGCCGGATGACGTTGGCGACGTTCGACCCGAACACGCCTCTATATGTGTGCATCTCGTCGATGACTACATACACAAGGCTTGCGAAGAGCCGCCCCCACGAAGGGTGCCTCGGGAGGATGCCCTGGTGAAGCATGTCCGGGTTCGTCAGTATTACATTTCCTTCGTCGCGCAGCTTACGTCTGGCATTTGGGGGCGTATCGCCGTCGTAGGTCCCGGCTACGATCGGCATGTCCGGATCGATCTCGCGATAACGGACCAGGCCCCGCAACTGGTCCTGCGCCAGGGCCTTCGTGGGAAACAGGTAGAGCGCCCTGGCTGACGGATCGACCGCGAGCCTCTCGAGGACGGGCACGTTGTAACAGAGCGTCTTCCCGCTGGCGGTGGAGGTGACAACGGCAACGTCGCGGCCTTCCCGGATCGCGCGTATCGCCTGAGCCTGGTGCGTGTAAAGTCGCTCGATGCCGGTCTTCGCAAGGATCGCCGCCACGCGCGGGTGAAGAGGCGCCTCCAGGGCCTCATAGCGTGCAGGTCGCGCCGGGATATTCTCGATGTGCACGATCTGACCCCGGTACTCAGGGGACAACTTCAGCCGCTCGATAAACCGCGACGCGTTCATAGCTCGCACCACACCCTACTCGATCATGACCAGCGAGTACCAATTCTGCTTCTGGCTCTCGTCTACAATGGCATCAACTGCTCCAAGGGCCTCTGCGAGTCCGGTATGTTCCTCGCACCCTTCCACCGATTCTTTCCCCTTCTTCCACGTAATATGATATTCTCCCCTGGCGCCGCAGAAAAAGGAACGTGTAGTGTTTCGACGCTTTGCTGCAAGTGTCCTGCCTACGTTTGGACCAAGGATCCTGGAGACCAGTAGCACGCATAAATGTGCGATATTAAGCGTTGTTAATAGCACACATATGTGAGATACTCTACTCGAAGGAATCGGATGAGATATCCTGGGAGGTGGCCGCGTTGTCAAAAGAGATTCCCGCGTCGGTCCTGGATTTCGTCAGGCACAACATTCTGCAGGTAACAGACCTAACCCGCAAGGGACAGCTTACCAAGATACTCGACGCATACGCCTGCAAGGAAGGCGCTGAAGTCTACGTGGTCCAAAACGCAAAGAAACCGGGCGCTCAGGCTGCTCTTGTGGACCTTGACCTTCTCAAGGAACTGCTGACACTGAGAGAACTGGTGGAAGAAGCGATAGATGATCTCCTCGTGGAGGACGTGAAGGCTAGACTGAATGACCCTGCAACCGTATCCCTGGCAGAGGCAGTCGAGAGGCTCGGTATTGACCTTGATGAAGTGACCCGTTTGCTTGAGAGCGGGGAGCTAGAAGAATGAACATTGAACAGGGAATCAATGACCTTTTGCAAGGCAAGTGCCGAACTGTCGTAAAACTCCTTGAAAAGGCCATGGCCGACATTGAATCACTTGACCCCTCGATACGCGATCTTGTCATAGCGGCAGTAATCAGGCAGGCAGAAGTGGGCCCTTTGTTGAGGCCCCGGGGTCTGGGCGAACCACTCGGCCGGAATCTGGCGGGGCTCGCCAAGATCAAGCTCAGGAAACACGGAATTCGGATCATATACCGGCCGCTCGAAAGAGAGAATACCGTCGTCATGCAGATCATTGCAGTGGGGCCGAGGGCAGGCGGTGAGGCATACAGAATAGCTGGACAGCGCCTCTTCAGCCGCAAGATGGGGCGGAGGAATCCGGCGCGAGAATGACCGCAGTCGGGCGTTGGCTGCAAGTAGGTCTCGAAGGAGGACGTCCCGGAAGTGTTTTGAAGCAGTCAGCACCCCCGCACCTCGGAGGGGATCCCCTCCGAGGTACGGGGCAAAAAGTGCAAAGACTCTCAATATAAGTCTATCCTGGAATCACGAGCGTGTCACCGACCTCGATGCGGTCGGGGTCTGCGATGTTGTTCGTCTGCACGATGGCGGCCACGGTAGTGCCGTAGCGCTGTGCTATCTGGAACAGGGTTTCCCCAATCTTCACAACATGGACCCGCCCCGTTGCCCCGGCCGGCTCTGCGCCTACCGGTGGGCCTGGTAGCGCGCTAGATCCGGACGATGCGGCAGACGTACCTGCTCCCTCGCCCGATGGGTTAACGTCTACCACCGCCGACACCGTGTCAACACGAGTCACCATGGTCCAGCCTCGCAACACGACTTTAACGTTTGCTGACCTGGGATCGACCGGTACGGCAGCCACCTTGACTACATCAACATCAGCCACAGCGAAGAAGGCCGGAACCGCCTTGGTTACGCGAAGAGTAACCGTGAACGGCACCGTTTCCACGACGGCGAATACCCTTTGTGCGGGGAGCGTGGCGAAAAGGACGGTGACTCTGAGGGTCCCCTCGACAATTACTATGCCGTCAAGCACGACGACTTTGACTACCCTGGGACGGGCAAAGGCCTGGATCACCCTGCCGATGTCCGGTAGTGCGGTGGGCACGATAAGACGTACCGTGACCGAGGAATCATCCTCCACCTGACCAACGATCTCTTCCACCAGGAAGTCCCGTTTGACAGCTATGAGCGGGGTCGGGAGATCCTTCACAGCCGTGATCAGAGTAACCTCTTTCTCAACCATGACGACCACAGAAACACGCACGACCGCCTTCACCCTCAGGGTGCGCGCGTTGACGATCTCGGCGTCCACGGCCTCGACCTGCACCGACGCGAACGCGAACATCCCTGGCTGTACACCAGGCAGGCTGACGATGCTGCTGAAGCTCAAGACCCCGTCCACTGAGAACACCGGCTGGCCGCTGCTGATCGCCACGTAGAGCACACGCACTGAGACTGCCCCGTTCACGACAACCTTGTTCTGCAGCACCTTCGTGCTGGTCACGGAGGCCGCGGCGTCTGTCCTGATGATCTGGGATGCGCCGGGCTTGTCGGGCGGTATTGATATCATCCCGACGGCGATTGTCTCAGCCTCGCCCTGCAACACCGCTCGCTCGACGGTGACGACCCTCTTCTTTACGACCGGAACCACAGGCACCTTGACAACGGGCACGATGATGGTGGGGGGGACCTCCACCACAATCTCGGTTATCTCCTCCCTCAACACACGCACCCTCAGCGACACCAGCACGTTGACCTCGACAGTCCTCGGGTCAATGAGCCGCGACTTGGCGAAAACGCTCGTCACGAGCACCTCAGGGATCATGCCAGGGAAAACCCCCGGCACGCTCACGCTCCCGAACAGGGACAGCATACCCTCGAAGGCGTGTACCGGCTGTGACGGCGCTGTGGATACGTAAAGGATGTTCACATCGACGTTTCCCTGGATGACCACCGCCCCCGGCACGATCGTGACCTGGGTGATCGCGACCCGCGCCTGGGTATCGAGGATCGAGGCGATGTCCGGCTTGGGAGGGGGCACCTGGAGCCGTCCGCTCGCCACGATGCTCACGCTGACGTCGGCGACGACCACCTCGACCTTCACTTTCTTTCGGGGGAAACCCGCTACGGTCACACCTGAAGACACTTCGCTCCCTCCTTCCCGCAAGCTCTTCACCAGGATATGATATGTGAGCGGGCCACCTGGCGCCACAGAGCGGCCCAGGGCGCCGCAGAACGAGGGAAGGGACCTCCAGCGTTTCCGCAAAGGTCCCTTCCGCCGGCACGCTCCGCCCGGGTCGCCAGATCCGGCACCATGCTGCACCCCGAAGGCGACACGCCCTTTTCGCGCAACGGCAATCAGTTCATGTCCCTGAACTCCTCGGGCACGAGCACGTCGGTTACCACGTACTTCTGCACGGTCTTGGTGACCTTGACGAACACCTCGATAATGGCGTCGATGAGCACGTCCCGTGTGCCGATCTCGGGCGGCGGCGTCACCCCGACCGGCAGGAGCTGCGCGGTGGCGAACTCCACTCTCGGGCGAACGAGGATGTTCATCCCAGGGTATGCGCCCGGCAGGTCCACGAACGTCGTGAACGGCACCTCGAGGGGCATGTGGTGAACCGGCTGGTCCGCCTCCGCGGCGACGTATATCACTTGCAGGACGAGCCGTCCTTCGAGGATCACCTTGCCGTCGAGGATGTTGGTTCGCGTTATCTCCACGGCCGAGCTGAAGATGTTGATGATCTTCGCCGCCGGGGGCTTCTCCTGCGGAATCGCGACCTCCTGGCGCAGGTTGACCTGCTGCGTCGTCTCGTTGACCAGGTCCTCGATGGCCACGAGCTGCCTGACGGCGTTTATCGGGATCCTGTCGGATCTGACGTCGGTCACGACCCTCATCTGCTCGATCTCGGTGACCTTGGCGAATATGCTGATGACGATGTCCTGCATGATCGTCATCGGGTCGACGATGGTCACCTGCGCGAACTCCACGGTTGGGAAGAGCTCAACCATGAGGCCGGGCATGGCTCCCGGGATCCTGATGTTAGCAAGGAAGTTCACCGTCTGATGCATCTGGTGGACGGGCTGATCAGGCAGGTTGGCCACGTACAGTATCTGGGTCCTGATCTGCCCCTGCACTATGACGAGGTCCGGAATGACTCTGACCTCAGTCGGCAGGACCTCTGTGCTGATGATCCCCAGGATCTTCTGAACCGGCGGCTTGGCGGGCGGCACCGGCAGGGTGTTGCTGAGGATCACCTGGCCCGTGTTCTCGCCCACCACTCGCTCCACCCGCACGAGGTTCTTCTCGACCTTCACCGGGATGCTCTTGAACATCACGTCGGTGACCACGTCGAGCTGCACAAGCTGCGTCACCTTGACGAAAAGCTCGATGATGAGCTCGATCTCGACTTCCCTCGGGTTCCTGATGACTATGTCGGAGAACGTGACCCTCGGCCTGACGATGACGGTCATCCCCGGCTGCGCCCCGGGCACATCCACGAACTGAAGGAAGCTGATGGTGTGCTCCATGTGATGCACCGGCTGATCTGGCAGGGCGGCGACGTAAATGGTCTGCACCGTCGCCGTGCCTTGCACGACCACCTTGTTCGGCAGAGGCGTCCCGCTTGCTGAGACTGCTACGTTGACTATGCTCAAGATTTTCTGGACGTCAGGCTTCCCGGCGGGCACCGACTGCACGCTTCTCAGGGTAATGTGTGCGACGTTTTCACCGACGACCTCGAAGAGCTTGAGCCGCTCCCTCCTCAGAACCATTTCCCTTCTCCCTCCTTTTCCCACAATCGTATTCTCCTGCGCTCCACGGCCAGGCGCCCCCCTGCCCGCCCACCCCCGGCTGAGACCACGGCCCGCCCCGCCCAGGCCTCCGTCGGGCAAAGGCCACGGGCACGGTCCCCGTGGCCTTTGCCCAGGCGCCCGACGCCCGGATCGTCACAGCACAGGATGTTGCTGGCACATGGAGGCTCCCCTCGGCCGGTCACCGGGAATCTGTAACCGTGCCCTAGCCCTTGGGAGCTGGGCAGGCAGGAATCTGGATGACCTGGCCCACCTGGAGGTTCTCCGGCTGTATGCCCGGGTTCGCCTGGATTATCGCGGCCACGGTTGTGTTGTACTTGCGTGCGAGGGCCCAGAGCGTGTCGCCCGGCTGGATCGTGACCATGACGATAGTCGGTTGTACACAGGGCACCTCAGGAGGTGTAACGACGACCACGTTGACCACGACGTTGAGCTGCACCGGCTCTGTGACCTTGGCGAATACGCTGACCAGGACCTTCGCGGTGAACCGCCTGTCTTCGATCACCTCGAAGTCCACGTGCTCGATGGCGATGCGTATCTCGGCCAGGAACCCTTCCTGCGTTCCGGGCACCTCGACCACCTGGGTGAACTTCAGGCGATGCGACATGTGGTGCACCGGCTGGTCGCCCTCGGGGGTCTGGGCCACGTAGAGTGTCTGAAGCTCGACGACGCCCTCGACGATGACCTTGCCATCGATGATCCTGTAGGACGACTCCTTCACCGACGTGTCGATCCTGAGAACCCGGTCAATATTGGGCTTCTCGCGCGGCACCTCCAGGGTTTCCTTCAGAATCGTCTGCACGGTGTCCTCGCCGATGACGTCCTCCACGCGGAGCAGCCTCTTCTCGACGTCGAGAACAATGGTCTTGGACGTCACCTCGGTAACGACCTCGAGCTGCCTGACCACGGTCACCTTCGCCGTCAGCTTGAGCACCACGTCCACGCTGACCGTGCGGAAGTCGAGTTCGCTAAAGCTCACCGCCTCGAGCACGAACCTCACCTGAGCCCGCATGCCCACAGCCGCCCCGGGGATCTCGATGACCTGCGAGAACCGGAGCTGCGCCGAGAAGAAATGCACCGGCAACCTCGGCAGGTATGGATCGTGGGGCACCGCCGCGTACAGCACATCCACGTCGATGAGGCCCTCCGCCACCACCTGCCCGTCAAGGACCTGCACATCCGTGAGACGAGGCTTCGCCTCAACGCTGATGACCGACTCGATGTCCGGCTTCTCGGGCGGCACCGTGAGCCGGCCGGTGACAAGCGCTTGCGCCTGCGCCTCCCCAACGACGTCCTCGACCTTCAAAAGCTCCCTGGCCACCTGGAGGTCCGGGGGACCGGTGACCTCGGTCACCACCTCGATCTGCTCCGTCTTGGTGACCTTGACCGTGGCGGACAGCACGAGCCGCACGTCCAGGGTGTGGACGTCAACCAGGTCGAACCCGACGTCGTGGATATCCACTTCGATGAAGGCATTCATCGAAGGATCGGTGCCCGCCACCTCGGCAATGATCTCGAAGGACACATCCTGCTCAAGGAGTTGCACCGGCTGGGTGCCGGCGGCCACCCGCGCCACGTACAGTGCCCGTACCCTGATGGTGCCTTCCACCAGGACCTTGCCCTTTATGAGCTGGAAAGAACTTGTAATGACATCTGCGCCAACGCTGATGATCTTCTCGGCGGTAGGCAGGTTCTCAGGGATCTTGAGCATCTCACGCAGGACCTTGCGAGCCGTGGTTTCGCCGACGACCTGTTCTACCTTGAGGAGCTCCTCCTTGAGCTCGACACCCACAGCCATCTCCTCTCCCCCTTTCTCGTAACAGGCATGAACCAGTACACTCGCTTTTCATTTCTACTATATGCGGGCGACTAACCAAAATGTGCATATATTTCTAAATGCGAGGCCGCCCGCACCGCAGGCACCCGCGCTCAGGAACGCGTTTGCGGGCGGTCGGGCTACCAGGGACCGCGGCGGCCAGGGACCGGGACTGAGGGCAAGGGCAAGGGCNNGGGCAAGGGCTGAGGACCATGAACCGAGGAGCGGCAACCATCGAACGCGGTCGGTTCCAGGTCCAGGGCCCAGGGCCCAGGGCCCAGAGCAAGAGTCGGGGCCAGGCCGGCTACCCTGCGGCAGGCGCCAGGAGTTCGGGGGCAACCCTTGTGCCTGCGCCCACAATGCTGGCCTGCGCCACAACCATCGAGTCCAGGTGGCACCCATCTCCTATCCTCGCCATCGCCGCAACAATGCACCTCGTCACTCTGGCCCCCTTACCAACCTGGGCGCCGTCGTGGATCACCGCCTCTGATACATGCGCGCCTTCACCCACCGTGCAGCCGTTGCCCAGCACCGCCCGGGGGCCCACCTCGGCCCTCGCCTGCACGACCACGTGGTGGCCCATGACGACCGGCCCGCCGATCCGGGCCGTCCGGTGGACCTGCGCGTTCTTGCCGCTCCACACCCCGCGCCCCGTCCTGCGGCCCGGGATCACCACGTCGATCCTCTTGTCGAGGATGTCCATGTGGGCTTTCAGGTAGTTCCGCAGGGTGCCGATGTCAAGCCAGTAATCCCGGCTCGTGTGGGCGCGAACCGCGGCACCCCTTGCCAGGAGCGCCGGTATGACCTCCCGCTCGAACGAGATCTCTCTCCCTGGCGTCAGGGCTGAGATGACTGACGGCTCAATCACGTATATGCCGGCATTGATCGTGTTCGCGGCCGCCTCGTCGCAGCCCGGCTTCTCCAGAAAGCCCGTCACGAGGCCGTCGGAGTCTGCGATGACCAGCCCATACGCTGCCGGGTCGTCCACGGCGACGGTGGTTATGGTCACCTCGCTGCCCCTTTCCTCGTGCTCGGCGATGAGCCTCGCGAGGTCTGCGTCGGTGAGGACATCGCCGTTCAGCACCAGCACGCGCTCGCCATCAAGACACGCCTCGCAGTTTTTCATGGCACCGGCGGTACCGAGCGGGACCTTTTCGACGGCGTACTCGATGCACAGTCCCCACCTGGCGCCGTCCTGCAGCCTCCTGGAGAACTCATGCGACAGGTAGTTCAGACTGAGCACCACCCGGTGGATGCCGTGGCCTCTCAGGAGCTCGATCTGGTACTCGATGAATGGCCTGTTCACCACCGGGACAAGGCCTTTCGGAGTGTCGCTGGTGAGGGGGCGTAGACGTGTGCCTCTCCCCCCTGCAAGGATCACCGCCTTCACCTGCGATTCCCCCCGGGGCCGCGCCCGGCCTGCCACGCCACTCTGGCACGCCAGTATTCCAGCAGGTCCTCGAGGGTCTTCTCGAACGGGATCTCTGGCTCCCATCCGGTCCTCCGCCGGAACTTCGTCGAGTCCCCCAGCAGCACCGGGACGTCTGACGGCCTCATCCTCGCCGGATCCTGCTCTACCCTTATAGGGACCCTGGCCATGGCAAGGAGCATCTCGGCCACCTCCGAGATGCGAAAGTCGCGCCCGCTGGCGATGACGTACACCTCGCCGGGCTCGCCGCGCTCGAGCGCGAGCCAGTATGCGCGAACGACATCCCTGACATCGGTGAAATCGCGTCTCGCCTCGAGGTTCCCCACCCTCAGGACAGGCTCGGCGAGGCCGTGCTCTATCTCGGCGATCTGCCTCGCGAAGCTGGATGTCACGAACACCTCCCCACGCCTCGGGCCGGTGTGGTTGAACGTTCGCGTTCGGACGGTTCGCAGTCCATAGCTGCAGAAGTACTGGTACCCGAGGAAGTCCTGGGCGATCTTGCTCACCGCATAGGGGCTCTGAGGGCGAAGCGGGTTCTCCTCGTTCATGGGCACCTCGTCCTCGTACACGAGGCCGTACTCCTCCGACGAGCAGGCGATCTGAATGAGCGGGTCCTGCCCTGCCCGCCTGGTGGCCTCGAACAGGTTGAGCTGACCCATGATGTTGTTCGTCAGGGTCTCCGCCGGGGCAAGCCACGACGTGGGCACGAAGCTCTGAGCCGCCAGGTGAAAGATGCGGTCCGGCCGCACCTGCTCGATGACGTGGTCCACGGCGGTCGCGTCCATGAGATCGCACTCGACAAGCGTTACCCGGTCCCGGATGCCCTCGATGTTCTCTTGCCTGCTCCTCCACCTTATAGTTCCATAGACCTCTATATCTTCCAGGCTGAGCAGGTGCTCAGCCAGGTGACTTCCAGCAAAGCCGGTGATCCCCGTAACAAGGGCTCTCACGATCCCCACCCCTCTCCGCCGCCTGCCGGGCGTCCTTGTCAGGCTGGCATAACGGAGCCGCGGAGGGCCTTGAACCTGGTTCTGAAGGCGTCCCACATGAGAGGGTCCTCGTCCCCGAGGTCCGACACGGCGAGGCCAGCCAGCTTGAACTTGAGGGCGAGATCCACGTGGCTTGCGATGCTCGTCGCGTCCTCGAAGAAGACGGTATGGTTCACTCGGAACGACCTGTACCTGAACATGCAGGAACCGCCTGGCTCGGTGCGGCTCACCGAGGGTCTATAGATGTCCAGGATGTCCCCGACCTCGGAGTATGTCTTCCGCAGCGGCCGAGCGCCGGGAGCTGCCGAGAAGTCCACGCCGAAGAGCGGGGCCCCGGCCACCAGTTTCCACGGCGGCACCACGCGCACCATCGCCTTGAGCACGGCCCTGGCCCGGGCAGGAGATGACGGCGGGCCAGGTACGGCAAGGCGTCCCGGCTCCTCATACAGCCGCAGGATGATCTGCCTTGCGACCTGGGCGATCTCCGAATACTCGAACCGGCACGTGCCGGTGTCGAGGTCATCCGCACCTGGCAGGGGAAGCTCTACGGCAAGGGAGCGACCATCCTCCCAGAGCGCGCGGGCCAGCTCTCGCACGAACGATGTGAAGGCGTACGGGTCGTCAGGGCCGGAGCCAGGGCAGGGGCAGGGGCCGCTGACCGAGAGGATGACGCCATGGGCGCCGCTTCGCGCGGCCGCCCCGGTGATACTCCTCATCGCAGCCCGGCGGGCCCTGGCGTCAATCAGCACCGCCTCGAGCGCCGCCTGGTGCGCCCTTTCGCCATCGCCCTGCTCATCACCGCCGGTCTCCTGGCCCGCGCCCGGGCGCGCGGGCAGGGCCGCGGGCGCTCCGTCGGCGACGACGGGCAGCACCAGGATGTCGGCCAGCGACGCGAGGGCCGCGACCCTCTTCGCCGGCTCGCCCATGACCGTGCCGTCGGCGCGCAGCGTAAACCAGCGCGGCGCCACCTCCGAGATGACCGCCAGATGGCGCTCGTAAGGTCCCCAGGACCTCTCGGCACCCTCGCCCCCGGCGCAATACGCCACGAGGCGCGCAACCGGGATGTCGAGGCATTGCCCCTCCTGCACTTCCGGGGCGGAAAGCTGGTTGCACTGCACAAGAAGCTCCATCGGAATGTTGTGCCGTCTCGCGATGTGCGCGAGCGTCTCGCCGCGGGCGACAACGTGTCTGAGCTGCGGCCTTGCAAGCCCCGAACGGAGCACGGCGAAGACTTCCCTGCCTGCGATGCCGTCCACCCGCAGCCTGTGTGACTTCTGCAGGTCGCGCACGGCATCCTTCGTGAGGATGGCGAAGATGCCGTCGATCTCCCCGCTATAGTAACCAAGGCGCGCGAGCCGCTCCTGGAGCAGGGCCACATCGCGGCCTTTCATCCCGGAACGGAGCGTTCGCCTCCATGGATTCTCGCCCTGGGCCTCACCCATCCCTCAAAACGCCCTCCGTGCAGCGAAGCCCATGCATCGCTGCAAGCTCACGCTGCATTGTATGCCGCGGCGCACCGCCGTGTTACGGCCCGCCTGGCACCCGCTCGCCGCCTCGCGCCGCGACGAGACGCGCCCTCAGGAGACGGGCCATAACGCCCCGCCGGATCTGCCGGAACACGGCCACCAGCGGCCCCAGGCGCCCCGGGCCTCCCGCGTGAGGGCGCGGTGTTCGCACACTGCCCCGGGTCCCGGCCGAAGTGACGCCGGGAGCCGGCTCTGGCCCGGTGGATTCGGCGGACGTGGCGTCCTCGTATGGCTGCCCGGGCTCGACGCCGGTGATGACCTGAAGCACCACGGTCTCCAGAACCAGCGCATCAATGAGTATGGACGCGGTCACGGTTATCCTGACGCCCCCGCCGGCAGCGTCGCCGCATCCGCACGGGCCAACAGCGCCGGCACCGTCAGCGCCCTCGAGCCGGGCGTCCTGATCCACCGCGCGCAGGCGCGCCTCCACGCGCATGTGGGGGCGGAGCGCGACGTCCTCGATGAAAGCCCGGAGGTCCCAGGCCCAGGACACGGCCCGTACTCGCCCACCAGGCGCCAGGCCATACGCCCACACTGCGAGCGTCGCGCACGCGAGCGCCGAGCCGTCGAAGACCTCCCACGACTGGTCCATCACGTCGATGGTGAGGCCCACAAGCTGCTCTATGGCCTCCGGCGTCTCATGCGACATGACCGCGGCAACCTCGCGCCTGATCTCCGAGACCACCCTCTCAACACGCAGTGTCTCTGTTCTCACGAGAAGCCCGCCAGGCCTGTGCAACCTCCCCGCCTCTCCCCGGGACCGAAACCGGCCATGCGCTGCGCCGCACTGCGCCACATCGCACTGAATGCGTATTCAGGAAGGCAAGGCCGTATTCTGTCGCCGGGATGGCCGCCCTGGGGGCGGCCCTTCGGGTGCCGGGGGCCGGGGCCTGGCAGCCTTTCGCGAAAGAACCTCCTCGTACGCGGAGATGGTGGCCCTGGCGGCATGCTCCCACGTGAACCGCCGTGTCACGAGGGCCGCAAGCCCGGGGCGCCTCGGAGCGCTCCACGCCGCCAGAACGGCGTTCCTTATCGAGTCGATGTCGGCCGGGTCGCAGTACCAGGCCAGGTCTCCGAAGTACTCCCGGGCGGTGCCCCTGTCGGTTGACACGACGTTGCAGCCGGCCATCGCGGCCTCCAGGCTCGCAAGACCCGGCGTCTCGAACCAGCTCGGCAGCACATGGACCCTGGCCGCTGCATAGGCCGTGGCGAGTTGCGACTGGGGCATGTGGCCGAGGAAGTGGTGCGACCGACCCTGCTCTCTCTTGCAGGCCTCCAGGTAGAACGGGTCGTTCACGGGCCCGATGAAGACTACCTGCAGGCCCAGGCCGCGCGTGGCCCTCACCAGGGCAAGCTGGTTCTTGCGCGGTGAGATCCTGGCGCAGCACAGCACGAAGTCATTGACCTCGAGCCTTGCCACAAACTCGCCGGCATCGGCGCCCGAGAATCCCGGGTCAGCCCCGTTGGGCACCACGCGACAGGGCGCCGTCACGCCGAGGTCCTTCTCGATGAGGCGCGCCTCACCCTCGGCGTTCGGCAAAAGCAACGCCGCCGACTCCACCACCTTGCGCCGGAGTGGGTTATCCTGACGCCAGTACTTCAGCAGTGCGCCCTGCTGTCGCGGATTCTCGTGCATGATGTACTCCTCGGGGTTCCAGTAGATGGGCGAGACCACGATAGGCTTACCTCGCCTTACCGCGTTCTCGCACTGGGCTATAGTCTCAGCCACCCTCGTCAGGTTGAACAGATGCACCATGTCATACCCGTCGAGGCCCGGGGTGAGTTCGGTGCTGTGGTCCGCGTTCACCCCAAGCTCCTCGAGCCACCGCTTCGTCTCGAGGAGCTGCACCGTGTCGCCCGCAGGGAGGGCAAGAAGATCGGCCCTGCTCTGGAGAAGCACTCGCACCTCATCGCCTCCTCGCGTTGAAAAGGCAGGTATCATCTCTGATACCTGCCATGAGATAGCGCCCCGCCGCGCGCTGGGCTACGGGTCGATGACTACGCCGATCTGGCCGAGCTGTGTGACCTTCACGTCTATCCGCAGGACGACCTTCTCGGTGAAGCTGCCGGTCGCGGGATCGAACTCCCAGACGATGTTCTCAATGTAGGAGTGATCCTGCTCATCCATGCCCTCGCGGACCGGGACGTCCGGGTTCAGCGGCGTGACCTCCACCATCTCGCTGAAGGGCAGGTCCTCCGCCAGGTGGTGCACAAGGTCGTCGGTGCCGACGTAGAAGATCTGCTTGTGCACGACCCCCTGCACAATGACCTTGCCGTTCTTCACGATGGAGCTGATCTCGCTGATCCTGGCCTCCACGTCCACGATCTTCGTGGCTGGCAGGGTCTTCGTCTCCTCTATGAGTTTCTGCTTGCTACCGTGGCCCACGACGAGGTCGGCTGCGATGACCGTCCCGTACGGCTCCACGGCCACCGGTATCTGCTCCGTCTCGGTGACCTTCACGCTGAGGAGCAGGATTATCTTCTGGGTCAGCGTGCCCGTGGCCGGGTCGAACTCGAACACGAGGTTGTCAATGACCGAGTGATCCTGCGAATCCATGCCCTCCTGAACCGGGAAACTCGGGTTCAGCGGCGGCACCTCAACGAGGTCGCTGAACTCGATATCCTCGGCGATGTGGTGGACGAGATCGTCGGTGCCGACGTAGAAGATCTGCTTGTGTAGCGTGCCCTGGACTATGACCTTCCCGTTCTTCACGACGTGCCTTATCCTGGATATGCGCGGGACGATCTCGATCACCTTCGTGGCAGGGATAACCTTCGTCTCCTCGATGAATTTCTGTTTGGTGGCCTCGCCCACCACCACCGCAGCCTTGATGAACGTGCCATACGGCGAGAGCGCCACGGCAAGCTGCTCCGTGTCTGTTACCTTCACCTGGAGCCTGAGTATGATCTTCTGAGTGAGTGCGCCCGTCGCGGGATCGAACTCGTACACGCTGTTCTCGATGACGGACAGGTCGCGCTGGTTCATTCCCTCGGTAACCGGGCGTGCCGGGTCAAGCGGCACCACGTCGACAAGCTCGCTGAAGTCCATATCCTCGGCAAGGTGATGCTCGAGGTTGTCGGTTCCGATGTAGAAGATCTGCTTGTGCACCGTGCCCTGGACTATGACCTTCCCGTTCTTCACGATGGACCGCACATTGGTCAGCACGGGAACGATCTCCACTATCTTGATGGCCGGCACGGCCTTCGTCTCCTCCAGAAGCACCTGTTTCGTGCCGTGGCCGATGACCCTTTCCACCTTGATCGTTGCCTTCTGGTCCACAATCTGGGTTATGTCAACCATCTGCGAGCCTCCTTTCAAGCTCCTGTCGGAGCTTTCTGGTAAGCGCTTCAGGAAGGCGGGTCTCGCCTTCCACGCGTCCCCCCTTTCCTTCTGGCCTTTCTTCTGCTGATCGGACGGGCTAACACGCCCCCGCGTTTGCTCGTCTTCGCGGACCCCGTGTGAAGGTGCGGGCTTGGGCGTACGCGCAGCTGCAAGCACGGGTACAGGCGCAACAAAGCTTGCCGCGCTTTCAGGCGGAAGCTCTTCCTTTTTGGGCTCCTGTTCGGGCTTTTCCACGCGCACAGGGTCGACTACACAAGGGCTACCGGGGAGTTGGTTGAAGTGGGCGTCGGTTGAGTGGGCCAGCCTGTCGCTTCGCCACGACGTGCCGGCCGGGATGAAGAGGTTCTTTCCCGTTCGCGGGGAGGGGCGGTATGAAAGGTCGGGAAGGGTCTTCGGGCGCACATCACGTTCGTCGCGCGTGTCGTGCACGTCGCGCGGGATCTCGCCGCCGTGGGAATCGGGCGTGTTCCCCCGGGATCGCCCGGGGTTGTCGCCGCAGCCGTTGCTGCTGGGCACGGGCGCCGGCATGACCGAGAACAACGCATCAGGAGCAGCAAGCCCGGCCGCCCGGCGTCCGCGCCTGCGATGCGACACACCGAGCACCGCACCCAGGACCGCGAGGGCCACCGATACGATTATGATGAGCTGCCAGCCTACACCAAGTGCCACTGCCGGTCCCCTCTCCCTGGACTTCTCCCTATATCGTATTGACGGCCCCGGCGAAGTGTGATGGGTCATGGGTTGAACGTCGCCCCCGTGACGACCGATACCGGGACCGGCCCGGTCGTTCCGTCCACGATCAGAACGAGCGGGATGGTCTGCCGCGTGACCGTGGCCACCCTGGGACCGGTGAGGTCCGTCACCACGTCGAGTGGAACGGGACCCGGGATTCCGTCGTCCACCACATCGACCAGCGCCTTTATCCTGGTCACGACAACGCCCGGCCCGATCACGTTGGTGACAACCTGGTACACCTGCTCCCTGGCGCAGCTCACAGTGATGAGGAGGATCACGAGCTGCTGGAACACGGTGCCGTCTTGCCTGATCTTCACGATGACATTCTCGACGCGGGCCGAGGCCGAGACGGATGCGCCGGGCAGAAGCCCGGGGCAGTCCACAAGCGCAGTGAAGGGAATCGAGTCCTCGACGTGGTGCACGATGTCGTCGGTCCCGACGAAGAATATCTGCTTTCTCACGAGACCCTCCACAACCACCTCGTGCCCGACGGCCCGGGAGGTGACGTTCTCGACGACGGCATCCACCGCCCGTATCTTGATGGCGGGCACGGGTGCCGGGATCGACGCCTCCAGCAGCAGTTGCTTCTGCTGCTCTACCGCTTCGGTCACCCGTATCCTCGCAAACTCGATGGAGATCGGCAGAACGCGCGTGATTATCTTCTCTGCCAGGATCTGTGCCGTTCCCTCGCCTACGACCTGCTGCACCTTGACCAGGGGGCCGTATGGCTCGATGGCCACGGGAATCTGCACTGTCTCCGTGACGGTGACAAGGATGTCCACGATGACTTTCTCTGAGATGTCCGTGCCGGTCTGGGCCGGGTTGAACACAACCGCCCGGACCTCCGGCCTCACGAACACGTTGAGCCCGGGCCTTGCCCCCGGCACCTCCGCGAAGTCGCTGAAAGGGATGGTGAATGTCTCGGTCGCGTCCGTGCCAGCGGCGGTCACGTAGGTCACGTCCTTCACTATGACGCCCTGGATGATCACCTTGTTCTCGATGGGGCGCGCGCGGACGTCCTCGACCCGGGCGGTTATACCCACGATGCCCGTCGCGGGCTGTGAAAGGGTGACCGTGACCTCCTCCAGGAGCTCGGTTGAGCCCTGCCCCACCACGCGCTCGGTCTTGATGAAGGGGCCCTCCCCGGTCGCGAGGACCAGCTCCACCGTTTCGGTGACCTTCACGAAGACGTCGAGGAGCACCTCCTGTGCCACGAGGGCGCCCGAGGGTTCAAGGGAGAAAGCCACGTCTTTGACAGTCGGGTGCACCTGCACGTTCATACCCGGCTGAGCGCCTGGGATCGCGGCGGTTACGGAGAAGGGCGCCGCCACACCCTGATGGCGACCGGACCCATCGGTGCCGACGAAGAAGATCTGCTTCAGGATGTTGCCCGTCACCACGACCTCTCCGGGGCTCACGGTGACGCCCGTGATCTCGGGCGTCGCGCGAATCTCCGTCACTTTCGTGGCGGGCACGTCAAGAGTCACGGTGCCGGCCTCGAGCACCTGCTCGGTTGTCTCGCCCACGACGGCGTCGGTGATGACCGGCGTGCCGTAAGGGTCCTCGGCCACGTGGAGTTGGACGAAATCGGTCACCACCACGTCCACATCAACGATGACCTTCTGGAAAATCTGGTTCCCATCGGGGCTGAGCACGGCAATGACATTGAAGATGCTCGGATGAGCCTGAACGAGCATCCCGGGCAGCGCGCCGGGGACATCTATGAGGGCAGAGAATCGCATCTCCTCCGGGAAGTGATGGACGACATTGTCCTCCCCCACGAAGAAGACCTGCTTTGTGATGATGCCCTGGACTATCACCTTGTCGGGAACTATCTCGATAGTAACGCTCGTGACGTCGGCGCGGATCTCCTTTATCTTGATGGCCCGCATCGGCAGGGTGTACTGCACCTCGGGGCTGCTCGACGTTCTCCCCACGGCGGTCATGCGCTCGCCCTCCCCCGGGGCCTTCGCCCCCGCGATATGCGCCCGCACGCAGGTCATGCGCAGCGTTCGCCGATCTTACACCCTATTGTATGAACCGGCGCCGCGATTTGCCATAAGGCCGCAAGACACGCCCTTCCCCCTGGCGCCGCACGTCCCTCGCTCATGTCAGCCGCCCAGACGGCGGGCCACCTCGGATACCGCGTGTTCCCACGTGAACCCCGCTATCACGTGGGCGCGGGCTCGACGCCCCTTCTCAGCGGCCTCATCCCTGTGAGTGAACACGTGGCGTAAAAGGCGCACAAGCTCCGCCTCGTCAGGCTCGGCCCAGGAGGGTGGCCCACAGGTGGGGAAGTCTCCGACGCGGTTCCCGGGGAGCAGGGCCTCCTTCGCAGGAATGAGATATGCCACGTCCGGGCTGCAGAAGTCAAGTGCCGCGCCATGCCCGGTCACGATGACAGGCCTCGCGCAGGCCATGGCCTCGAGCGCCGGGAGACCGAACCCTTCAGCCCTGTAGGGAAGCACCAGGCAATCGCAGGCAGTGTAGTATCCGGGCATCACCCACGGGGCCGCGCCCCCGTACAGATACACCACCTCGGGCGCGTCGGGGTCAGCTCGCAGGCCTGCGATCATGTCCTCCACCGGACCGTAGAAGTAGTCCTTCACCACCAGGCACACGTCGTCGGACCTCCGGAACCCCCTTACGTACGCCCTGAGCAGAACATCAAAGCCCTTGCGACTCGTGGCAGCGCCCCCGACGAACAGGAACCTGTAGCACCTGGCCGTGGGCACCGGGGTCGGGGGCACATAAGGATGGAACAGGAGAGGATCGACCCCGGGGTGAATCACAGCCACCTTCTCCGGGGCGATCCCGCTCCTCACGTAGCAGTCGCGCACAGATCGCGAGTACGCCCAGACCTCGTCCACGTTCGCCTTCACAGGGCCAACCCAGGCGGACGGGAGGTATGAGTATTCCCATGGCTGTATCAGCACGAACTTCGCGCACCCCCCTGGCCGCCCGAAATCGGGCGGCCACAGGTGCCGCACATGCACCGGTCGGTTATCCCGCATGCGCGCATACGTTTCAGGTTCCACAGCCTGCATGGCTCGCCGAAGCGGGCCGTACCTGTTCCATGAGAGCGCCGAGACCCCGCCTGCAACGCCGCTCCCCGACGTTGTAGGTCTTGGAGCGGGAGCCGAAGTGTGAGCGTCCGCAGGAGCAGGGGCAGGGGCAGGAGCAGGAGCAGGAACTGGAGCCGGAGCTGGAACCGGGCGCAGACTGACGCCCCGCCTGAGGAGGCCAAGCGCCATCTCTCTGTTCACATGGGCGAAGCTGTGCAGGCTGGCGAAATCGCCCTCCCAGACGAGCCTCGCAAGAGCACACTCCACCGCCCCTGTCCTCCTACCGGGGTGCGCGATGGTGGCACCGTGCCGCATGTCGTAGATACCCGCCCTGTGCCAGCGCATTGAGCCGCTCATGGCGGGCCAACCTTCTGCCTGATGTACTCGGCGATCACCTCGGGGTGACCGCGGGTGAACGGCCTCACCGGCCGGTCGTCGAGAATGGTGTCCGGGCAGACCCCCCCGTACGCCTCCTCGCCCTTCCCTTCGAGCATGGCATACTTGACCCATCTCTTGAACACCTCGCGCTGAGGCTTGACGTACCCATAGTGGGCGAAATGCAGGCCGGAGTCGGCGGCGCAAGGCCCCGTGCCCGCGAGGCGCTCGTGAACCGCCCCCACCCACCTGAGGCCGGGCCGCCTCCTCACCAGAAGGAACTCGCGGCAGTAGAGGGGGTCGTGGTCGCTCTGGTTCTGCATGAGGTGCGGGTCGCGCATCAGGTGATAGAACCAGCAGTAGTACACATCGACGTGGGGGTTACGGATGAGCCTCGGCACCGCCTCATTGATGTCGTTGTAGAATACCATGTCGGCGTCCATAGGCATGAGCCAGTCGCCCAGGGCCGCATCCAGGGCGAGGTTTCTGTTCACGGAGTAATCGGGGCTGTCGCAGTAGAGCACTTTCCGCGTCTTGTCGAAGCTTCTCGCGATCTCAACGGTGCGATCGGTGGAGTGGCCGTCCACCACGACGATCTCATCGACCACGTTATATATGGACCTCATGGAGAACGGAAGGAACTCCTCCTCGTTCTTCACGATATACATGGCGCTCACTCGGGGGTTCACGTGATCATCCTCCCTTCCCAAACCGCTTGACTACTCTCTCCCAAACCTCGGGAGGCGCCGCCGGCACTCGCGGAAGGTCCCCCGCTTCCCACGGCGCATACGGTGGCTCCTGGCAGGCCGCAGCAGCAGCGTCGGAGGCAAGCCCCGCAGGCCCGCCGCACACAGCGAGAGCCGCAAGACGTGTGTATAGCCGAGCATGTCGCCTGGCGATCTGGGACCAGTTGTTGGCCTCCACGTACCTGCGGATCCGGTACACCATCTCCTCGCGCTTTGCGGGGTTGGCCATGAGGTGCAGCACGGCCTCTGCTATCCGCCCCGGGTCTGCCGAGGGGATCTTGTAGACCTCCCCGTCGAGGTCCTCGAAGTAAGGGATGTCCGTGGTGATGATGGGCTTCTCCGCGGCCATGAGCACCCGCACTGCCGAGGAGGTGCCGATGTACGCCACCTCTCTGTACGGGAGCACGTTTATGTCCATGGCGTGCAGCATGTTCGCCACCTCCTGCACCGGGAGGTAGTCCGTTCGCAGGACGAGTCCCTCGGCAAGCCCGGCGTCCTTGAGAAATCCTGCCAACTCGCTCACATATCCGCTGCCGAAGAAGGCGGGAGCGGCGAAGACAAATACCCTGAGGTGAGGAAACACGCTCTCCCGGAGCGCCCTGGCTGCGATGGCAAGCTCGATGATGCCTTTCTGAGGCAGTGCGAACCCGAAGTACCCCAGGGCGGGGCCGGGCCCCACGCCGAGACTTGCCCTGACCGCGCTCTCGTCCACCAGGGCCATCTTCGGGCAACCCATCGGGATGATGTGGATGCGACTGCGATCGATGCCGATCCTCTCGAGTTCGTCGCGCAGCCGGGCGCTGTGGACAATCACATCGGCGAACTCATCCTTTATGAGGCGGTTCGCCGCCACTTGGCCGGGGAGGAAGTCGTGCACGGTTGCCATGACCTGGATGCCCTGTGTCCTGAGTCGCCGGACAAGGCGGCCGAGATGCGCCGGATCATACAACTGATACTCGAACTGCACGTGAGCGACGTGGAACCCGCCCCGCCTCACCAGCGAGAGGATCTCGCCGTCCTGCCCCCTCGCAACCTCGGCGACGAAGCCCTGCGACCGGATCTCGTCAACGAGAAACCTTGTATACTCTGCGACGCCGCACCGCTGGCCCCACGAGGGGATGACAAGCAGAACCCCGGGCGAGGAGCCCGGGTATGGCCTCGCTTTCGAAACAGTCCCGGGCAAGCCCCCGATAATGAACGGGCGGCCCGCCATGACTGTGGTGCGGCTACGCATGGCCTCCCCCGAGGTCCGCGCGCCGAGACCGACCTGCAGTCCGGAGGCCCAGGTTGACCAGCAGGCTCTACGATGCATGCGATGACACCCCCAGTGACACAGACTAATCGCGCCTATCGCTAGAGCCCTGCCATGCCGCTTCGCATATCTTTGCCGCCCGGTGCGGCCCTGCTCTCGTCGAGCACCCGCCGATAGAGCGCCGCGTGCTGCCTCGCCACGTTCGACCAGTCGCCTCGCCTGAGGGACTCCCTCATCCGCATCCTCAGCGTCTCGCGGAGCTCCCGATCGCCCAGCAAGACCAGAAGCGCCTTTGCGATCTTTTCCGGATGCGACGAGGGGATCCTGTAGACCTCCGGCCCGAGGTCGGAGAAGAACGGAACGCACGTGACGATCATTGGCTTCTCGGCAGCCATCACCGTGCGAGCCGCCGCCGAGGTGCCGATGAGACCGTGGTCCCGGTACGGCAGCACGTTCACGTCCATGGCATGCAGCAGCCGCACCGCCTCGGCCTCCGGGAGGTAGTCATCGACGAGCACCACCGCGTCCGAGAGCCGAAGGCGTGCGACGGTCTCCCTGAGGTGGGCAGCGAAGGCGCGTGAGCTCGGGTACGGTGCAACGGACGAGAACATGAAGCACTTCAGCGAGGGGTAAACCCTGCGGACCGCCTGCACCGCCATGGCAAGCTCGAGCATACCCTTGTGCGGAAGGCAAAACCCGAAGAAGCCCACCGCGGGCCCCGGCCCCACGCCCATCTGCGCGCGGACGGCCACCTCGTCCCGGTCCCCGTCCGCGCCCTCGCCCTTCCCCCCGCTCCTGCCTTCCCCGCGGCTCCCGCCATCAGGCGGGTACCTGGTGCACCCCATCGGGAGCACCACAACCCGGCCCGGGTCGGCGCCAATCCTGCAGTATGCGTTCCGCGCCTCCTGCGAGTGCACTATGAGGCGGGAGAAAACCCGCGCGACAAAGCCGTTGTGCCGCGCAAGCCCGGGGGCGAAGTCGTGGGCTGTGGCCACGGCGGGCACCCCGAGATCGTGTAGGAACCCCACCACGGATGCGAGGTCGTCGATGTCGTACAGCACGAACTCGTACTGGAAATGAACCAGGTCGAGCCTTGGCCCCAGCCCAGCTTCCTGCTCCCCCTCGCGGCCGTGCTCCCGTCGGTGCTGGAAGAAGTCCAGAAGAACGTCGGCGGAGCCGGAGGGCACCACCTCAGCGTGCACTCCGAAAGCCTCCAGATGGTCCACGAGCGACCGGGAGTATCCCGATATCCCGCACCTCTTGCCCCAGGACGGGACCACCATGGAAATGCTGCAGGCCACCTGCGCCTGATGGTCCGGATGGCCTTCTACGGCAGTATCGGAAAGCCCGCTCCCGCCGTCTCCCCTGTACCGACCATCCCTTGAGATTTCCTTCTTTCGCGGGGGCGGGGGCGGAACGCTCCTGATGACCGGGACGGCGACCCGTCCGGCCCTCGGCTCCTGTTGCGGGGGTAGCGGTCGCCCTCCGCCGGTGCCCTCGGGCCCGCTGTCAGACCTGCGGGACAGCGCAGCACCGGGCGCGTTGGGTGGCCCCTGCGGGGGCGTTTCGTCCCCCGTGCCACGCAGGCCCGCACTGGTCTTCTGCTCTATCTCGAGGAGCCTCGCGTACATCCGCCTCGCCGCCTTCTCCCACGTGAAGTCCCCAAGCACGTCGCGACTGCCTCTTGCCCCTATCTCTCTCGCCCGGGCCCGGTTCTCGTAGGCCCAGCGCATGAGCTTCCGGAGGTGCGCCTCGCTGGGGCGCGCCCAGCGGGAGCCTGCGTACACCCTGTCGTTGGCTATCCCGAACGCGGGCACCGGCTCCAGGCGCTCAACGTCTATGAGCAGGCCGTTGTCGGCCGTCATGAAGTCGAGGTGCGCCGACCAGTTGGTACATATCACCGGGACGCCGCACGCCATCGCCTCCATCGCCGTCATGTTCCACCCCTCGCCCCTCGTCGGCAGCACGAAGCAGTCGGCCGCTGCATACAGGCGAGCCATGTCGGCGATGCTCATCAGGGCGGGGAGGACGATCACCTGCGGGCCGTCCTCCCTGCCCAGTGCCCGGCACAGGGCCGCGATCTCGGTCTTTATGCGCGCGCCGCCAGGGTCGTAGGCGGAGTTGTCGTGGGCCCGCAGCACAAGGCACACGTCCTCGCGAGGTCCAAACTCCGAGAGAAAGGCGCGGAGCAGTATATCGTAGCCCTTTCGCGGGATCCACTCGAAAACCGAGAGGAACGTAAACCCCCTTCTCCCCGCGATGGGCAGGGGAGGAAGCCCAGGATGGAACCGGCTTTCGTCGATGCCGAGCGGCATGACATGGACTTTCCCCGCATCAACACCGCTCGCAGTGAAGGTCGAGCTGTTGAACCTCGACGGAACCCACACCTCGTCCATCAGGTTGCACCTTGCCACCCAGTCCTGCGGTATCCGGTCGGTCTCCAGCATGGTCAGGCCGATGGAATGACAGCCCGGCTCACGCTCGAGGAACCCGCCCAGGAAGGTGACGAGGGCGATAGCCCGTGTGATATGGACGTTTTGCACCATCTTCTCGAGGAGCGCGCGGGTGTCATGGTCCAGCTCAACCCGGGTGGATCCCAGCGCGCGGAGCCGCACGCGAATGTTCACCCCGAGCCTGTGAAGATGGAGCACGATGTTCCTGTTGACCTCGGCATACCCGGCGGCCTCGAACACGGGGCCGATATCTATGAGATCCACGAGACACCACCGTCCCGGCAAAACCAGGAGCGACCAGGCCGGAGCCTGGCGTGCTCGCGGGCATGGTCAAGACTCTCGCGATATACTATGTCCATCGTCCACGATGAGTTCCGCAGGGACGGGGCCTGGCCCGATCGGCGACCGGAGGCAGGAGACGGCATTACATCCACATGCGGGGGCATATACGTTGATCGGAGAGGGGGCGCCGTCATGGCCGGAAGGGTGCTGGTGGTGGTGGTGGTCGTGAGGCGGGCTGTCACAAGCGTCGCCCTGGGCGCTCTCCTCCTTGCGGCGCTTGCAGCGCTCACCGGAAAAGCCCTCCCGGTGATCGCCCTTCCCGGGTCCGCCGTGACCGGCAAGGTCATCGTCATCGATCCCGGGCATGGCGGCATTGATCCTGGCTCTCACAACGGCGAGGGCACCATGGAGAAAGAGATCGTGCTCGAAGTGGCGAAGGACATCTGCTACCTGCTCGGCAGGGCCAGGGCGGTGCCGATCCTGACGCGCCACGGGGACTGGGAGATGAGCCCCATCATAGAGCACGAGAGCACGCGACACAGGCGCGACCTCGCCGCCCGCATTCACATCGCCCACAGGACCAGCGCGGATGCTTTCGTGAGCATCCACGTGAACAAGGTGCGCTCGTCATCAGCCCGGGGGGCCATAGTCTTTTACGGCCGCAATAACCCTGAGAGCAAACGGCTCGCCACGTGTATCCACAGCGCTATCAGGGACATCGCGCCACACCAGGGCATGCCGGTTCTCGAGGGAGATTACTACGTGTTGAACGCGGCCAAGGTGCCTGCGGTCATCGTCGAGGTCGGATTCATCTCGAACCCGGATGAAAAGGAACTGCTCCTCGCACCGTCCTACCGCGGCCAGCTCGCGGAGGCCGTCTTCGCCGGCCTCGTGTTGTTCTTCGAGGGCTCAGGGGTCACGCCGGAACGGAAAGCTCCCCCTTCACCGGAGAAGGGGGAGCCTGTGCCCGGTGGCCCGCAGGCACAGAGCGTCGCGCCCACCCGGCATGTCCGGTCGGTATGTCCTCATCGGGCCTGGCGTGTTGCCCTTCTCACCAGGTGCCTATGAAGAGTTGCGTGAACATCTTCCCGTAAGGCCCGCCGTTCGCCACGCCCACGCCGATCCGGTTGTAGTTGGAATTCAGGATGTTCTGCCTGTGCCCGGCGCTGTTCATTAGGGCCGAGTGGGCCTGGTCGACAGTGGGAGCGCCCGCGATGTTCTCGCCGGCCGTGCGGTAGCTGATACCGGCGTTGGTCATCATCGTGAACGGGTCACCGTAGGTGGGCGATGTGTGGCTAAAATAGTTGTTGACGATCATATCCTGGCTCTTCTTGCGGGCAAGATCAACCAGCCGCATGTCAACGGCAAGGGGCGCGAGGCCCGCTCTTGCCCTCTCCTGGTTGACGAGATCGATCATCCGCTGCTCGTCGGCGCTAAGCCCCGGGGTCGGCCCCGGCTGGGGCTGGGGCTGGGGCTGGGGCTGGGGCTGGGGAGCAGGTTGAGGCGAGGGTTGCGGCGTCGGCCTGTAAGGCGTGTACGAGCCGCCACCATTGTAGTACCACGTGTTGCCGGACCGGTAGTATGTGCCGCCGGAACCGGAGTACGATCCCCCACTGTAATAGGTACCACCATAGCTGTTGTAGCTGCCCGCGTTGCTGCCGCTTTGATAGGATCCTGAGCCTGAGCCTGAGCCGCTGTAGTAGTATGTGTTGTTGCCGGAGTTGTAGGTTGTGCTGTAGTACGTGGAACCGTTCGTGGTCGAGTAGTAGGTCGCCGCGAAGGTTTCCGTCGAGGTTGCCATTGCCACCACGGCGGCAAGTGCGACCATTACTGCCAAGAGCGCTCGGTTCTTCATAAAAACACCTCCCCTTACTTTCATAGTAAGGGCTGCTCACGGCTCTTGCAACTGGGAATTGCCACCAATATGCTCCTGAGCTGGCCCCTTATGGGAGGCGAACCGGACAACCACCACATCCCCCGCTACGCGCCAGACTCGCCGTCCTGCCGCGTCTGGGGCGGTAGGCCCCCGCTGCTCCGCGGCCTGGCGCCTGGGGGGTATCGCGGCGACCGGGCGGTTGAAGGAAGCGAGAAGGGGTCTTTTGGGCGCCCGCCCGGAACACGCATGGGCCGAAGCGGGCGCACAATAAGAGCAGGGCGCCTTGCCACCTGGCGCCCTGCTCGAGGTCGGATCAGGAACCCGTTCTATTAGCCCGCACAACCGATTCTTCTCTCGCAATCCCGATGCCGCACCGACAGTTTCACGGTCTCCGTGAGCACGTCGGCGTAGGTGTATGACACGCGCTTGACTACTCCCGGCCTCTCAGACAACTTCACCACGAACACCTTCGGGTATGTGTTCTCGAGGACCCCTTCAGTCTCGAGGACTCTCTTGCGACCCTGGTTTGCTCGTAGCGTGATGGTCTTGCCAACGAATGACTCCAGGTCTCTCTTGATGCTCTCAAGGGCGTTTCTGGCTGCCATCTTACCACCTTCCTTGGCGGGCCATACCTTAGATATTGTAGCATACAACCTGGTGCCAGTCAAGGAAGAACAAAAAGTATAGCCAACCGTCTCTAGTCTGTCAACAGGACACTGCTCCCGTTCTAGCCGCCTAGTCACGGAATCGCGCGATGGCCGCGCTCTATGGCCCCATTTCTCACTCATTCGCCCTCTGACAGCCCAAACCCCTCGAGTTATGCGGTTTCTGCCGCGCCCCTGGCCCCCGTGTTCGGCAGGCTCAGCCTGAGCTTCCCTTTCGTTTCCACTCCGCCGATGCCCTTGATGCCGCTCACCGTGTTCTCAATGGCGTGGGCTACGTGAACCACGCTGTCAAAAGGCGTGAACGCGACCTTCTCGGCCACGAGGATGGGGTCATAGCAATGAATGAACACCCTTTCGGGAGAGCTTCCGAAGTTCGCCCCCGCTTCGAGAATGGCCTCGTAGTGGGACTGGCACGCGCCCGCCACTATAACCAGAGCATCCTTGTCGGGCTCCACCCGGCGCGACCGCCTCACCGCCTCCACAAAGTACCGCGAGGTCCGGTAGTTCTCAATCTTGCTTCTATCACCCCTGCGAGCGATGAGGCCGTCGTGCCCGGTGAGCACCAGAATGTCCGGAAGGTAGGTTTTCAAGAGAGCTACAACCTTGTCCGGCTGGGCATCTTCGGCAACATGCTCCCCCACGACAGGTACGCCCAGTTCCTGGTAGTACCTCATGCAGTTCTTGAGGTAGTCGCCGTCCCCGTCAATATGCAGAACGCGCCCCGGCATCTTTCCGTAATCCACTCCAGGAGGGAGCGCACCACCCTCGCGACCGCGAAAGCCGGTGGCACTGAGTTCCTCGGCCATTCGCCGGAGGAACACCTTCTCCAGGGACTCCCTTGACAGTCTGCGTACGTGTTCGCGGGCGGACTCTATATCCTTCTCTCGCACGCGCTCGAGGTCGGCGAGGGGAGCGTCCGCCATGAGGCGAGCGTTCAGCCCTTTTAGGACAGCCATCGCGCGGCGCACCGGAGTCGCGATGATCTTGAGCACCGTGAAAACCACGTCGGACCCGTGCGACTTCCGACAGACCGCGTCTCCGACTCTGATCTGCTCCACGTTCTCCCCTCCATCGGCACCATCTAGCTTGCCACCAACATACTATGAGGTGGACGGGAAAAGGTGCCGATTGGGGATTTACCTGCAGCTTCGGACGACCACCCGCAGGGGTGAAAGGCAAAGGCGCCTGCATCTCGCGGGCGCCGCCAGGCCATGCCAACCTCATATCGCAGGCTCGAAGCCTTTCTCAGAGGACCGGCCCGTGGCTTGTCCTGGCCCGGGCCGTGCCACTTACTTAGTGTGCTTGTCCGCCACCTTGGACGCGCCGTAGGAGTCTGGCTTGATCCTGGCAGCGAAGCCTGTTCCTGTTACCATACCGACTATCTCGCGGATGAGGTCCTTCGTCTCCCCGTTTTGACCGATGTCCAGGTGGATCTCGACGTCGAGCTCGCCGTAACCGTTCCTCGCCAGCTTCTCCGCGAGCTTGCTGGCAACTCCGAGGCTCTTCGCGGTCTCGTAGAAGATCCTCTGCCGGAGGCTGCGCCCCATCCTCTCGCTTTCCTTGGTGTAGTAGTACCGGGCACCCTTGCCGACCCGGTGGACAACTATGGCCGTGACAAAACAGGCATCCTCCCGGAGCTGCGAGTCGGTGCCGATGATGAGCTTGTACGGGACGCCAGGCACCTCCTGCATGTAGCTCATGATGTCCTTGAATGTGTCGTCGAAACTCAGCTTGCCCTTTGTCGGGCTTGTGAAAGTCACTTTCCTCACCTTGACATGTGTGACTGAATCCCGGCCGAAAGCGCGTCCGCCAGCCTGCCGAACTCGTCGAGGCCGAGGGTCTCCGCCCGTCTCTCCGGGTCGATGCCGGCCCGCCTGAGCGCCTCCCGGATCGCCTTCTCGTCGGCTCCCGCAAGCCGCAGGCCTGCCTCGCCGGCCATGACAAGCGCCCGCAGCAGCGTCTTCCGCCTCATCTGGAACCCTGCTCTCACCACGTCGAAAAACAGTTCCTTGCTTCTGACCCTGACAGGCGGCTCCTGGCGCACCAGGAGACGCACCATGGCCGAGTCCACCTTCGGCTCCGGACGGAACGCTACGGGCGGCACGATACCGATGATCTCCGGGATCGTGTGATACTGCACAACCACAGAAAACGCCCCGTACCTCTTGGATCCCGGAGCGGCGACCATCCTCTCGGCGACCTCTTTCTGCACCAGCACCACGATACGCTCGAAAAACCTGGCTTCTTCAATGAGCTTCAGGATGACGGGCGACGTGATGTAGTATGGCAGGTTGGCGACCACCTTGCATTTCCTGTTAGAAAGTGTATCAAATTGCATTAACTCTGTCAAGCTGAGGTCCAGTATGTCGGCGTGTACAACCTCCACGTTTGGGAAACCGGCGAGCCTCGCATGCAGAAGCTCGACCAGCCTGTCGTCAAGCTCGACAGCGGTCACGCGCCCCGCGCGCGCTGCGAGGGCCTCTGTGAGGATACCGGTGCCGGCTCCGATCTCGAGCACCGCGTCAGCGCGGCCGATCTCGGCCGCGCTGACGATGACATCAAGGTAGGAAGCGTCCACAAGAAAATTCTGGCCGAGGCTTTTCCTCGGCCGAATCGAGGGGCTTCCCCTCAACCTGCGGGCGCAGGGTTTTACGGTTCCAGAACGTACACCTTTATCCATCGTCTGCCGTAACGGAGGGCCTCCTCCACGGTCTCAAAGAGCAGGTCGATCCGATGGCCCTTGATGGCCGCACCCACGTCCGCGGCGATGGCAGGGCCATATCCCTCAACGTAGAGCCGCGTCTTGAGCGGGATGATCCTCGGGTCAACAGCCACGATGCCCGGTTCCGCTTTGAGCCCGATGGCCGTGTACCCGTCGGCATACTTTCCACAGCTCCTGGGCCCCGGCTCATACGCGGTCGCCAGCATGGTATAGCTGTTGCGGTAGCGGAACGTCCCCCGGGACGTATAGAGCGTGCGCACGGGGTTCCGCGTGCCGACGGCAAGCAGCTTGGAGACAGGCTCGCGCATTACCTTGCTGGACAGCACCTTCTCGCTTACCGCCTTGCCGTCCTCATATGTGACGAGCACTCTCTGCTCCCTTACGCCTTCCACGCCAGGGCGAAGGACCTTTGTCTTGCCCTGGTCCATGCTCGCATCACGTCTACGGTCGATGCGGTACGCTATCCGTACCTGCCTTGTGATCACCTCGGACGTGACCCGGATGACCTTTATCTGCATCCCCGGGGTGAGGCCCACGTCCATACCAGGGCTCACCCTGTCCTCAGGCCTCAGCAGAACCCCCGCCTGGGCCAGCACGTGCTTGACCATGGGGCCCGTGGACCGGGCCTGGATCGTGCGACCGTCCACAGCCACCGTAACCGGCACGGCGCGGGCGACCGTGACGGTGGCCGCACCGTACACCCGCTCCGAGATCCCCGGCACCACCCTGTCCCCTTCATTCAGTTCGACGCCGGCCTGCTTCAGAACGTCGCCTACCCTCAACGCAGTCGTCGCTACGGAAATGACCTCGTCGTCCACGATGACCTTGACTTCCCTGACAGCACCGGCAAGGCCTGTTACGAGAAGCACAACCACACATGCTACAAGCGCGATCTCTCTCTTGCGTTCAGCCAGCACCGACGTCCGCTCCCGCTTTGCACAGGGGCCAGCCGTCATCTCCTCATCCTCCTTGCGGCGTCAACGTCTCCCGCCCCGGAGCTCAGGGGCCCGAGGCTCAGCAGGCGGCGCCGCGTCTCGCGTTCCTGCTTACCTTGCTGCCGCACCTTGATTATCCTCGCCGGGCTCCCTCGACACGCCCTGGCATGTCAAAAACATGTCTGTCTATATTCGACCAAAATCAGCAAAATCCTCCTCCGGGCGCAAAACCCCGTCATATCGCCTGTGAACCGGTACGCTCGATACCATTATCGGCAGGTGCTTACCGCATTATGCGTAACTAGCCAGAAGCGTACCTAGAGCACACACGGTCGCCACACGCGAACGCCCGAAGGTGGCACGGCTATCGACTGGAAAGATACTGCTGGGAGTTGTGTGTCTCATATATGTGCGTCATAGTGGCGCATGCGAAACTCGGCTCTCAGTTTCGATGCGATCCTCCTGCATCCCCATATACTTACTCCGGGTACTCTTACGATGCTCAATACGACCCTGGGAATGTGCTTCTTGCTCTCTCGTGCGAAAGTGATGATCGCCTTGAAAGCCTGTCTACCGTATATGGGGTGACACAACGCATCATAGGTTGCCGCATTCGACGCGTTGAGGCTTATGGACATGCAGTCAACGAGACCAGCGAGTTCAGGTACGACGTTGCGGCCGTGTATGAGATTCCCGTGGCCGTTGGTGTTCATCCTGACGTACATTCCGCGCTCTTTCAGCCACTTTGCTATCGTCTTCACTTCTTCCAGGCGCATCATGGGCTCGCCAAACCCGCAGAACACGACCTCCTTGAGGTGCGCCGTCGGCGCTTTCTCGAGCTCCGCGATCACCTGCTCCACGGTGGGCTCCTGGTCGAGCCACAGGTGATGCTCACCCACTCCCTCCGACGTACGTCTGATGCAAAACTCACAATCGTTGGTGCAGCGATTGGTGAGGTTGATGTAGAGCGAGTCCCCGATCCTGTAAACGATGGATGATTCCACCGGAACCACCTCCTGATGCCGCTGCTCGCAGATGACTCGCAGATGACTGCAAAGCCTAACAGCCTGGTATGACTTCGCCAGATTCCTGCCAATTCCTCTTGACGGCCGGGCCCGCCCGCAGCCGCAGCCAGTCAGCCTTGCGCCGGCAGGTACACCGGCGCATCAGGCCGCGCCCGTAACTGAAGTGGCCTCACCCACGGCAAGGAGCGGCTCACGGCGTTCAATAGACGCCTGTCGCACGTGTACAGGGGGCACCCTTCGATTTCGGCAAGCGCCACGTACACCGAATCATAGGTTGTCGGCCTTGCGAACCTCTCCGAAAGCTCCCATGCCCTCCTGAGCAGCAGCGAAGCCGTTCTGGTCTCTATCTCGAGGGCGTGAAAGTAGTCGATGGCCTCCCGGGCACGCTCCCGCGAAAGGCGCTCATGGAACAGCAGCCTCCTCAGCACCGAGTAGATCTCGAACTCCAGTAGTGGAGGGGCGATAAGGGCCGTCCCAGCCTGCCCCCAGCGCTCCAGGACATCGAGAGCCGCCTCGGAGTCCTCCTCGTCGACCAGCCATTTCACCACGACGCTTGCATCAACGCAGACCACAGGCTCACAGCACGGCTTGTCCACGATCGCGTACCCCACCTTCCGCCTCCTATGAGCGCCCGGTTCGCAGGCTGTCAAGAGCGTCAAGCACTTCCGCCGACGAGATGGAACGCTGCCCGCCCCCCTGTGCCGCCCGATCCTCCCGCATCTCCCTCAGCCTCTCCCTCAACCTGGCCGCCACAAACAGCCGGTTGCGGGAGGGCCTGCGTGGCCCGCTGACGGCACCATAGGAAGGCTCGGCCTCTCTTACCGCGCCTGCAGAGGTGAGTTCGCGAATCTCATCCAGTGGAATCCTGCGAGCGTTTCCGATCTTCAACCCTCTGAGACGGCCCTCGCGAAGCCACCGCCACACCGTCGCATCGGAAACGCGGAGGTACTCGGCCACCTCATGCACAGTCAGCAGCCTGCCGCCGTCGCTGGGATGATCTCTCTCCACAGGAAGCACCTCCGACAAGATTCTACTATGCGCCACCGCGCCCTGTCAAACCCTATTATTGGCTAGCACTGACTATCATGCACTATCACCGGCTCTCGGGCGCTCCTCCGGGGAGACCCTTTCTGACGTGAGCATCGAAATCCCCTGCGGCGAGGCTGCCCTTCCAGAACTCTGATAGTGCGGGGGCGATGACCCTCTCACGGATCTCCCGCTCCTTCTGCGCGAGCGCGGCCGACGTGTGGCTGCAGACCGCCCCCGATGAGGCCGCGGCAAGCAGGAAACGCTCGCTTGCACCGTCAGGCCCGATGGTTCCCCGCACCTGCTTGCGGTCAGCGAGGTGGGCGGGCACCACGCATAGCTCCCTCGCAAGCCACAGGGCCTCCTTTCTGGCGAGCAGGCGGGCGAACTCCACGGCGAGGCGCGCCGCGTCCTCGCCGCCGCGGCCCGGGTGCCTGAACACCATCGCCGACCTTACAGACACGCACGGGTTCGCCGCACCACCCGGCGGGTGAGGGATGGGAAGCAGCACCGGCTCCACGCCCTTGAATGCGTATGGCAGCTTGCCCTCTGCCACTCGCTCCCGCCGTTCACGCACGTGACGCGCAAACCCCGGCCCCACCGGCCCTATGACAGCCGCCCTCCCGTTCCAGAAAAGCTCCAGCATGAGCCCGCCCATCCTGGAGGCAGGCTCCGGGAACGCCCGCTCCTCCCTGGCCTGCTCGAGGAAGGACAGGACCGATAAGAGGGGCGCGCCCTGCCAGGCAAGGCTGCCGTCGCACGCCAGGGCAAGCCCGCGGCCGGCCGCACGCATCAGGGTATCGAGGGTGGCCATGGACGCCGCATCCAGGACAAGGCCGTAGGTGCGGTATCGCTCCTCCATCCCCGCCTGGCGCGCTGCGACCGCCCGCACCATGGCTAGGACGTCGTCATACGACCACCCGAGGGTCATGACCCTCTCGACGTCAACCCCTGCCTCCCTGAGGATCTGGGCGTTTCCGGCCCACGACTGCATCGACGTCCACGCCGGCCACGCCCACACGCGCCCTCGCAAGGCAAGCGGCCCCAGGGCGCGGAGATCGAAGGAGTCGGCCGCCGCATCGCCAGCCTCCTTGCCCCGCATGAAGACGTCCAACGGCACCACCAGCCCACTCTCGACAAGGGACGGGTCGAAAGGGGCCATACAGATGTCGGGGGGCGTGGTGTTGGCGCAAGCTGCGGCGATGGCGGGGCCGATCTCGTCAAGCCTCAGCAGAACGTACTCCACGTCCACGTTGGGGTGGGTTCTCCGGAACTCGGCCGCCGCCTCGTCGATGAGGTCGTCGTACCCGTACCCTTCCCTGAAGATGGGCCAGCGCGTGCTCCAGACCCTCAGGGTGAAGCGCTTCGCCGGGTCCACCCTCACCCATGGATGGACCGGGTAGCCCAGGAGCTTGCAGTAGATGGCGCGAGGATGATACGGGCCGGAGGGCATGAGCTCGGGCCTGGTGAACACGACCCCCACGGCCGCGACGAACCCCAGCACCAGGACGGCTGATGCGGCCAACACGACCACGCGAATCCAGCGCATACCGGGACCTCCGATCTTGTGGCTCTGTCAGAACACGGCCAGCTGCGCCAGGGGACGGCGCCGCGAGTCGGCGTCAGCGCAAACCCAGCAGGTACAGCTCGTTGGACCCGACCCGGCCCGTAACCGGGACCCCGTAGAACTTCTGCATCTCCCTGACGGCCGCCTCAACGCGCTCGCCGAACCTGCCGTCAAGGGGACCCGCGTCGAACGCTCCCCGCCGGAGGTGGTATTGGAGCACCTGGACGTCCGGCCCCGTGGCGCCCGGCCCGAGTTCCCGCGCGATCTCGCCCTCGGGCTCGTAGCCAGTTATGAAGACCCGGGTCTTGATGGGGACGAGCTCGAACAGCTCCTCGACGTCCTCGTTGAACATCCTGATGCAACCGGCGCTCGCGGCGCTGCCGACGGACCAGGGGCGGTTCGTGCCATGGATTCCATAGCCGCCCCACGGGACGTTCAGCCCTATCCAGCGCGACCCGAACGCACCGCCGGGAGCGTAGTCCTTCTCGATGATGGCGAACTCGCCAACGGGCGTCGGGGTGTGCCATTTACCGATGGCGATGGGGTACTGCTTCACGACTTTGTCACCAGCATACAGGGTGAGGGTCAGCCTGTTCACGTCCACCATGAGCCGCCGCTCACCCTCCGGGAGTTCGGCGAGGGCGGGGAGGGTCCGTGCAGGACCGGTGGCCATCTTGAGCCAGGTATCGGGGGTAGCGACGCCGCTTGGGTCGAGGTTCACGGCGCGCTGGAACTCCCGGAGGGCAGCATCGGTGGAGGCACCGAATACCCCGTCCACCCGCCCTCTGAAGAAGCCGAGATCACGGAGACGGTCTTGAAGCTCAGCGACGTCGTGTCCCTTGAGAGGGGGTTTTGCCAGGTGGAGATTGCGGTTGGTCTCGCCGCACCTTGGGACGACTATCCTGTACGGGCGGGCCGATGCCTCACTGCCCTTGCGGTCGTCGTGCTCAGTGCGGGTGGAGGGGGACATCGAAGTCGAAGTGGAGGTGGAGGTGGAGGTGGAGGGTACGTGGCCCGGGTGGACAGCGTACGCCGCCTGCCCCTGGCCGGGAAGGCCGTCCTGGACCTCGGCGGAAGCGCAGCCCCAGGCCGTGGCGGCGACCAGGGCAGCCACCCAAATGAAGGCCTGGAAATGGACCCGTCTTACGTGCACGTTCACAGGCGAGGCTCTCCTCCCCGGCACGTGCCGCGAAGCCCTCTCGCAGGCGCGGCAGGGCCGCAGCGCACCGAGTCTGCGTCTTGCGAACCTGCGCAGCCGGGTACATATCCATGCCTGCGCCCTGGCGAAGGCCCGCATATAGATAATCTATGAGGCCGCGTCGCCGCGCATGAAGCGATTCACCGGGTGGTTCAACGACTTCGGCATCCCGGTCGGCGGCGTGATAGTGAACGGAGCGATAGGAGCGGACGACCTCACCGAGGGAACCTCCCAATTCGTGCTGAACCGGGTGAAAATGCAGAAGAACTACATGAAGCAGATACATGAGATGTTCCCCGGCGTGCGCGCGGTCGTGCCGCTCTTCGAGACGGAGGTGCGGGGCGTGCCGGTGGTCGTGCGCGTGGTGGAGACGCTGTTCCAGGGGAAGTGCGCGTAATGCCCGGCGCCGAATGTGGATGCGGCTGGCGGCCCGCCCCGCGATCCAGGGGAGGGCCGCTGTCAGTCATCATCGCCTGTTGTGCCGGGCGACGCCGCGACTCCGCTATGGAATGACGTGCTTGAAAAGCTCGCTCCAATGAGTGTCCTGCTCGAACTGGAGGTAATCGTAGCCGTAGACCGGGGTGATCTTGTCCGGCAGGTATATGGAGAGCCCGTTGCCGTTGCCACGCGCATAGACCCAGGAGTCCGAAAGCCTGTCCACCACGGCCTGGGCCCTCGCGCAGATCGCCGCCTTCGCGTCCCCTGATATCCCCGATGCAGAAGCGCCTGCGACGACAACGAGGTTCGCCGCGAAATCCTCGAGATCATAGTAATCCACATAGTACTCCCGGCTCGAACCCCTGGCGGACTTCACGGCCTTCCTGATCCGGTCCGCGTCCGTTCCGTAAGCGTCTTGCTCTATCCGGTATATCAGCTCGTCCTTGAGATTCTTTGCGGCCATGGCCACGTCGTCGCTTTGCTCGAGGCGAAACGCCGACTGCGTTACCCAATCAACGGAGTAGTACCAGGTATACGAGTCCACGATAGCTCTCGCCAGATCCCAGGGGGCCGTGGTGTTCGGGCTTGCGCACAGGCCGGTCAGGGCCTTTTCGTAGTCCCAGCCGTCCTCCGGTTCGTTTTCCTGCGAGCCAACCGCGATGTCAGCGATGCCCCGGACCTCGTAGGCCACCTCTGCCATCTGCATAAGACAGGCGTCGAACCCGATGATGTCGAGGCGGGGGAGACCCTCGAGGGCGGTGCGGATCCGGTCCACGTCGAGCGCGTGGCCGCTCTGGTCATCGAAGCAGATCGCCCTCGGCACCACGACGGTGGGCGACCGCCAGATGGTCCAGCCGTCGCCGTGGTTCCACAGCACGAGGACGTAATGCTGCGCCGGGTAGTTGGCAACGCACCAGGTGACGAAATCGCGCAGCTCGGCGGGATCGCCCATGTCTATCTCGTTATCAGTACCTGGGGCACCGAACCAGTATGCTACATCGGACCCGATCCCGGAGGAGTCCTCGTCATGCCTTATGTAGTAGCGTCGCGCCCCCTCCCAGTCATCGTCACTGCCGTCGGGTTTGCCTCGTCTATCGACTTGGACGAGGATGCTCACATCCTCGGTCGAGCCTACTAGCTCCATCTCATTGATGTCCGCGATCCCCGCCGCCTCGAGGTTGTTGTCGGCGCACATGTAGACCATAACGGTCCATTTGCCAAGCAGGTTGCCCGTGGTTGCATTGACCGTCGTAACCTTTCCCGAGTAAACCGCGACCTTCACGCTGAGGTGGTACGACCCGTACACAATACTGACAGTCTGCGTGCCGGGGGAAACGCCGTCCGTCCTGAAGTATCCCTTTCTGTCGGTCTCGGTCACGCCGGAAGACCCGGTCACGGTGACCACGGCGCCCGGGCACGGCTCGTACCCTGGCGGCGGCGCCGCGGCGGGTCCGCGTGATAACACCTTCAGTCCAAGCCCGGCGGTGGTCGCATCGCGCCCGACCGGCTTGAACACGTACCCGTCCACCGAGCCCGGCCGCTCGGCGGGCTTGTTGCCGAAGCACCCTGCGATCGTGAAGCTTGCCAGCAACAGTCCGGCCACGCCGATGAATACAGGAATAGGAACCCTGCAGCCTCGCGCTTCTCTTCGCATCAACAACCCTCCGCAATCTCGCTTCCTCCGGTCGGCCCTGCGTAGCCCCGGCTTCTATGCTACCACTTGCTAAATCCTGGTCAAGTATCCGTCGCTTCCATCCTAGCCTTGCGCAACTGCCCAGCCCGGGAAGAGCTGTCGCCATAAGAAAAGGCGGCCATCCGCGAGTCGAGATGGCCGCTGGTACGCGTTCGCTCTTAGGTTCCGCACGTTGACGCGCCGCTATTGTGTCCGGTAGATCGGTATGTCGGCCCGCTCAGGAGGAAATGCAAACAACTGAGGTGTCTGTTCCCTCCGATAGATGCGGTCTGCATAGTCCGTTGTCCGCGGCGCAGTGTAGCTGAATACCTCATTCCCTGTGATGAAGTTGTCGTGGTCTGCGTCTGCAGCCGTGCTGTCTATCCCCTCACAGAAGAAGTACGTGAATACCCCATGCTGCAGGGCAGGGCACTCGAGCGACTCCTCATCGTCATCGCAAGCCGTCAGAACCACGTATCCCTCCTGGCTCAGGTTCCGAGCCATTCTAGATAGCCCAGGCTTGAAGTTCCTCATCCACTCCGGTGCCGACGTGCCTGGTACGCCCTTGATCATGCCGCCGCTGCGGCAGCTATCGAATACGAACAGACAATAATTAGTCTTGATCCTGATGTACTGCTGTATCCACCCTGTCAATTCGTCGTCGAAGATGAGTTCACCATCTGATGCTACAAGGAACTCATCGGGCGGATCAACGCCCGGCGGGTTAGGTTGCGGAGGCTCTTCCAGGTCTGTCGTGGAGCCGCCATGTCCTGAGAACGTCATCACGAAGTAGTCCTGGCCGTTCGGGCTCATCTTCGCCCCGATCCTCTGTATCGCCGCCCGGATTCCCTCCTTGGTGGCACCGGAGTCGGTAAGCAGCACGACCTCGCCAGCGTAGCCGTTCCTCCCGTAAAGCGAGTCCGCCATCGCCTGTGCGTCTTCGACGCAATAATTGAGGTCTGGGGTGTCCTCGGGGTAGTCGTCTATGCCGATAACGAGGTAGAAGAACGACCCCAGCTTCGCATCCCCGAGGTGAGTCGTGCGGCCGGCCACGACGGATACCCCAGGGAATGTCAGGCCCATAATGAACCGCTCGTGGGTTATGGAGACGTCATATACACCCGGGCTCAACGAGGTCACGATGAAGTACCCGTAACTGTTGGAATAGGCTATTCGGCTGCCGGCAACTACCCTCGCTCCTTCCAGCGGGGCATAGCCTGATGGTGCCTTCGCAGAACACGTGACGGCCATGTTCGGCTTTGTCGCTCCGGCATCGCTCGAACCCCGCGCGTCTACGTGGTAGTAGACATAACCGTCGATGCTCCCATAGACCGATATTCCTCCGCCCCCGCCAAAAAAGCAGCCGGTCAGCACAAGCGCTGCTGCCGCCAGGACGATAAGTGCTGTCCCGAGGCGCAACACGGGATGTCTATACCCACTCGCCATCTCAAAAGACCTCCTTTGTCCAACCCGTGTTCGACCTATTTATGAAAGCCTCCTCACAGCGCAAGCCGCATGGGCGCTTTGCATACGTGTCCATCACACGGTCGGGGCCTTCGCACCCGCCGGGCCCGTCTGACCCAGCACTCTGCCGTCCCTGAACCTGAGACATGGCCGGCCATCCTGCTTTGCCTCAACCACCCCCAGCACCTCGACCTCTTTCCCCTGGTCGCCCTTGCGCCAGGGGCTCACCCCGGGGATCGCGCCGCCGGTCACGTATATCCATCCGGTGTCGTCCTTGAGCAGCCAGTCGCTTCGGGTAACCGGAGTTCCGGCTTCCGCCCCAGCCTCGCCGCTCCATCCCATGTACAGGGCTTTGACCTTGAGTTCCTTCGATACAAGGCGGTCCATGTTCTCGTGGATCTCGGCGATAGTGGCAACAAGCTCCATCCTGTGATCGAGGCACCTGAACCTCCCGGGAACGAGGTCTGGCACGATTCGGAGGAGGAGTCTATAGAGCGAGGCCAGTGCCCCATCCAACCTCCCTTCCTGTACGGCTCTATTAATCGTGGCCACGCAGGCGGGACAGGGGTGCTTCAGCACGCCTCTCAGGATGTCATCGCTGCCTGCCCGATCGGAAGCCCAGTTTGCGGCGCCCTCCGGGGCCGGGGTCGCCGTGGCAGCAGCAATTCCCGGCGCTACACAGGCCATGCCTGCGACAACGGCCAGGATAAGGGAGGCAGCAACGATCAGGACCGCGGAAGCTCGCAATCTGTCCTTTCTCACGGACTGGTCCCCCCACATGTCCACACTAGAAGATACGCGGGGAGTGACAGGGTTATGCTCTGAGGGCCGGACCTGCCTGCCATGGGGGCGTGGGTTTCACCTTGACGTCGCTCATCGCCCTGGAGGCGCGTCCTTTTCTTCGAGTCCTGACGGCGGCAGGTAGATGCCGTGCTGCACGCATAGCCACATGGCCCCCGGCCCTGGACACGGCACCACAGCGCGCCTATCCTTTGAAGTCGCCGGCCGCAGACATTGAAAACATGCTATGCCCTTTTCGCTAACGTAGGAACCATTGCCAGGTTCCGGAACTGGGTGTTAACTCTCGCAGGTGATTTGTGGTTCGGCGGGCACACTGCGGCTGCGTCCGACGGGCAGGCCGCGCTGGGTGTGCGCCGGGTGCACGCCGGAGAGCGCGCCATGCGGACACGCTCGGGCTCCGTCCCGCTGTTCGCCCCGCCGCACGGCCCCGTCAGGCGTCACCCGCGCGCCGCGACGCCGCCGGCATGTCCCGACGTCACCAATATGCCCGGACGTTGCCGAGATGACCATATTCTTGGCGGCGTGCGGGGGCAAGTGCCAACATTCTGGGCATTCTTCGCGCCGCCACCCCGTACAGATCCGCGAAGTGGCGGTTTTCTGGGCAGTCCCCGGGCAAGACCGCCAAGAATCTGGTCACCTTCCCTGCCGCCATCGGCTGAAAACCGGGGCCGTGACCAGATCCTTGCCACTCTGCGCGCGCGGGTGGCCACTTTCTTGGCGCTTGCTCGCTCAGCCTGCCAACATTTCTGGCATTCCGGGACGGCCGCAGGCGATGTTGGCGGTTTTCTGGGCATCCTCCGCGCAAGAATGCCAAGTTTCTTGCCACCAGATCCCGTCTTGGCGCCTCATATTCGCTCCCCCACGCTCACGCGAGAGGGTTGCAGGCCCGGTAGTACCCTTCTGGGCAGAGGGGGCGACTTCCTCCGCAGGCTCTGGCCCATCAACGACGGTGGCAAGCCTCTGTGCGGAGGCGAAGTCGGCGCGCATTGACGCTACCGCGGTAGTGTGGTATTGTGTCTGTGGGGTGATAGTCGTGGTGAGGTACAGACTGACGAATGTGCGCTTTACGGAGGAAGAACATGAAGCGCTGAGGCATCTCGCCGTTTCGGAGGGCAGGAGCATGGCGGACATCGTTCGGGAAGCGGTGTCCACTTACCTGGAGCATAAGGTCGGCACGACCCTGACAGAAGACGAGCTCGCAAACGACCCGTTCTTCAAGGTGATAGGCATCGGGAGCAGCGATGTCGGTCACGGCTCAGAGTGCCATGACGCCATTCTCTACAAACGCGCAGACTACCCCCAGGTCACCAGGGGTAGGCGCCGTCGAAAGGGGTCCAGGAGCACCAATCAAGAGGAAGGTGGCAGGTAGTGGTGTTCGTTGACACCAGCGCTCTTGTGGCGCTCGCCGATCGAAAGGACCGCGACCACCAGCCAGCAGCGGGTTTCATTAGATGCCTGACGCCGGCCGCCGGAGGGCTCGTTACCACCAATTACGTGCTGGACGAGACGTTCACTCTCCTGAGGCGCACCATAGGCCTTCCCCACACCGTCGCCTTCGCAGAGGCCCTGATGCAGAGCAGGCTCTACACCATTGTGCAGGTTGATCCCAAGGTGCAGAGCCTCGCATGGGAATGGTTCAAGCGATACTTCGACAAAGACTTCAGCTTCACCGACTGCACGAGTTTCGTGGTAATGAAAGCGATGTCTATCGGGGAGGCGTTCGCATTCGACCGCCACTTCGTCCAGGCCGGCTTCGCGTGCAGGCCAAGATGAACCCGGCCTGCCGCTGGCAGCGCTCTCAGGACCCGCAGGACACGCGGCGCTCCGCGAAGAATCGCTCGAGCCTCCGGAGCCCTTCTTCGATGTTCTCGAGGGAGTTGGCGTAGGAAAAGCGCAGGTAGCCCTCGGCGTTCGGGCCGAAGTCTATGCCGGGCGCGGTGGCCACGCCGCACTCTTCGAGGATCTTGAACGCCAGGCTGTAGGAGTCCATCGAGTACCTTCTGGCGTCCGCGAGCACGTAGAAGGCGCCGGTGGGCTCGACTGCCACCGAGAGGCCGATCTCCCTGAGCCTCGGGATGATGTAACGGCGGCGCTCGTCGTAGGTGCGGACCATTTCGTCCACGTAGGGCTTGCACTCGTCGGAGAATGCGGCCACCGCCGCCCGCTGCGTGAAAGACCCGGCACAGATGAGCAGGTTCTGCTGAAGCTTCTGGACGGGTCGCACGAACTCATCAGGCAGGATGGCATACCCCAGCCGCCACCCCGTCATGGCCCAGGTCTTCGAGAAGCCGTTGATGACGAAAGCGTTGTCGGTGAACTCGAGGATCGAGTGGGCGCGTCCCTCATAGACGAGGCCGTGGTAGATCTCGTCCGACACGATGGGCAGCCCGAAGTCCGCGAGCGCGCGAAGGTCTGCCGCGGTCAGGATGTTCCCGGTGGGATTTGCGGGCGAGTTGATGAGAATGGCCTTCGTCCTCGGGGTGATGTGGGACCTGACCTCATCGGGGACGAACCGGAACCCGTTCTCCGCCGGCACCTTTACGCGGACCGGGACCCCTTCGGCCGCCCGGATGTAGTTCGGGTAGCACGAATAGCAAGGATCGGAGATGATGACCTCGTCCCCGGGGTCGAGGAGGGCCTCGAAGACCAGAAGAAGAGCAGGAGAGCTGCCCGGGGTCACGATCACCCGCCGCGCGGGCACCTCGATGCCGTATTTCTCCGAGTAATACCTGGCTATCGCCTCGCGAAGCTCCGGGATCCCGAGGCTCGGCGTGTAGCCGGTCTCCCCGGCCGCAAGCGCCCTGCGGCATGCCTCGCTGATGGGCTCCGGGGTGCGGAAGTCCGGCTCGCCCACCTCCAGATGGATGACGCTTCTGCCCTCGCGCTCGAGCTCCTTCGCCTTCTCGAGCACGTCCATCACTATGAACGGCGGGATCTCGCATGCCCTGCGCGATTGGGGGATACTTGCTTTTGCCACCTTAATACTTCTTGCCATGTCTGTCGTGGCTACATCCTTTCTGCTTGAATGCTGGTAGGCAAGCCGCCATGCTCGCCTGCGCCCAGCCGTATCTGCCAATCTACTTCAACGCGCAGCGCCATAGTCCTGCTACGCAGGATGCAGCCGAGTGTCCGTCTCAAGGATGCCTGCAGACCCGAGGCAAGGTCTGGCACTGTGCTGGTTGGCAACGGACCACCCTCGCGCGGAATCCGGGCCCAGTTGACCCACCTTACGGGGTCTTCGCGAGCGAAGCCGGCCGAGGTAGTCTCCAGAGGATGTACACTCGGGTGGTCCCGACGGGACCAGCTGCGCACCAAACCTGGTCGCAGGAGATCCGCCTCGCCCCGTCCTCCATGGCGAAGCAGGCGCAGGCGCCCCGCGAGCGACAAGCTCCGCAGGGAAATACGATCCCGCGAGGAAACACAATCCCCACGAGCCCACAAGCCCACCACAAGCACTCGACGTTTCTGTTGGTACCGGCGCAGTAGTGTGGTATTCTGCCTATGGGAGAGATGGCCATGGTGAGGCACAAACTCATGGTTGACAGCGTCCGGGCAGCCGTGTCCGGCTACCAAGGAGCCGTGTCCGGCTGCCTAGAACGCCAGGGCAGCAAGAAGACCCTGACGGGAATGGGATTCGATAGCGCATGGGCGGTCAGGAAAGAGAGCTTTCCAGACGTCGTCTATTTCTCTACCCCGGGCTTCATCAGGTACGATACAGAATGGCACAAGAACAGCTCCCTCGACTTTGTGTCCGTATCGATCACCGGCAAGGCGTGCAGCCTCGGCTGTGACCACTGCAATGGCCACATCCTGAACCGGATGGTGCCTGCCACAACCCCTGCCCAATTGGCATCCGTCGCCGATAAGCTTGCAGCCCGCGGCTGCCGGGGGTTCCTCCTGAGTGGGGGCGCTGATGAGAATGGGTCGGTTCCCCTCGGCGACTTCGCTGAAGCAGTGCGTGACATCAAGCGAAAACATGGTTTTTGCATAGTAGCACACACAGGCCTCGTGGACGACTTCCTCGCTTCCCGGCTTGCCGTAGCAGGAATCGACGCAGCAATGATCGATGTCATCGGAAGCAGGTCCACCATCAGGAGAGTCTGCCACCTCGACGCAAGTCCCGATAGTTACATCGCTTCCATCCGGCGACTCAGGGCACACAACATACCAGTCGCACCCCATGTGGTGCTCGGCCTCGACTACGGTCGGCTTCGTGGGGAAATCCACGCTCTTCGCGCCCTCTCCACATGTGACATCCAGGCGCTCGTGCTCGTCGTGATCATCCCTGTCGCTGGGACCCGCATGGCTCACGTGAGCCCCCCTGAGCTCCCGCAGCTTGCCGAGATCTTTGTCCTGGCAAGGCGTCTTTTCCCGAAGACCCGCATTTCCCTGGGGTGCGCTCGGCCAGCAGGTAAGTACAAGAGTGATGTCGAAGTTCTCGCTATCAGGGCTGGCTTCAACGGAATAGCGTTTCCGGGCAGAGAGGCCGTCGGCCTTGCGGCTGAGCTCGGCCTCAGGGCAATGTTCTCTGATGTGTGTTGCGCGCTGAGCGCCTTCGAACCACCCGCCGAACGGCACGTCTGACGAGAGATCTCTCCAAGAAAGTCAGGGGGGCAACATGCTTACAGGTTCATTTGCTCAACTTCAAACCGAATCAGTGCCAACCGCGCGCGGCATGGGCGAAAGCCCGGAGTACGTGCGAACGAGCCTGGGCGCAGCCATGGCGCTCGGCTTCGAGCCGGGGGTATTCTACCGGGGCGCAAGAGCATACTGTGTTAACCTCCTGCTCACATACACCGACGGGTGCGCCGCCAACTGCGCGTATTGCGGCCTCGCGCGCGGTAGAAGGGGACGTTACGAAAAGAGGAGCTTCATTCGGGTCAAATGGCCTGTTGTCAGACTCAGTGACGTGACGGCCCGTATAGCTCAACTGGAGGGCTCTCCTGGAGAAGTGCGCCGCGTGTGTATTTCCATGGTCACCCGCCGACGGGCGGCCGCCGACGTAGTGCGGGTGGCCCGGACGATTCGCGAGGTGTCCTCCGTCCCGATCTCCGGCCTTCTCACGCCGACTCTTCTTACCACAGCCGACTTCCACGCCATGAAAGACGCAGGCATCGACCGAATCGGCATAGCGGTTGACGCCGCAACAGAAGCGCTGTTCGACAGACTGCGAGGCCATGGCGTGCGGGGCCCCCACAGATGGGACAGGTACTGGTCGGCCCTTGGGGAGTCGGTCGAGGTGTTCGGGCGGTGGATGGTGGGGTGCCACTTCATCGTCGGGCTGGGTGAGACCGAGCAGGAGATGACCTCTACCATCCAGAAAGCGCATGACATGGGAGTGCTGACACACCTCTTCTCGTTCTATCCCGAGCATGGTTCGGCCATGGAAGATCATCCCCGGCCCGGGCTCGCCTCGTATCGCCGGGTACAGGTCGCGCGCTACCTCATGAACCATGGAGTGGCGAGGTGTGACGACTTCTCTTTCGATGAGGCCGGCACGATCACCGGCTTTGGGATCCCGCGGCAAGATCTCATCGCGGCCGTGGAGAGCGGTTGGCCCTTTGTCACAAGCGGCTGCCCGGGCAAGAACGGCGAAATCGCGTGCAATCGTCCTTTCTCAAACGAACGCCCCGGTGAGCCTATCAGGAATTACCCATTTCTGCCTGACAAATCCGATCTCCTGGAGATCAAGGCGCAGCTTGGCCTGGAGTAGCCTGGAGCAGGGGTCTTGCGCCAAGTCATCATGGCAGAATGGCAGAATGATAGAGTGGCAAAGTGGCGCCGTCTGGCACTGTCAAGGGTCAAAGAACGAAGATGCGTCATCTATCCGGGGCAGGGTGGTTATCAAGGAGCGCGTGTGATCTATGCGCAGTAGCGATACCTGGCGGCTTCTCGATACAGGCGTCCGGACCGCGGCAGAAAACATGGCGCTTGACGAGGTTATCCTCACGGCAAGAGGCAGAGATCTCGTGCCTGACACCGTGCGGTTCCTGCAATTCAGCCCGCCTTGCGTTCTCGTGGGCTACCACCAGGACGTCGATCAAGAAGTACGTGTGGACTGGTGCAGAGAGCACGGTGTCGAGATCAACCGCCGCATCACGGGAGGTGGGGCGCTTTTCTGGGACAGGACCCAGATCGGGTGGGAGATAGTCGCATCAAGGGATCACCAGGCCATTCCGTCATCCCTGGAGGAGCTTTACGGTAAGCTGTGCCATGCCGTGGTGACCGGCCTCCAGGCACTGGGTGTTGACGCGTGCTTTCGTCCGCGCAACGACATCGAGGTGCGGGGGCGCAAGATATCCGGCACAGGGGGCACGGACCTCGACGGCGCGTTCCTGTTTCAGGGCACGCTCCTTGTGGACTTTGACGTGGACTCCATGCTGAGAGCTCTCAGGATCCCCACCGAGAAGCTCAAGGACAAAGAGATCGAGTCTGTAAAGGACCGGGTGACCTGTCTTGCGTGGGAACTCGGGACGGTGCCTGCGGCTCCCGAGATAAAGGCGACCATTGCCGCTGCGTTTGAGAATGTGCTTGGGATACGCCTTGTTCCCGGCGGCCTGACACCGACAGAAACGGACCTTCTTGCCAGGCGCCTGCCCTACTTCAAGTCCAGTGACTGGATCAGAAAGATCCGCCAGAAACCCAGGTCCCGTTTTGAACTGCGATCCCTGCGCAAGACGAAGGGCGGGCTCATCCGAGTCGCGCTCGTAGTTGACGCGCGCACCTCGCGCGTGAGGTCAGCGTTCATCACAGGGGACTTTTTCGCTCATCCGAAGCGCGCG
>DKEX01000010.1 GCA_002452295.1 Firmicutes bacterium UBA6811 | reverse complement strand
TTCTCGTCGCGGACCCGCTCGGTCTGGAGGTTGCCACGAGGAGAACTCGCGGATCGAGGCCTGCAGGTGCCCCTCGAAGTCGGCCCGGCTCATAGCGCGGCGCCCCACAGCCAGTACTGTGAAGCGGCAAGGCAACAGGTCGTCCAGGAAAAGGCTGTGGACCGCGGGAAACAGCTTTCGCCGAGCGAGGTCCCCGGTCGATCCGAAGATCACTAGAGTGCACGAAGCATCCCCATTTGCACCCACGGCGCCTTTCACGCTCCCAGGCACCTATCTGAGATAGCGCCAGCTCCCGATGATTCGCTGGGATGCCCTGCATCAGCGCCACACCGGGAAGGCATTCGTGGACGTTGATCGTTGGAGGACAGGCAAGAGTCAACGGTCTCCAGGGCATTGCCGGCGTCCCCCTGGGAGCCCTAGCGCTATCCCGACGACGGGTAGCAGAGCGGCGGCACTTTACGGTCGGTTCCGGCCTGCGTCGCCGGTCGGCTCCACCGGGTGTCCACCAAATTCCCTTCTAAGCGCCGCCACAACCTTTCCGGCGAAGCTGTCCTCTTGCTCGGACCGGTATCGCACAAACAGCGAGCCCGCGATGATGGGGGCAGGCACGCCCAGGTCGAGTGCGGCCTTGATAGCCCAGAGGCCTTCGCCGGACGAGTGGACGACCCCGCGGATGCCCTCGAGCCTGCGATCCTTTCGAAACGCCTGCTCCATGAGACCCATAAGCCATCCCCTGATGACCGACCCATGATTCCACACGTGTGCCACCGCGGCGAAGTCGAGATCGAACGGGCCGCGGGCGAGGAGTTCGAATCCCTCGCCCATCGCCTGGAGCATGCCGTACTCGATGCCATTGTGGACCATCTTGGTAAAGTGCCCGCTGCCCACAGGGCCGATATGAAGGTATCCGCGCTCGACAGAGATGTCGCGGAGAAGCGGCTCGATCGCGTTGAAAACCTCCGGCTCGGCGCCGACCATGGCGCAGATGCCGTGACGGGCCCCCTCCACTCCGCCGCTCGTCCCGACGTCGGCGAACTTCAGCTCCTTCTCCTTAAGGGCATCATGTCGCCTCATCGAGTCCTCATAGTGGGAGTTTCCGCCGTCAATGATAATGTCGCCTTGCGACAGGAAAGGCGTCAGGCCGTGTAGCATCTCATCAACAGCATCGCCGGCAGGGACCATCAGCCACACGACGCGCGGGCTTGTAAGCCTCTCCGCAAGCTCGCGCAGAGAATATGCGCCGATAACACCCTCCCTCTCTGCTGCGCGGACCTTCTCGGGCGAGCGGTTGTAGGCGACCACTCTATGCCCGTGGGAGAGAATGTTAAGGGCAAGGTTGAAGCCCATCTTGCCGAGGCCAACTAGTCCAACTTCCATGGCCATCCTCCTATATCCGGCGGAAGGCTACCACGGTTTCTCAGAAGCGACTGTACTCCTTTATTCTGGCCTTCATTCAGGGGGACTATGTGTGCCTAACGCGGGCGCAGGGATTTCAGGGAAGGCAGGAAGAAGCCTGTTTGTGAGGAATAGCGCTCCCACTCATCTCCGAACTTGCGGGCGAGGGCTGCCTCTTCCAACTTTGCCCGGTGAATTTCGCTTGGGAGAAAGATAAGCAACGTACCGATAAGCCCTGGCCAACTCCTTATCGTAAATGCAGCCCCAAAGAGAGCGATGGTCATTCCGAGATAGACCGGATGGCGAACAAACCGATATGGCCCTTGCTTTACCAGCACATCCAGCCTGGGTTCCACCTCTCCCAGGAACGCTCCTTTAAGATGACCTGCCGCCGAGACTACCAGGGACATTCCTGCAAAGACTATGGATAAACCCAGGCTCTTCGCCGTCAACTTGGAAATCGGTAGGCGAGACTCCACCAGAAAACTGACCAATAGAACTCCCGCTCCGGTAACAACGTTAAGAACAGCCGGAAGGTATTCACTGGTGTTCCGCGTCATCTTTGACCGCCCCCAAGCCGTTTTCCAGGTGAGCCTTGCGCGCACTCCACCATGCAATCTTGTGTGACTTACATGCTAAGCCGCCTTTGTACAAACTCCACTACCTGTTGCGCCATAGAGAGGGCCATTTGCGCATCCCCTTCCGTGTACGCGTCCGCAGGTATGCCACCCGGAAGTCCATTCGGGTATCGCGTCGGGATGTAGTACTTGTCCAGGGGCCCTGCGACGCCGATAAGCTTCTTGAAATCGGCATCAATTTCGGCAGCATCCAGGCATAACTCAGCAACAGAATGGCCCCAAACGGTTTCCGCACCTCTCGAGTACAGAAAGCCCTTCAACGCCTTTTCCGCGGCCTGTTGCGCGAGAAAACATGCCAGATTGAACCGCCTACCGTCTGAAGCGTAGCGAGCGTCATCCAGGTCACGCTGAGCTTGCAGGACCCATCGCCTGGCCTCCTCACTCGCATCCCTTCTCATACAGCACCCTCCCCTCTCTCAGGACCTGTCTCACAAAGCTGCTGCTCTCTCTTAGGCGCTCGATCTCCTCGGGAGTGTACACCAATATGTCTGTTGCCACCCGGGGCTGCACAGCAGAATAGACGTCGTCCAGCCTCTCCA
>DKEX01000117.1 GCA_002452295.1 Firmicutes bacterium UBA6811 | reverse complement strand
GAACACGGATGGGCCGCCCAGGATAGATGTATCCCCGGGCGTGCCGACGCGCCCACGAGGCCGCCTGGCGAGGACGAAGGCGAAAGAAATGCCACCTGCTTGGGCAGGTGGCCGTTGCGAGGAGGTAACGGAACGGAAAGGGGTCAGCCGGGCGGCGGCGCCTCTGGGGCTGGAGCTTCCGTGGGGGCTGGAGCCGGAGCGGTCTCCTCCGGCGGGCCTTCCTCCGTCGAAATGCAGATGAAGGCTGATTGAACCCCCGGGAACTCGCGGGCAAGCAGGCGGGCGAAGAATTCGCCGACGGCTTGACAGTCTTTGACGTTATCGAACATGGCTCGTTCACCTCCATTATCACAGTTCGACGGCGCGGCGGTCCGACTCCTGCTCCCAAATCAACCCGCGTGTTGACACGGATACTCCCATTGTGGTATACTCCCTCATGAAGGGGGGATGCGCTGATGACCGATAGTGAAAACTGGGTGGACATGCACACGTACATCTCGCCGGACGATTATGACTGGCTGCGCCGCCGCGCTTTCGAGGAGCGGAAGAGCATCGCCCGCGTGGTGCGCGACATCATCGCCGAGGCCAGGCGCAGGGCCGAAGAACCCGGCTGCAAGCGCGGAGAATGACGCGCTTTCGGTAAAACACCATTGAGGGAGGCTGAACGGAATGGAAGCCCAGAGTGCCAGAATCAAGCGGGAGGCTGGAGTCGCGGGGCTGGTGGTGTTGTTCGAGAAAGGCCCGGTTGTCCAAGTCACGTCGAGACCCGACGGGACGATGAGGGCGCGGCGGTTCCAGGAGAAGGACCTAGCTCAGATCCTGGACGGTTGGAGGAGGCGAGGTTATACACCGATGCCCTGGAGCACGGTGAGAATCAGGTAGTCTCGCGGACTTGAGCAGCCTGCGAACACGAGCAGAAGGAGGGATGCTTTGTGCCTGGTCAGATCATCCAGCGGGGCGAGAACGTGTTTTGTGTCCGGGTGTTCCTCGGGCGCGACAAGAACGGCAAACGGCGATACGCAAACAAGACCATTCACGGGACGAAAAGGGACGCGCAGAGATACCTGAACGCCGCCCTCCGTGAACGGGACCTCGGGACCTTCGCGGAGCCGACGCGCATGACCCTAGACGAGTACCTTGACAAGTGGCTGGCGACGGCTGTGAGGCCCCGGGTAAGCCCGCGCACGTATGAGGATTACGAGAGCAACCTTAGACGGTACATGCGAAAGCCTCTAGGGGCAAGGCGGTTGCAGCAGGTGACGCCCCTGGAGATCCAGGGGGTTTATAGCGCCATGACCGAGTGTGGGCTGGCAGCGCGGACCGTGCGCTACGTCCACACGGTGCTTAACGACGCGCTGGAGCAGGCGGTAAAGTGGGGCCTCATCGCCCGGAACCCCGCCCAGCACGTCGAACTACCCGGGCGGGCGTCTAAGGAGATGTACGCCATGTCGCGCGAGGAGGTAGACACATTCCTCCAAGTTGCTCAGAAGGACCCGTTCTATACCCTCTTCCTCGTGGCGATAACTACGGGCATGAGGCCAGGGGAGTACCTGGCCCTGCAATGGAAGGACATAGACTTCGACGCAGGAAAAGCCTCCGTGCAGCGGAGCCTCGCGAGACGGCATGACAAGCAGGACAAGGACAACCCCGTGCCCTCGTGGTACTTCAAGGAGCCGAAGACGCCCGGAAGCCGCCGGAGTATCAAGCTGTCGCCCACGGTGCTCCAGGCCCTGCGGGTCCACAAGGCGCGGCAGGCCGAGGAGAAGCTGGCAGCAGGCTCGAAGTATCAGAACTTCGACCTGGTGTTTGCCACGGACCTCGGACTACCCCTGCACGAACACGACCTTGTGCGCCGTCACTTCAAGCCCGTTCTGGCGAAGGCCGGGCTGCCCGCGAGTATCCGGCTGTACGACCTGCGCCACACCTGCGCCGCCCTGCTGCTGAAGGCGGGCGTGCATTCGAAGATAGTCTCAGAACTGCTCGGGCACGCCACGGTGAAGCTCACGCTCGACACTTACTCCCATGTTCTGCCAGACATGCAGCAGCAGGTCTCCGACAGCATGGAGGCCCTGCTATTCTCGGATACCAAGCCGAAGGCCAAGAGGGGGGAAGCGTTGTGAGGATGGCAGGCAGACAGCCGGGAGTTTGGCACACTATAGGCACACAAGCATTGCCGCATGGACGGTCCCTGCTAGCCCAAACCCCGAAATAGCTGGTGCGCCACGGGGGACTCGAACCCTCGACCCGCTGATTAAGAGTCAGCTGCTCTACCAACTGAGCTAGTGGCGCACCCAAACCTGAAACTATTCGCTCTGTCTTCACAGCCCGCAACGGCATTGCCAGGTCTTGCCTGCCGCGCACCCCGGGGACCTGCTGGGACACACTATAAGACGGCCGGGTGCCGCCCGGCCGAACCACGTTGGCAATTGGTAGCGGCGACTGGATTCGAACCAGTGACACCGCGGGTATGAACCGCGTGCTCTGACCAACTGAGCTACGCCGCCTTAACCCTTGCAAGGCGCGTGGGGCGTCGGACGGCTTTCGCCTCCGCACGTCCCACGCGAAGAAAAATGGTGGCGGGGGCTGGACTTGAACCAGCGACCTCCGGGTTATGAGCCCGAC
>DKEX01000028.1:139125-148259 GCA_002452295.1 Firmicutes bacterium UBA6811 | reverse complement strand
TAGTATATGTGTGGGATGTCTTCCCCACGGGAAAGCGAGGTGGCGGGGTTGAAGTGGCTGAAGATGCTATGGAGCGTGATCACCGACGACGCGGTGCTGGAGCCGCTCATCATAATCCTCATGGGCTATGCTCTCCAGGTATACCAGAAGAACCGCAGGTACCAGATCATACTTGACACGACGGTGGACGTCGTGGACTACATCGAGGAGCACTACAAGGAGTGGGGGATAAAGGGCAACAAGAAGATGGCGAAGTTCCTCGAGCTCTTCGTGAAGGAATACAAGAAAGCCACAGGCAGAGCTCCGAGCAAGGCGGAGCTCGAGACGGCGCGCCTGCGAGCCGAGGCCCATGTGCAGCGGGCGAGGCGGGGCGAGATGCTGCGCCCGCACGATCGCAGGGCTGCATGACGCGCAGGTGTGGCCGGCGTTACCTGCTCGAGCAAGTCGCAGGGCGCGCGGGCGAGGGCGCGCCGCGTCCGTTGACAGGACCTGCCGCCGTGGTATAATCTAACCGTCGTACGCGCGAGACCCTCGGGAAGGTGAACTTGTGAGTTCCTCGGTCTCAGAAGCATACTTAGCCGGGCGACGCTGGTTCCTGTCCCGAGTGAACGGAGCGAGCCCGGCGCAGGTTTTGGTGGCAGGCTTTGCATCTCTCATCCTGGTCGGCGCCGTGGTCCTGTCCCTGCCAGTTGCATCGAAGGACGGCATGGCGCTTCCTTTCCTTGATGCGCTCTTCACCTCCACATCCGCCGTGTGCGTGACGGGTCTCGTCGTGGTTGATACCCACGACCAGTTCTCCCTCTTCGGCCAGCTTGTCATCTTGTGTCTCATCCAGGCCGGAGGGCTCGGCATCATGACGGTATCAACCCTCATCTTCCTCGTGCTCGGCAGGCGGGTGACGCTCCGGAACAGGCTCCTCATCCAGGAAGCGATGAACCAGTTGACGCTCGAGGGGATGGTCCGGCTCATCAGGAAGGTGATAATCGTCACAGCGGTTGTCGAGGGTGCAGGCGCTGTGCTCCTGGCTACTCGCTGGTCCTTCGACATGAGCATCCTGAAGGCTGTCTATTATGGCGTGTTTCACGCCGTTTCGGGGTTTTGCAACGCGGGCTTCGACCTGTTCGGGGGGTTCAGGAGCCTTACGGGTTACCAGGGTGACGTGTGGATCAACCTCGTGATGACCAGCCTCATCATCACCGGCGGGCTGGGGTTCTCCGTGGTGAGCGAGATCATGGCCCACCGCAGGGGCTGCAGATTCAGCCTCCATGCCAGGGTGGTGCTATACACCAGCGCGATCCTGATCGCTGTCGGAACCGTGGTCATACTCCTGGTCGAAATGGACAACCCGGCCACGCTAAAACCCCTGGGCCCCCTCGGAAAGGCGCTGGGCGCCTACTTCCAGGCTGTGACGCCGCGCACGGCCGGGTTCAGCACCCTGTCGATAGCGAACTTCCGGGGCGCGACGCAGCTCTTCCTCATCGTCCTCATGTTCATCGGGGCGTCCCCGGGGTCAACGGGCGGCGGGATAAAGACCGCCACGTTTGCCACGTTGCTTCTGGCTGTGAGAAGCGTGGTGAGGGGCAGGGAAGACGTGGAGATCTTCGAGCGGAGGATCCCCCACAGGGTCGTATACAGGGCTCTTGCGGTGTCCATGATATCCCTGGCCCTCGTCATCGTCGTAACCATGGCCCTGTCGGTGGTGCGCCGCGACGGGCTCTTGCCGGTCCTTTTCGAGGCGACGTCGGCCTTCGGCACGGTCGGCCTCTCAATGGGGATGACGCCGAGCCTCTCCGCGCTGGGCAGGGTCCTCATCATCCTCACGATGTTTGCGGGGCGCGTCGGCCCTCTCACCGTGGCGACGGCCATCGCCCAGAGGCAGCATGCCAACGCGGTGAGATACCCGGAGGAGAGGGTCATGGTGGGATGAGAAAGACATGTTGCAGTTTTCGCCGCCGATAGCATACTATGTAGTCGATTCCAGGTCTACTCGAGTGGAGGGATTGCCGCATGCTGCCGACGCCTCGCAGGTTCACCCTGGTTGCCGGGAGCGCCGAGGGTGACACCACCCTGACCGCGTTTGACAAGGCCCTTCTTGCCGCGGGCATCGGGAACCTGAACCTCTTGAGGGTATCCAGCATTCTGCCGCCGGGCGCCGAGTACATCGACGCGCTGGCCATACCGCCAGGCTCACTCACGCCGACGGCTTACGGCTCCGTGACCAGCGAGGTTCCGGGGGAGCGGATCGCCGCCGCGATCGGCGTGGGAATCGTCTCCGGCAGCTTCGGTGTCATCATGGAGTTTGGGGGCAAGTGCTCCAGGGAGGAAGCCGAGAGGATGATCGAGAAGATGATCCACGAGGCCCTCGCCGTCCGCAACGCGGTGCCGGACAAGGTGCTGATAAAGGGGACGGAGCACGTAGTGGAGAAGATAGGGTGCGCATTCGCAGGCGCAGCTCTCTGGTACTAGGCCGTCGCACGAGGCCGGGGGCTCCCGCGGCCTCATGCGCGGGATATCGGACTCCTGTTCGTGCTGGAGATGCTACATGTGGGCGTCATAGTCGAGAAAAGGGAAGGGTTTCTTGGCGCGACGGCCGAGTACGAGGCCGCCGACATCGTCACCCTGGGACTTCCCATGGACTTCACCACAAGCTGGCGGCCGGGCGCGCGCGGCGGCCCGGCTAAGATCCGGGAGGTCTCGTTCTCGCTCGAGGAGTATAGCCCTGCGCAGAACATGAGCCTCTCATCGGTGAAGGCGGCCGACATCGGTGATGTCTCCCTTCCCCTCGGCAACACCGAGAAAAGCCTCGACGCCATCAGAGAGGTGGCCGGGAGCATCGTCGGGGACGGGAAGATCCCCTTCGCTTTTGGAGGTGAGCATCTCGTCACCCTGCCTTGCGTAAGCGCCGTGTCCGAGGCACACCGGGGCCTTACCGTGATCCATCTCGACGCCCACGCCGATCTCCGTGACGAGTTCGCGGGGCAGCGGCTCTCCCACGCCACCGTCCTGCGGCGGGTCGCGGAGATCATTGGGGTGGACAACCTATACCAGATCGGCATCAGGTCCGGGGCGGCCGAGGAGTTCGCCCTCGCGGGCAGGGGGCCGCACAGGCTGGAGGGCCCGGTGCCGGCGGCGGTGCGGGCAGCGCTGGAGCGGGTGGGGGACCGGCCATGCTATGTGACGCTCGACATCGACGTGGTGGACCCGGCCTTCGCTCCGGGCACCGGAACACCGGAGCCGGGAGGGTGCTCGTCATGGGATATCCTTGATGGCGCCCGGCTTCTGGGGCAGGCGAACATCGTCGGGTTCGACCTCGTTGAGGTCGCGCCGCCGTGGGATTTCGCAGATATAACATCGCTCCTCGCCGCCAAGATAGTGCGGGAGATGCTGCTCGGAGTGGGCGCCGGTCTTGCCCGCCGGAAGCGGGCGCACATGAGGGCCTGAGCGAGGCGGGGGTGCGGGGCGCGGGCAAGGCGGGTGAGTCTCGCGAGCCGAGGGCCCTCGTCTGCGACCTGCGGTCGCGTCGCCGCCCCGGAGCGCCGGGGGCCTGTTCCAGCATAATTGCCAGAACCCAGCTTCCGTGCGTATAATTGGATCGCCGGCCCGGCGGGCGCGGACCTTGCCGGGCTTGTAGACTGCGCTTTCGAGGTCAAGAGCCTGTGTTGAGGAGATTTGCGCTGCTCAGAGACTTCTTCATCCGGTACAGGTCCAGGTACGTCCTGGGCGTTCTTTTCCTCGTGGCTGTGGACGCCCTGCAGCTCCTCGTGCCCCGGCTCCTGGGCGGGCTTACCGACGCGTTTCGCGATGGCAGGCTCGATGGTGCCGGGCTTCTGCGCTACGTTGGTTTCATTGTGGGCATTGCGCTCCTGGTGAGCATCGGCAGGTACTTCTGGCGCATGTACATAATGGGCACCGCGAGGCTCATCGACTACACGCTCCGAAACAGGTTTTTCGCGCACCTCGAGACCCTCTCGACGAACTTCTTCAACAACCACAAGACGGGTGACCTGATGGCCCACGCCACCAACGATATCCACGCGGTGCGACACGCGTTCGCCCAGGGGATCGCGCTGTCGGTGGACGCGGCGTTCCTGACCATTGCGACCCTCGCCATCATGCTCCGCACCATCGACCTGCGGCTCGTGGGTCTCGGGCTCGTGCCTTTGCCGTTCGTTGCACTCATCGTTACACGCTTCTCGCGTCTCATCCACTCGAGGTTCAACAGGGTGCAGGAGACGTTCGCCGCCCTGACCGACCGCACCCAGGAGAACCTGAGCGGCATACGTGTGGTGAAGGCTTTCGTCCAGGAGGAGGCGGAGATAGAGAAGTTCACCGGCGCCGCCGGGCGGGTGGTCGACGCCAACATGCACTTGGTGAGGATCTGGGGCCTCTTCTGGCCGCTGGTGCAGTTCGTGGCGGGCCTGAGCTTCGTCGTGGTGCTTGGCTACGGCGGCAGGCTGGTCATCCTCGGTGACATCAGCCTTGGCGACTTCGTCGCGTTCAGCGGGTACCTCGGCATGGCCATCTGGCCCATGATGGCGATCGGCTGGGTAGTCAACACGCTGCAGCGGGGCATGGCCTCCATGGACCGGCTGAACGTGATATTTTCCACCATGCCGGAGATCGAGGACGCGGAGGACGCCGTCCCCATGAGCGGGCTGAAAGGGGAGATCGACCTCCGCAACCTGGTATTCGCGTACCCTGGTAAGGGCCAGCCCGCGCTCCGCAACATCGATTTCCGGATCCCGGCCGGGCGCACCGTCGGCATCTTGGGCCGGACCGGGAGCGGCAAGACGACCCTTGTGAACCTGCTGTTGCGCCTTTACAATCCGGGGCCGGGCGAATTGCTGCTGGACGGGGTCGACATCAACAAGGTCCCCCTGGCCGTGCTGAGGCGCGACATCGGATACGTGCCCCAGGACAATTTCCTGTTCTCCACCTCCGTGCGGGGCAACATCGGCTTTGCGAGCGATTCGTTCTCCGACGAGGAGATCGAGATGGCCGCGGAGTTCGCGGGGATTGCCGAGGACGTGCGCGAGTTTCCGAAGGGCCTCGACACGATGGTCGGGGAGAGGGGCGTGACCCTCTCGGGTGGACAGAAACAGAGGGTCGCGATAGCCCGGGCGCTCGTGAAAAACCCGAGGATCCTCATCCTCGACGACTGCTTCTCCGCGGTTGACACAGAGACCGAGGAGAAGATCCTTTCGTCGCTCCGGCGGATCATGCACGAGAGGACGACGATTCTGATATCCCACAGGATATCGACGCTGAAGGAAGCCGACGAGATCATCGTGCTCGACGAGGGGCAGGTCGCCGAGCGCGGCGACCACGAGTCCCTCGTTGCCGCTGGGGGCATCTACGCGGACATCTACGAGCGGCAGTTGCTCGAGGAAGAGCTCACTTCCGGCGAGGAGACATAGTCATGCCTGACTTCCACGAAGAAGAGGCTCTCGGTAAGGCCTACGATGCCAGGTTGATGAGGCGCCTGCTGAGGTATGCCGCCCCATACCGGCGGCTGCTTCTTGTGTGCGTGGTGCTTCTCTTCGTCATCACCGGGACGGATCTCGTGCAGCCTTACCTCACCAAGGTCGCAATAGACGACCACATCAATGCGCTGGACGCGCCCATGCTGGCCTTCGAGCCAGGTAGAGAGCCTGTCCGGGGGGTCGCCCTGCGCGGCATGGTATTCGTGCGGGAGAGGTGGCTGCCCAGGGGATGTGAGCGCACGCAGGGGCCGGGGGCCCCGATTCCCGCGCGCATAGAGCGCGCGGAAGGGCGTTACTTCCTCGTTATGGGGGGGCCGGGATCCCGGGCCGAGACGAGGCAGGAGCTCGCTGCGGATGACGTGCGGAAGTTCAGGGACTGCGACGCCGCGAGCGTGCTGAAGCTGGCCCTCGCGCTTCTCGGCGCCATGGCGCTGGGGTTCGTGCTCAACTACGTCCAGGTGTATATCCTGCAATACACGGGGCAGAAGATCATCTTCAACATGCGTGTGGAGGTATTCCGCCACCTGCAGGGGCTTTCGCTGTCGTTCTTCGACAAGAATCCCGTGGGCCGCCTTGTGACGAGGGTGACCAACGATACCGACGCCCTGAACGAGATGTACACGGCGGTACTGGTGAACCTCTTCAAGGACGTCTTTCTGCTCGCCGGCATCGTCATCGTCATGCTCAGGATGAACTCCGAGCTTGCGCTGGTGAGCTTTGCGACGCTGCCCATCATCCTGGCGGTGACGGTGGTCTTCCGCGTGCAAGCGCGCGGGGCTTACCGGCTGGTCAGAACGAGGCTTGCCCGGATCAACGCGACGCTCGCCGAGAACATCTCCGGGATGAGGATCATTCAGATCTTCGGGCGGGAGAGGAAGAAGTTCGACGAGTTTGACGGCATAAACAGGGACTACCTTGCAGCCAACATGCGGGAGCTGCGGGTTTACGCGATCTTCAGGCCGGCGATGGACCTCATATCGTCCCTGGCTCTTGCGTTGCTGGTGTGGTACGGCGGCGGACGTGTGCTGGCAGGGAAGGTCGAGTTCGGCGTGCTGTACGCATTCGTAAACTACATACAGCAGTTCTTCAGACCAATCAACGATCTCACTGAGAAGTACAACATCATGCAGTCCGCCATGGCTGCGTCCGAGAGGATATTCATGCTGCTGGATACGAAGGCGCGCGAGGCCGACCCGGTGAAGCCGGCGTCTTTCGGCGGACGCCCGCGCGGCGAGATCGAATTCCAGAACGTGTGGTTTGCGTACAGCGGCGAGGACTGGGTGCTGAAGGACGTGAGCTTCAAGGTGGAGCCCGGGGAGACCTGCGCGTTCGTTGGAGCGACGGGGGCGGGGAAGACGTCCATCATCAGCCTCATCGGGCGGATGTACGAGATCTCGCGTGGCCGGATCCTGGTAGACGGGGTCGACATCCGCGACATCCCCAGGCACGAGCTGCGGCGCCATATCGGAGTCGTGCAGCAGGACGTGTTCCTCTTCACCGGCGACATAGAAAGCAACATCAGGCTCAATAGCAGCGAGATCGCCGATGAAGACGTGCAGGAGGCTGCGCGGTATGTGAACGCCGACACGTTCATCAGCAGGCTGCCCGGCGGTTACCGCGCCGAGGTCAAGGAGCGGGGCGTCACGCTGTCGGCCGGGCAGCGCCAGCTTCTCGCCTTTGCGAGGGCCCTGGCATTCGACCCGGCCATCCTGGTGCTGGACGAGGCGACGGCGAGCATCGACACCGAGACCGAGGGGCTCATCCAGGACGCCCTGGCGAAGCTGGTGCGGGGCAGGACGACGCTCATCGTGGCGCACAGGCTTTCCACCATCCAGAACGCCGACAGGATAATCGTCATCCACAAGGGCAGGGTGCGAGAGATCGGCACCCACCAGGAGCTTCTGGCGAAACGAGGGATGTACTACCACCTTTACCTGCTTCAGTACAAGGAGGAGCTGGCGCGAGCAGCGACGGGAGAACGACCCGGGGGGTGACGCCGGGCGTCGTCGGCCCGCCCCCGGGCCAGCCGAGTCCCGCCCAGGTAAACCCGGCCCGGCGCAGACAGGCGAGTGTCAGGGGGGCCCCTTCCGCTCTATGCGGCTCCATGAGCGTGGTGTATAATTGCCCCGGGGGGAGAGAGATGCCGGGGCATGTTTTTGTTAACGCCGCGAGATGCACCGGGTGCGGAGAATGTATACCGAAGTGCCCGGCCAGGGCCATGTCGGGCGACATGCGAAAGCCGGTGGTGGATCCCGCAAAGTGCGACGGGTGCGGGGAGTGCTTCAGGGTTTGCCCTGAGGCCGCGATGGCGCTTGCCGAAGGAGCAGAGCCTGTGCTGTGGCTGCTCGCGGAGGGCGGGCTTGCTGCAAGCGAGGCCGACGAGGCGCTTGCCCGGGCATTGCCAGGGGTGGAGCGGGGTCTGCTCGTGCGGGCGGCCCGCGAGATCCTCGACTTTGGCTACCCGGGGCCCCGCGTCGTCGCCGGCAAGCGGGCCACCGAAGCGAACGCGGGGCGGGCAGGCAGTGCGACGAGGGGTCTGCCGGCCGGGTCGGGCCCACCGGCGGTGGTCGCCTACAGCATCGAGATGGGCCGCATGCTCCAGCTTGCCTCCAGGGTGGCACCGGTGAACACCACCGTCCTCATCCTGGGCGAGTCGGGCGTCGGCAAGGAGGTCGTGGCGCGGTTCATCCACAGGACGAGCCCACGCCGGGAGGGCCCGTTCGTCAACATAAACTGCGGCGCGATCCCCGCAAACCTCCTCGAGTCGGAGCTTTTCGGGTACGAGGCTGGGGCGTTCACCGGCGCGAGGCGCGAGGGCAAGCCCGGGATGATCGAGGTTGCCTCAGGCGGGACCCTCTTTCTCGACGAGATCTCGGAGCTTCCAGGGGACCTCCAGGTCAAGCTGCTCCAGGTCATCCAGGAGCGCAGGCTGACTCGGGTCGGCGGCGTGAAGGCCGTGGCCGTGGACATCCGCATAATCGCCGCCACAAATCGGGACCTTGCGGGCATGGTGGGGAGGGGCGAGTTCCGGGCCGACCTCTTCTACAGGCTGAACGTCGTGCCTATCACCATACCGCCGCTGCGCGAGCGGGAAGACGACATCATCCCGCTCATCTATCACTTCCTCGAGAAGTTCAACCGGGCCCACGGCTTCCGCAAGACCATGACCGAGGAGGCGAGGGAGGCCCTCACCAGGTACTCCTGGCCCGGGAATGTGCGCGAGCTTGAAAACCTCATTGAGCGCCTCGTGGTGACGGTGGAGGGCGACCAGATCAGCGCTGGCGACCTGCCGCGGCACGTCCGGGACGACGGCGGCAGGGGTCGAGGAAAGGTCGTGGTCGGCGGCATCATGCCCCTCAGGCAGGCCATCGAGGAGGTCGAGAGGCAGATCATCGAGCGTGCCCTCGCGGAGAAGAGGAGCACATACAGCATGGCGAAGATTCTCGGGGTGAACCAGTCCACGGTGGTGAGGAAGATCAGGAAGTACGCAGGTAGCGGCCGTCACGACCTGAAGGCCGCTGGAACCCACGGGAACGGTTGACGGCAGGAGCAACCCGGGCGACATCAGCGCACCGCTGAGCGCTAGGCCAGATCTCGTCCCCCTCGTCGGTCGGGGGCGCCTGGGAGCCACCCACCCTCGTCCAGCCCCCC
>DKEX01000028.1:138819-138984 GCA_002452295.1 Firmicutes bacterium UBA6811 | reverse complement strand
TTCTGGGCACTCTGCCCGGTTTTGAGGCCGAAGGAGAGGTGGGATGGCAGGTTTCTTGCCACTTCATGCCCAAGGTTGACCAGTTTCCTGGCACTCAAGCGCCCAAGCTGCCCAGTTTCCTGGCATTCCACGGCGCCGGCGGGTGAGCCGATAGGTGAGATGCCC
>DKEX01000028.1:137175-138770 GCA_002452295.1 Firmicutes bacterium UBA6811 | reverse complement strand
CCAGGTTGAGCGGGACGACGGCAGGATTCTGGGCACTCCGTGCGACCAACCTGAGCGCGGTAATGCCGCTTTGGCGGCCTCGCTGCGGGCGCGCCAGCGACGGCCACTGCGAGAGCCAGGAGGGCTGTCCCGCGGGGACGATCGGACGTGTAATGCGTACACGCATTCACTGATGCACATGCGCATTGCGATATCCCTCTCCCGGATCCTCCACGCCACGCACTGGCCTTCGGGCCCCTCCTGCGGACTCCTGGCGCGGGNNCGCGTGCGCGGTGAAACCGCTGTTCTATCGGCTTCGTGCCTGCAGTTCACCCAGGAACTCGCCGCCCGCGAGGGGATTTGTGCCGTGGATGGCGTGAGCCGCCCGGACGAGACGGGTCGCTACATCCAGGCCCCAGCCGTCCGTGCCGGGTTCGCCCGCGTGNNCCGTCCGTGTCCGACGCGCACATGCGCCCCTGGCACCTCATTTCATGACACCGTGTAGGGTATGCGACGCTTGACAAGCGTAACGCAGTTCAGAGGGCGGTTCGGCGTGCCCTTCGTGCGAAGGAAAGCCTGTACGGACACGGGAAACGGAATGCCAGGTGAGTTGCCGCGCCCGTAGCAAGGTAATGCACGAATGCATCAGGGCGGAGCGGGAACCGCTCGCCCGGGGATCGGTGTGAAGCCCGCTTTGTGACGGGCGGCACAAAGGTTCCCGGGCCTCGCCNNCCGCGTTATTGTGACGGGCTTCACAAACGGCACGATTCTTGCTATAATGTCCGGCGGGTAAGGCGGGGTAGACGCGCATGTCTTTCCACGCCGGCGAAGGAGGAATGGGGATGGCGTGCGAGGAGTGCACATGTTTGGGCAAGGTGACCGAGGAGCAGAAGGACAAGGTGAGGCAGATCATCGAGCATTACCGGGGCAAACCCGGCGTCCTCATCCAGGTTCTCCACGAGGCGCAGCAGGTGGTGGGCTACCTCCCCAGGGAGATCCAGGCCATGGTGGCGGAGGGGCTCGACGTCCCCGTGAGCGAGGTATACAGCGTGGTTACGTTCTATGCCCTGTTCTCGCTGAAGCCCAAGGGGCGNNAAGGGCACCGCCTGCTACGTGAGAGGGGCTGAGGAGATCCTGGGGAAGCTCGAACACGATCTCGGGATCCGTGCGAAGGACACCACGAGCGACGGGAAGTTCTCCATGGAGGTCGTGCGCTGCATGGGCGCGTGCGGCCTCGGCCCTGTCGTGAGGGTGGACGAGGATATCTACGCGCGGCTCAAGCCGGACAAGCTGAAGGAGATCCTGGCCAAGTATGAATAGGCCGAAGGTGCTCAAGAGAGAGTTTGCCGGACCGCGGCGGCGCTTATGTCGCCGCCTGAGAGTAAGGAGGCTGGTCACATGGATTCCTACCGTGCGCATGTCCTGGTGTGTGGCGGCGCAGGATGCGTTTCCTCAGGATGCAAGGAAGTCGAACAGGCCTTCCTCGACGAGATAGCAAAGCACGGTCTCGGCGAGGAGGTCAGGGTGGTGACCACCGGGTGCATGGGCCCCTGCGAGCTCGGCCCTGTGGCCATCGTATACCCCGAGGGGGTCCTCTACCGCAAGCTCAAGGCCGA
>DKEX01000028.1:136998-137147 GCA_002452295.1 Firmicutes bacterium UBA6811 | reverse complement strand
TACGAAGCTCCCGACACGCAGCAGCGTGTCCCGACGTATGGCGATATCACGTTCTTCAACAGGCAGATGCGCATCGCCCTGCGAAACACGGGCAAGATCGACCCGCTCAACATAGAGGAGTACATCGCAGAGGACGGGTACGCCGCGCT
>DKEX01000028.1:136632-136836 GCA_002452295.1 Firmicutes bacterium UBA6811 | reverse complement strand
TGGAGGGCGACCCCCACAGCATCATCGAGGCCATGGCCATCGCAGGCTACGCCGTCGGCGCATCGCAGGGCTACGCATACGTGAGGGCCGAGTACCCCCTCGCCGTCAGGCACCTCGGGCACGCGATAATGCAGGCCAGGGAGTACGGCCTGCTCGGCAAGGACATCTTCGGGAAGGGCTTCGACTTCGACCTCGACATCAGGG
>DKEX01000028.1:136437-136584 GCA_002452295.1 Firmicutes bacterium UBA6811 | reverse complement strand
CGCCGTTCCCGGCGAACGAGGGCCTCTGGAGCAAGCCCACCCTCATCAATAACGTGGAGACCTATGCGAACATCGCTCCCATCATTCTCAAGGGGGCACAGTGGTTTGCGGGCATTGGGACGGAGAAGAGCAAGGGCACCAAGGTGT
>DKEX01000028.1:136093-136412 GCA_002452295.1 Firmicutes bacterium UBA6811 | reverse complement strand
AGATCATCTTCGACATCGGCGGCGGGATCCCGGGCGGCAAGAAGTTCAAGGCCGCGCAGACCGGCGGCCCGTCTGGCGGCTGCGTGCCTTCGGAGTTCCTGAACACCTCCGTCGATTACGAGTCGCTCAAGGATCTCGGCACCATCATGGGGTCTGGCGGCCTCATCGTTATGGACGAGGACACCTGCATGGTGGNNCAGGACGAGTCGTGCGGCAAGTGCGCCCCGTGCCGCATCGGTACGAAGCGGATGCTCGAGATCCTCACGAGGATCACCCGGGGCCAGGGGCGCGAGGGCGACATCGAGCGCCTCATAAAACT
>DKEX01000028.1:117951-136087 GCA_002452295.1 Firmicutes bacterium UBA6811 | reverse complement strand
GGCCAGACGGCCCCCAACCCTGTGCTCACGACAATACGCTACTTCAGGGACGAGTACGAGGCTCACATACGAGACAAGAAGTGCCCTGCATCGGTGTGCGCGGCGCTCTTCGAGTCGCCGTGCCAGAACGCGTGCCCCGCCGGGGTCGACGTGCCGAGGTACATCAGCCTGANNACGCCGTGAAGCTCATAAAGGAGAAAAACCCGTTCCCCGCGGTGTGCGGGCGGGTCTGTACCCACCCGTGCGAGGCGAAGTGCAGGCGCTCGCAGCTCGACGAGCCCGTGGCGATATGCGATCTCAAGCGGTTCGCCGCCGACTGGGAGCTCATGAACCCGCTGCCGCCCGACCGGCCGGCCGTCCGGAAGGATGAGAAGGTGGCCATCGTGGGGTCCGGGCCCGCGGGCCTCACCGCTGCGTATTACCTTGCGGGCCTGGGCTACCTGGTGACGGTGTTCGAGGCGCTTCCTGAGGCCGGCGGAATGCTGCGGGCGGGCATACCCGAGTACAGGTTGCCCAAGGACGTGCTTGACGCCGAGATCCTTGCCATCTGCCGCAGGGGCGTTGAGATCCGCACGGGCATAGCGGTGGGCAGGGACATCACCTTCGACGACCTGAAGGAGCAGGGTTACAGGGCCATACTCATCGCCGTCGGGGCGAGCGTCAGCCAGAAGCTGGGCGTGCCCGGCGAAGACCTCGACGGCGTCATCGGTGCCGTGGAGTTCCTGCGAGAGGTGAACGTGAACGGCCGCCGGAAGGTGGGCAGGAAGGTGGCCGTGATAGGCGGAGGAAACGCCGCGGTCGACGCTGCGCGCACCGCCCTTCGCCTCGGCGCCAAAGAGGTGCACATCATCTACAGGCGCCAGCGCGAGGACATGCCCGCTGACAAGAACGAGATCATCGAGGCCGAGCGCGAGGGCGTAAAGATCCACTACCTGACAGCGCCTGCCAAGATGATCGGCAAGGACGGCAAGCTGGCCAACATGGAGTGCGTGCGCATGGCCCTGGGCGAGTTCGACCGCACCGGCCGCAGACGCCCCGTGCCAATCGAGGGGTCGAACTTCATCATCGACGTTGACATGGTGATATCCGCCATCAGCCAGAGGCCCGACGCGTCGGCGCTTCCAGCGGGGTCGCGGATCGAGACAACGAAGTGGTCCACGATAGTCGCTGACCCGCGCACCCACGCCACCGGCGAGCCGGGTGTGTTCGCCGGCGGGGACTGCGTGAACGGGCCTGACACCGTCATCCAGGCGATAGCCGACGGCAGGCGCGCCGCGCAGGAGATAGACAGGTTCCTGGGCGGCACCCGCGAGATCCCGGTAAGCCCGGATCTCGGGAGGGAGCTTGCCGGGGAGATCCACGAGGAGCGCATGATGCGCCAGCACCCGGAGCACCTGCCGGTCCCGGACAGAAAGGGCAGCTTCGATGAGGTCGCATCGCGGCTCGCTGAGGCAGCGGCCCTCTACGAGGCCACGCGGTGCCTGCGGTGTGACGCGAAGGACTGAAGAATGGAGCGTGAGCCAGGATGATGGATATGATTACTCTCACAGTAGACGGCCATAAGGTGCAGGTCCCCCGGGGCTCGACCGTTCTGGATGCCGCGAAGACGGCGGGGATCGACGTCCCCACCCTCTGTTACCTGAAGGACGTGAACGCCGTCGGCGTGTGCAGGGTGTGCGTGGTGGAGATCGAGGGGGCCAAGTCGCTGCAGGCCTCGTGCGTCACGCCCGCCGCAGAGGGCATGGTGGTTCACACGAGCACTCCGGCCGTGCGCGAGGCGCGCCGGACGGTGCTGGAGCTCATCATATCGAACCACCCCTTCGAGTGCCTCACCTGCGAGCGAAGCGGAAACTGCGAGCTTCAGGCCCTCGCCGACAGGTTCGGGATACGCGACATCGAGTACCAGGGCGAGCGGGCCCAGTTTACGCTCGATACATCATCTCCGTCAATCGTGCGCGACCCGAACAAGTGCATTCTGTGCAGGCGCTGCATGAGCGTGTGCCAGAAGGTGCAGTCGGTGTTCGCCCTCGCGCCCAACGACAGGGGCTTTGCGACCATGATCGCGCCCGCGTTCTCTGATGAGGTCGCAAGCGCGGTGTGCTCGCTCTGCGGCCAGTGCGTGCTGGTCTGCCCGACAGGGGCGCTCAAGGAGCGCGACCAGACCGAGGACGTATGGGAAGCCCTGGCCGATCCCTCGAAGCACGTGGTGGTCCAGACAGCACCGGCCGTGCGCGCCAGCATCGGCGAGGAGTGCGGGCTTCCTCCGGGCAGCCGGGTCACCGGCCAGCTTGTGGCCGCCCTCCGCCAGCTGGGGTTCGATATGGTGTTCGACACCCAGTTTGCGGCGGACCTCACGATAATGGAGGAGGGGCATGAGTTCATCTCGCGGCTGCAGAACGGCGGCAAGCTGCCGCTCATCACCTCGTGCAGCCCGGGGTGGATCAAGTTCATCGAGCACTTCTACCCCGATCTCCTGCCGCACCTCTCCACGTGCAAGTCACCGCAGCAGATGTTCGGGGCGATCGCCAAGACCTACTACGCCGAGAAGGTCGGGATAGACCCGAAGGACATCTTCGTCGTGTCGGTGATGCCGTGCACGGCGAAGAAGTTCGAGGCGAGACGTCCGGAGATGACTGCAAGCGGCTACACCGACGTGGACGCGGTCCTCACCACCAGGGAACTCGGCAGGATGATCCGCGAGGCCGGAATCGACTTCGCGTCGCTCGCCCCCGAGGCCTATGACCCGCCGCTCGGCATATCCACCGGCGCCGCCGTCATCTTCGGGGCGACGGGCGGCGTGATGGAGGCGGCGCTCCGGACCGTCTCCGAGGTGGTCCTGGACCGCGAGATCGAGAACATCGATTTCGTTCCGGTCCGGGGTCTCGAGGGCATCAAGGAGGCCGAGGTGAACCTCGACGGCCAGGTGGTGAAGGTCGCCGTGGCCCACGGCCTCGGGAACGCGAGGCGGCTACTCGAGCGGATAAGGAGCGGCGAGGCAGACTATCAGTTCATTGAGATAATGGCCTGCCCGGGCGGGTGCATCGGCGGCGGAGGCCAGCCCATACCGACCAACGACGAGATAAGGATGAAGAGAATCGCCGCCATATACGATGAGGACAGACACATGCCTCTACGAAAGTCCCACCTGAACCCGGCGGTGCAGGATCTCTACAGGGAGTTCCTGGGCAAGCCCCTGGGGCCCAGGTCGCACGAGCTTCTGCACACCCATTACCATGCCCGGGCGAGGTTCTGACGTGATTTGGCACGCTTGACGCTCCCAACCTCCTACCCTCGTCGCGGACCTTGCAAGTCTCGCGACAGCCCGCATCGCGCGATGCGGGCCTCTTTCTGTACGCAGGCGGCGCCAGGGCACGGGAAGTGGCCGTGGCCGGAATTCGCGGCCCAGGCCTGGAATACTTCCCCCCGGCTATGAATTGGCTGGGAGCGCAAAGAGGAGTTTCGTCACCAAGTGAGAAGTACTGTATAATCTGAGTCTGTGAGGACGCGAACATGGTGTGAGCTCCGGCCGGTAGAAGGGCTGGTCGGCGCCTCATGGGCCATACCGGCCACTGAAGGGGGATGTCGGGATGCACAGGAGCGATCCGCGCCGCCCTGTTACTGACGGGCGCCGCAAGGCGTACCAGGTGATCCTGGCAGCGGGCATTTGCGCGTTGATGGTGTTTGCAGGCGGCGGGTTGACCGCCGGCCCCGGCCCCGGCCGTGGCCCTGGCCGAGGCGTCGCAGCGGCGGGGCCCTCTCAGTACCTCCTGCAGTATGACGTGAAGAAAGGGGAGACCCTCACCTACCAGGTGCTTATCAGCGAGACCATATATTCGAACGCGAAGCGCACGACGAACCTCTACCGGGAGGAGATCCAGGTGGAGAGCGCCGCCGCCGGTGACAGCACGATGCGACAGACCGTCATATGTGCAGGCACCGCCACGCCGGAGGGCGGCGAGGGGCGCAGGCTGGAGGCGTTCCGCTACTACCTCACCGTCGAGAAGACCGGTCGCATCCTCGAGGCGGAGGGCCTGCGGCCCTGGGACGGGCGACAGATGGAGACTCTCTGGCTCGCCCAGATCATCCTGGTGGACCGGCCTGTCGCTCCCGGCGAGACGTGGACGGTGAACGACGAGCTATATTCAACGGCCACCGGCAGTCTCGTGCTGGAGAGGCGCACCTACAAGTTCGTCGGGGTCGAGAAAGTGGGGTCGCAGGATGCGTTCAAGGTCAAATATGAGGTCTCCCGTAAGGGCCGTGCGGACTCGAAGGCCTACACCTACATCGGAACGGGCACCTTCTACCTTGCTTCAGGGAAGCTCGTGAAGATGGACTCGTCGGAGATCGTGACATACGGCGGGAATGGGCAAGACACGAAGGTCATCACCATGATCCAGGTGGAGGTAGCGCGGTAGAAGCGTCTTGAGAGGTGAACCAGCGACGGACCCCACTGACAGGCAACAGGGCCGCGAGGCCGCGAGGCCTGGGGGCGCCGACGCGCCCGGGCGCGCGCTCATCATAGCCGGCGGCGGGCTCGCGGACGATGCCCGCGCAGCGGCGCTTATCCTGGAAGGAAGCTGGGACATGGTGGTGTGCGTGGACGGTGGGGCGTCCCACGCTGCCCGCCTGGGTGTCCGGCCCGACGTCGTCATCGGCGACCTCGACTCTGCCGAGGAGGGCGCCGTGGCGTACTTCAGGGGCGCAGGGGTCGAGATCCTCACGCACCCCGTGGAGAAGGACAAGACCGACCTCGACCTCGCCGTTGAGTACGCTGTGGCCCATGGCGCTCGCGACATCACAGTCATCGCGGCCACCGGGGGGAGGCCCGACCACACCCTGGCCAACGTGCTGCTCACCATAAAGGCCGCATCGCTCGGGGCAGACCTGCTTCTCGCCGACGGGGCGTCCATGGTGAGGCTTGTCCGGGGCGGGGTCGCCATCACCGGGGAGCCGGGAGACTTCGTGTCCCTCATCCCCGTTGGGGGCGATGCGCGCGGAATCCACACGGAAGGCCTGAGATACGAGCTTCGCGACGGGGAGCTTCGCATCGGCGAGACTCTGGGGATGAGCAACGAGCTTCTCGACACGCGTGGCCACGTGAGGGTCGGGTCCGGCCACGTGATCCTGGTCCAAACACAGCGCGGGCGGCGTCCGGCCCGATCCTAGGCGGCGTGCCGGGGGCTGCAGGGAGCACTAGCGGCGGCCGCGTTCGTACTTCGGGTTCTCCTCCAGCATATATATAGGAAAGACCCGGATCTTTCGTGCCGGAGGGGGTGAGCCCAGGATGATAGAGTGCCCGAACTGCGGAACGATGAACCCCGACGGGTCGGAAGTGTGCAAGAAGTGCGGTCAGGGTCTCCTGCCGGGACCCCAGGTCGTTTCGCATGAGACCCCGAAGCTACCGTTCATCAAGAGGATCGCACTTCGTAAGGGCCCGTCGCGTCGCGGTTGAGGCACGCTCGAGGCGCGGTCAGGGCGCTGTCGCGGGCTCTCGTGCGGTTGACGTGGAATTGCCGCTATGATACACTGAATGCAACGGCAGAAGTTCGGGAAAGTTAGAATACACAGGCCAGAGACGATGAGAGGGAAGAGTAGGCTGCCTCTGGAGCGCAAGCGAACCGAGACAGGTGGAAGTCGGGGCTCGGCGGCCGCCGAAAATCACCCTTGAGCTGCGGCGCGAAATCCTCGCTTTCCGCGGGCGGAGAGTAGACGTCGCCGGGTCCTCCCGATATAGAGGCAGGGCATGCGCCGGCCGAAGGGTTTCGGGCGGCCTGTGCCTACGAGAGGGCTGCGATGAGCGCAGCCAACCCGGGTGGTACCGCGGGAGGTTTGCCTCCCGTCCCTTATTGTGGGACGGGAGGCATTTTGGTTTCACCGTTGTCGCACGAGGAGGCGTGGTCATGTTCAGGAAAGTCGAGCCAGATACGGATTTCCCACGAATGGAGCAGGATATCCTGAACTTTTGGGCGGAGCGCAGGATCTTCGAGAAGACCCTGGAGAAGAGCGAGGACAGGCCGAGGTTCGTGTTCTACGAGGGGCCGCCCACGGCCAATGCCATGCCTCACCCGGGGCACGTTCTGACGCGGGCCATGAAGGACCTTGTGCCCAGGTACCGCACGATGGCGGGGTACCACGTCCCCAGGAAGGGCGGGTGGGACACCCACGGCCTCCCTGTTGAACTGGAGATAGAGAAGGAGCTCGGCATCAGCGGCAAGAGGCAGATCGAGGACTACGGGGTGGAGAACTTCATCGAGAGATGCAAGGAGAGCGTGTTCCGGTACAAGCGCGAGTGGGAGCGCATGACGGAGCGCGTGGGCTTCTGGATCGACCTCGACCACGCCTACGTCACCTATACCAACGACTACATCGAGTCGGTGTGGTGGGCGCTGCGCCAGATATGGGACAAGGGCCTGCTCTACCAGGGCTATAAAGTGGTCCCGTATTGCCCGCGCTGCGGCACCGCGCTCTCCAGCCACGAGGTGGCCCAGGGTTACGCCGAGGTCGAGGACCCGTCCGTGTACGCGAAGTTCCGGGTAAGGGGCGAGGACAACACGTTCTTCCTGGTGTGGACCACCACCCCCTGGACGCTCCCGTCCAACGTGGCACTCGCGGTCTCGAAGGACTTTGCCTACGTGACGGTCAGGCTTTCGCGCACCGGGGAGAGCCTCATCCTGGCGAAGGGCCTGGTGGATGCGGCTATCAGGGAGGACCACGAGATAGTCGAGGAGTTCCCTGGTAGCGTTCTCGAGGGCAAAGAGTATGAGCCGCTCTTCCCGTTCGCGCGCCCCGACAGGCGGGCGTGGTACGTGGTGACAGGCGAGTTCGTCACCCTCGAGGAGGGCACCGGAGTAGTCCACCTGGCGCCGGCCTTCGGCGAGGATGACATGGCCGCCGCCGCGGAGCACGACCTTCCCGTGGTGCAGCTCGTTGACGCGGAGGGCCGGTTCGTGGACGCCGTGACCCCGTGGAGGGGCATGTTCGTCAAGGAGGCAGACCCTTTCATCATCGAGAGGCTGGCCGAGGAGGGGAAGCTCTACAGAAGCGAGCTTCACAAGCACACCTACCCGTTCTGCTGGCGGTGCGACACTCCACTTCTGTACTACGCGAGGACGTCCTGGTTCGTCAGGACCACCGCGGTGAAGGAGGCGCTCATCCGCAACAACAGGGCCATCAACTGGCACCCCGACTACATCAAGGAGGGCCGGATGGGCAACTTCCTCGAGAACGTGATAGACTGGGCTGTAAGCCGCGACCGCTACTGGGGCACGCCCCTTCCGGTGTGGATATGCGAGCAATGCGACCGGCAGCACTGCGTGGGGAGCATCGCGGAGCTGAAGGAGATGGCCCTGGAGCTTCCAGGACGGCTCGAGCTGCACAGGCCTTACATCGATCAGGCTGTCCTTCGCTGCCCCGACTGCGGCGGGCCCATGCGCCGCACCCGCGAGGTCATCGACGCGTGGTTCGACTCGGGATCCATGCCGTTCGCCCAGTGGCACTACCCATTCGAGAACAGGGAGGAGTTCGAGAGGAGCTTCCCGGCGAGCTTCATCTCGGAGGCCGTCGACCAGACGCGCGGGTGGTTCTACACGCTGCTCGTCATATCGACGCTGCTCTTCGACACGCCTTCCTTCGAGAACGTGCTGGTGCTCGGGCACATCCTGGACGTCGAGGGCCAGAAGATGAGCAAGCGCAAGGGGAACGTGGTCGACACGTGGGATGTCTTCAACACCTACGGCGCCGATGCGTTCCGGTGGTACCTCTACACGGTGAACCCGCCATGGAACCCCACGCGCTTCTACATGGACGCCGTGGGCGAGGCGCGCCGCAGGTTCCTCTCGACCCTGTGGAACGTTTACTCGTTCTACGTCCTTTATGCGAACGTGGACGGGTTCGACCCGTCGGAGCACGAGTTACCAGTGCCCCGGCGCGCCCCCATCGACAGGTGGATGATCTCCAGGTTCAATGGGCTTGCGCGGACGGTGCGGGAGGACCTGGACGCGTACGACATCACCGGCGCCGCGCGGGCCATCGAGGCGTTCGTGGATGACCTGAGCAACTGGTACGTGCGCAGGTCCAGGCGGCGTTACTGGGGCCCGGAGATGAACGAGGACAAGGTCGCGGCATACCTCACCCTCCATGAGATGCTGCTCGGTGTGGCGAAGCTCCTTGCTCCGTTCACGCCGTTCGTGGCGGAGGAGATCTACAGGAACCTCGAGGGCGAGCGGCGTGAAGGCGCCCCCGAGAGCGTCCACCTGTGCGATTATCCCGACTGCGACGAGGCCGTGGTGGATGTGGAGCTCGAGCAGGACATGGACGTCACCCGCAGGGTCGTGACGCTCGGCCGCGCGGCCAGGAACAAGGTGAACATAAAGAACCGCCAGCCGCTGGCGGAGATGGTGGTGGTCGTGGAAAGCGCCGAAGGCAGGCGAGCTGTGGCGGCGCTGGAGTCCCTCGTGAAGGATGAACTCAACGTCAAGGCCGTTCGCATCGCGGGCGGCATCAGCGAGTTCGTTGCGCACAGGGTGAAGCCCAGATACGACCTGCTCGGCCCCAAGCATGGCAGGCTGGTCAGGGAGATCGTGGCCGCCCTCGGTGCGATGGACCCCGAGGAGGTCGCGTCCGCCCTGGGGAGACGCGGTGAGGTCGAGGTCCCCGCAGGTGGCGCCACGGTGACTGTCACTCGCGACGAGGTCAGTGTGGAGACGGTGGAAAAGGAGGGTTACGCCGTGGAAAGCGAGGGAGGCGTCACATGCGCCCTCAATGCCACGCTCACCTACGACCTCGTGATGGAAGGGATCGCGCGAGAGATGGTGAACAAGATCCAGACGATGCGCAAGGAAGCGGACTTCAACATAGAGGACCGCATCCAGACGGTGTTCTGGTCCGACGATGCGGTCCGCGAGGCGTGCCAGATCCATCGAGACTACGTGATGGAGGAGACCCTCTCAGAGGATCTCGAGTTCACGGGCGGGCCCGGGGCTGCGGAGGAGCGGGGCGAGCTCACCCGCGAGTGGGACGTGAACGGCCACAGGGCCGTGATCAGCGTGGGGCGCAGCCGGCGGCACGCGGCGAGATGCGCTGCGGGATCGGCCGATGAGGGAGGTGCCTGAGATGACAGAGCCTGGGCGAAAGCATGAGGTCAGCGCGGGGGTCGTCGTGTTCAGGGACGGCGAGGTGCTCGTCATCAGAAACCGCTTCGGTGAGTGGGTGCTTCCGAAGGGCAAGGTGGAGCCCGGCGAGTCTCTTGAAGCGGCGGCCCTGCGCGAGGTCAGGGAGGAGACCGGGGTGCAGGCTGAGATCCTCCGGCCGGCTGGAATGACCGAATATAGCTACCTCTCCGAGCATACTGGAGAGCCCGTGGACAAAGCTGTCCGCTGGTTTCTCGGGCATGTGACTGAGGATTCCGGGCGATTGGCCCCCGTGCCGGCTCCTCAGGAGGAGGAGGGTATCAGCGCCGCGTGTTTCGTCCCGTGGCGCGATGCGGTCGTGCTGCTGAAGTACGACGCCGACCTCGTGCGCAGTCTGGCGGCGGACATCGCTGGCCAGGACCAGGCGTAGGTTCACAGGTTCGCACTGGTCGTCCCACGGACTTGCGGGGTCCTGCGACCATCAGGGAAACAGGAGGGGCGTTGGGTCATGAGGATTGGCGTCATAAGCGATACACACGGCTCGCTCGCTGCGTGGGAGCGGGCCATCCGCGTGCTGGGTGACGTGGATATCCTGCTCCACGCCGGGGATGTGCTCTACCACGGGCCGCGAAACCCGCTGCCGGAGGGCCACGACGCAAAACACCTCGCAGAGGCCATGAACGCCTATGACGGGCGCCTCGTCGTGGCCAGGGGCAACTGCGATGCCGACATCGACCAGCTCGTGCTGGCAGTGCCGATTCAGGCACCATACGCGCTCGTGGTGACGGAAGGCCGGTACATCATGGTGCATCACGGTCACCTTGTCGCTGGCGATGACGCCGCGGAGATGATGCGGCGTTACCGGCTGGACCTCATCGTGACTGGCCACACGCATGTACCAGGGATAGAGAGGCCGTTCCACGATGGGCGGGGTCTCATCCTCAACCCCGGCAGCCCGGCCCTTCCCAAGACGCGCGACAGGCGAGGGACCGTCGCCGTGATAGAGGAGGACGCTGTGCGTATCCTGTACGTCGACGGCGGCGGCGAGCTCGCTTCCTGCCGCTGGTAGCCTGTCTTGGCGCAACGAGGAGCTCGGCCTCCTGTCACACATCGTTTCCGCTTCACCAGGGTTTGACCTGCTCTGAGTTGCCGGTGTTGCGTCCCTCCGCCAGATATGGGAACCCGGGAGCCGCTCACACGCCCGGGGCCGCTCCGCCATCGATGGCCCTCCCCAGACCCATGAGAAGGAGATCTCATGCCGATAGCGAATTCCCTCCGTATCAGGGGAGCTGGGCAAGGTCCGGGCGGGCCGGGGGCGAGCCCCGGGCCCACAGTGCAGAAAGCGCCAGGCCTGCGAGGCGGTGGGTGTCTCGCGGGCCGGGCACGAGGAGGCGACACAATGCGCAGGCGCGTTCGATTTGCGGCAGCAAGCGCATGTCTTGTCATGCTTTTGCTGATCCTGACCTACGGCGGGAGCCTGGTTGCCGGGGAACCTGCTCCGAGGCCGGAGCCCCCCAGGGTCATCCAGGTCTATCCTTCCCATGGAATGCAACATGTTCCTGTGGACACCGCCATCCACATCGTTTTCAGTGAGCCCATGGATGAGGCCACGACCATTCAGGCTGTCACGATCTCCCCGGCCCCGCAGCTAGTCTACCCTGCAAGCTGGCAGTTCCTCAATAACAGGGCGATCATGGTCATAATCCCGGGAAAGCCCCTGCGCTACTCCACCACCTACAAGGTGGTGGTGAGCCGAAGCGCCAGAGACTCCCAGGGCACGGAGATGCAGCAGGATTACTCGTGGTCCTTCACGACCGCCAAGAGCCCTCCCGCACCTGCGGAGGCGCCTTCGAACGGCGGCTTTGCCACAGGCGATCTTGCCGGCTGGGCCTGGAAGCACGATGAAGCCGGGGGCTCGCGGGCGGCATCGTGGTCCATCGCATCCGAGGGAGGCCGCCCGCACGTGCTGAAGATCTCCCGACCGCCCACGTTCGAGATGGGGTCGTGCTCCATCGAGCAGCGCCTCGATGCGGAGCTGCCCGCGTTCGGCCTGGTGTTCCTGTCGTTTGACATGCGGCTCGATGACTACACGTTCAAGGAGTACACGACCCGGTCCACTTACCCGCTGAAGGTGACCCTGACGTATGTCGATAAGGACGGCGTCGAGCATTCGTTCGTAAGGGCTTACTACTATCATCTGCCCGCTGAAGGCGGCGTTGATAGCTTCGCCGAGTTCGTGGAGCTCGGGAGGTGGACGTCCAGATCGTACAACCTGAGCACGCTCGTTCCCAGGCCCGCGCGGCTCGAGTCCATCAGGTTCGAGTGCTCGGGGTGGGCGTGGGCGCTCTGCCTTGACGACATAAAGCTGGTCTGGTGAGCTGGCCCGAAGCCATGGAGGCAAAAGGAGGTAGACTGGCGGATGGCGAAGAAGACGGTTCTTGACTTCCTGGACATGAAGGGGAGAGGGCAGAAGATCACGTTTCTCACAGCCTACGACTATCCCATCGCCTCGTTCGCCGAGAAGGCGGGGATCGATATGCTCCTCGTGGGTGACTCGCTGGGGATGGTCGTGTACGGGCTCCCGGGCACCATTCCCGTGACCATGGACGAAATGATCATCCACAGCCGCGCCGTGCGAAGGGGCGCGCCGAATACCTTCGTCATCGGTGACATGCCGTTCATGTCGTACCAGTCCTCTGTGGAGAAGGGTGTTGAGAACGCCGGCCGGTTCCTCAAGGAGGCCGGGATGGACGCCATCAAGCTGGAGGGCGGGAGAAGGGTCATAAACCAGATAAAGGCCATCGTGGATGCTGGCATCCCGGTGATGGGCCACATTGGGCTTACGCCTCAGAGTTCCGGCCAGCTCGGGGGCTTCAAGGCCCAGGGGCGGACGGCCGAAGCCGCGCGCGAGCTCATCCTCGACGCCGCCGCGATCCAGGAGGCGGGGGCGTTCGCCATTCTCCTCGAGGCGATTCCGCCCGAGGTGGGCGAGGCCATAACGAAGAGGCTTTCCATCCCGGTCCTTGGCATCGGGGCGGGGATACACTGTGACGGGCAGCTTCTCATAAACGGCGACATGCTGGGGCTCGTGGAGGCGTTCACGCCCAAGTTCGTGAAGAAGTATGCGAACCTCGCGGAGATCATTGCCGGTGCTATAGCCGAGTACATTCGCGATGTGAGAGAGCTCGAGTTCCCCGAGGAGAAGCACACCTACAAGATGAAGGAGGGTGAGGCCGAGAAGCTTGCCAAGTTCCTGAGCTCTCTTGACAGCCGGTGAGACGTCGCCGAGATGAGCACGGCGGCGGAACCGAAGTCACACGGAGGTGTTGCCACTTGGACATGACAGGTGTGCGCGAGGCTCTCGAGCGGGCAGGCGTGCCAGGCCGCGACCTCGCGGAGCTGCCCAGTTCGACCAAGAGATTCGCAGACGGGGCGCACTGGCGGGTCGAAGTGTCGGGCATAGAGACTACCGCGGTCCTCCGGGCCTGCATCGACGAGGCAAAGAGGCAGAGGGTCCCGTTCCATCGCGCGATATCGGTGGTCCGCGGAGCGACGTGGGCCACCCGCGATGAGCTTGCCGAGTTTGCGCGCGTCGCCCATGACGAGAGAATCGAGGTCATCCTCACCCCTGGCCCGAGGCCCACATGGTACTCCGGGCGGCAGATCGCCACGCCCGAGGGGGCCGTCTGCGGCATGCGGCTTCGCGGCTGCGAGATGGTCGCTCACTTTGTGTATGACGTCATGCGGGCGGTGGAGATCGGATTCCGCGGGTTCCTGGTCTGGGACGAGGGCGTTCTCATGGTTCTGAACGAGATGAAGAAGAACGGCGACCTGCCGAAAGACGTTACGTTCAAGGTGTCCATCTTCGCCGGGCACGCCAACGCTGCCGGAGCGAAGCTGCTGCAGAGCCTTGGGGCGGGCACGTTCAACCCCATCGCCGACACCTCCCTTGCTGCCCTGGCCGCCATGCGCAAAGCGGTGGACATCCCGATGGACGTCCACGTTCAGATATTCGACACCTGGGGCGGCATGAACAGGTTCTACGAGACGCCCGAGATCGCGCGGGTTGCATCGCCGTGCTACTTCAAGATGGAGAGCGGCACCAGCGTCGGCATGTACGCACCGTGGGGCGCGCCCGAGGCCGCCCTTTGCGACCTCGGCCGGCTCAAGATCAAGTCCATCAGGACGATAACCGAGATAATCAAGGATACATACCCTGACATCAAGCTCTCCGAGCACGGCGTCGAGGGGCTTGCCGTGCCCGAACCCTGAGGCGACCTGCCGGACGGAGCGCGGGGAAGGCCTGACCATCGGGGAGAAGGGTGGGGAGCGCACGGGACGCCCGTGCGCTCCTCGCATCGACGGTGCGAGGCTGCGCGAGGCATCCGAAATGCACTCATCCCTTGCAATATACCCCACGGGGTATTATTATGATGGCAGGAGGTCGGGATACGATCTCGAAGGCTCCCGTTCACATGCGAAGGCATGCATCCCCGACGACCCAGGGCTCGCTTGCATCTGGTGAGGTGACGGCCGCTGGCGGCGGTCGGGCCGATGCCGGCTTTCCACGGGGATGGCGGAGTCTCAAGGGAGGCTGGAACGTGCGAACGAAACGGGTCTTGCTGCTCATTGCGCTTCTTCTCATCGCGGGGGTCATCGGGTACACAGTGACCGGAAGGCTCTCGCACACCGTGGTGGAGCCCGCGCCGTCCGTGGAAGAGGGGGGCCTGGCTCTCAACTTCATACTCAAGGCGCTGGACGGCGGGGAGGTATCCCTGGAAGGGCTGCGTGGAAAAGCCGTGGTTGTGGTGAACTTCTGGGCCACCTGGTGCCCTCCGTGCAGGGCCGAGATTCCAGAGTTCGTCGACTTCTACAACGGGTATGAAGACAGGAGCGTGGTGGTTCTCGCGGTGAACCTGCGCGAGCCCGAGGACCACGTGCGGGGCTTCGTGGAAAAGGCGAACATGAACTTCCCGGTGCTTCTCGATCTCTCTGGCGACGTGGCCAACAACTACAAGGTTCAGGCCATACCGACGACTCTCGTGATCGACAGGTCCGGCGTGATAAGGGCGCGGATCGTCGGGATGACGAGCCGGGAGAAACTCGAAGGCGCCGTAAAGCCGCTCCTTTAGGCCACGCAGCGCGACACGGCGCTGGAGGACCGGGAGCGTGAGAGGCCGGGGAGCCCGTGGAAGCCGCGGAAGGCGCGGAAGGCGCGGAAGTCTGGGAGGCCCCTGGCCGTACATAATGGAAGAACCCGACGAGCCGCCGCATCCTGGGAGGAACCTGGCAGCGGTTTTCGGGTCCGGAGAGAAGCGGCGCTGCAATTCCCGGGTCGGGCTAGTGGGCTCGCTCCACCTTTCCCGAACGAAGACACCTGGTGCACACGTAGATGCGCTTCGGAGCGCCGTTTACGAGGGCTCTCACACGACGTACGTTGGGCAGCCACCTGCGGGAGGTCTTGATATCCGAGTGGCTCACCTGTCTCCCTACATGCGGGCTTTTTCCACAGATCTCGCAGCGGTACGACACGACCAGCACCTCCTTGTCTTGCAAAGACCCGGCATGTATTGTATCATAGCGACGCGGGCAGCGCAAGCGGCTCGCCCGGGCTTGCGCGGCTTGCGCGGCCCCGTCGGGCCCGCACGGATTCGATGGACCTGCGAGCACCGTGCGTGGGCTTGCCAGGCGAAGGTCGCGGCGCGCGGGTGCACGGTGCGCGCAAGGGGCATCACGAGGAAGGCACAGGCCTTCTAAATAGGGCGTCCACGTGAATACGATAGCAGAAAGGAATTTCACCTGTCGCGGAGAAATAGGAACTACCAGTCTTCGCCTGTTCTTCGCTGCGTGGCAGCCCGGGCAGGGGGTATAGCGGTTCATGGGCAAGGATGTCAGCACCGAACTTGGCCAGATCACCATCTCAGATGAGGTGATCGCGCTCATCGCCGGCATGGGGGCAACCGAATGCTACGGCCTTGTTGGCATGGCGTCCAGGAACATCCAGGATGGCATAGCCGAGCTCCTGGGCATGGACAACCTCAGCCGCGGGATCGAGGTGAAGCTGGCCGGCGATGAGGTCGTGATAGACCTGTACATCATCGTCGAGTACGGCACGAAGATCACCGAGGTTGCCCACAACGTCATGGACAAGGTGCGCTATGTGGTAGAGAGCATGACTGGGCTCAAGGTAGCGAGGGTCAACATTACAGTTCAGGGTGTGAGGGTGACGCATGTCCGACAGGATAAGCGCCCGTGACCGACAACAGGAGGTTGGCGCGTTGAGGCGTGATTCACTCGATGCCGGAGATCTTGCGCGAGCGATCGTGGCCGGCACCGAATGGCTCGGAGCAAACAAGGAGCTTGTGAACTCACTGAACGTCTTTCCGGTGCCCGACGGCGATACCGGCACCAACATGCATCTGACGCTCCTTTCGGCGGTGCGTGAGGCGGAGAAGGCCGAGGGCGGCTCGCTGGCGCAGGTGGCGGAGGCCGCCGCCATGGGGTCGCTCATGGGTGCGCGCGGGAACTCGGGGGTGATATTCTCCCAGTTGCTGCGGGGCTTTGCAAGGGGCGTCGAGGGGAAGGCGGGCCTTCGAGCCCAAGACCTGGCCATGGCGCTCCAGGGCGCCGCTGCTATGGCATACAAGGCGGTCATGAAGCCGGTGGAGGGCACGATGCTTACGGTGGCGCGGGAGGCCGCGCGCTCCGCCACCCAGGGGGCCAGGGCCGGCCTTGACGTGCTGGCACTTGCCCAGAAGGTGCTGGAGGACGCGCGAGTGGCCCTCGAGCGAACGCCGGAGATGCTCCCGACGCTGAAAGAGGCGGGCGTGGTCGACGCCGGCGGGCAAGGCCTGGTCTTCTTCTGGGAGGGCGCGGTGAGGGCCCTGCGCGGCGAGGTAACGGTCGCGCGGCAGGAGCCGGTGCTTCAGGTGGCCCGCGGGGTCGGGGCGGCCCCGGGGAGGGCCGCGCGGCGGCCTGAGGAAGTGGCGGAGGAAAGCCTCAGGTTCCGCTACTGCACCGAGTTTCTCCTGAAGGGGAGGGCGCTTCCGCTGGACCAGGTCCGCCTGGATCTCGCGGACGCCGGGGATTGCCTGCTTGTCGTGGGCACCAGTGACGTGGCCAAGGTCCACGTCCACACGAACCACCCCGGTCGCGTCCTGGAATACTGCCTGAGGCTGGGCGACCTCCACGAGGTCCAGATAAACAACATGGTCGACCAGCACGAGGAGTTCGAGGCGGCAGGCCCGAGCCAGGGCTCGATCCCGAGCCCGAGCCCGAGCCCGAGCACGATCCCGGGCGCAGGCGCAGGCCGGGGCGAGACTCCGAAAGCGGGCGCAAGCCCGAGAGGCCAGGCTCCGCCGCTGGAGCGCGCGGGCACCTCGACAGGGGGCGAGGCCCACGTATCGTCGTCAGGGCAGAGGCCGACGGCCGAGGCCGCGGAGAAGCCCGTGGGAGTCGCCGCCGTGGCCGTGGGTGAGGGGCTTACAACCATCCTCCGCAGCCTCGGCGCCGACGTGGTGGTGGAGGGCGGCCAGACGATGAACCCGTCCATCGAGGAGCTTGCCAGTGCCGTCCGGCAGGTCAACGCGAGAAGCGTGATCATTCTTCCGAACAACAGCAACGTGATCCTTACAGCCGAAAGAACCAGGGACTTTGTGGACAAGGCCATCTCTGTCGTGCCCACGAGAACCATCCCCCAGGGGGTCGCGGCCCTCGTTGCCTTCAACGCGGCCGCTGATATCGCGGGCAATGAGCGCGCGATGAACGACGCGCTCGGCCAGGTGAGCACGGGTGAGGTCACTTACGCTGTGCGAAACTCCAGCGTGAACGGGTTCACCATAGACGAGAACGACATCATCGGGATCAAGGATGGCGAGATCTGCGCGGCCGGCAAGGACCGCGACGAGGTCGCCTTGAGCCTGGCAAGCCAGATGGTGAGCAGCGAGAGCTCGCTTCTCACGATATACCACGGCCAGGAAGTGCGTGCGGCCGAGGCCCAGGCCCTCGGAGAGAAGCTCGCCGACATACACCCGCATTGCGAGGTCGAGGTGCACTACGGCGGACAGCCGCTTTACTACTACATCATGTCCGTGGAGTGACATCGCGCCCTGACGCGCGAGAAGGGAGAGGAACAGCATGGGAACGGTGGCCATAGTTACGGACTCCACGGCCGACCTGCCGCCTCAGATGTATGGTGAGTACGGGATCACCATGGTGCCGCTGCGTGTCCATTTCGGCGACGAGTCTTATAGAGACGGGGTAGACCTCTCGAGCGAGGAGTTTTACAGGAAGCTTGCGTCGAGCAAGGTCCTGCCGAAGACGTCGCAGCCGTCGCCCCACGATTTCCAGATCGTGTTCGAGGCCCTTGCGTCAAGGTCAGACGGCATTGTCTCCATCCACCTGTCGAGCAAGATGTCGGGTACATATCAGTCCGCCGCCATCGCCGCTAACAGCCTCGTAGGCAAGGCGATAAGCGTGATCGACGGCAGGCAGGCGTCAACAGCCACAGGACTTCTGGTGCTCGAGGCGGCGAGGATGGCGAAGGCGGGAGCTGGCATCCATGACATCGTTGCGAGGGTCGAGGACCTCATCAAGGAAATGAGAGTCTTCTTCACTGTGGATACGCTCGAGTATCTTGAGAAAAACGGGCGGATCGGAAAGGCGACTGCGTTTCTCGGTACACTGCTTTCGATTCGCCCGCTCCTCCGGGTGGAAGATGGGCTGGTGACGCCGTACGAGAAGGTGCGAGGCTCAAGGCAGAAGGTCCTTGCAAGGCTGGTCGCGGCGGCCAGGGAGCATGCGCCTGCCGGCAAGAAGCTACGCGCTACGGTCATGCACGCTGTGTCGCCCGGGGAGGCCGCATCCCTCAAGGACACCCTGGAGGCAGAGCTTCCTTGCGAGGAGGTGCTGGTGGCACCGATCGGCCCGGTGATCGGCTCTCACACAGGCCCGAGGACCATGGCCATCGCCTTTCATCCCGTCGACTAAGTGAGGGTGCGTTAGTTCTC
>DKEX01000028.1:79333-117826 GCA_002452295.1 Firmicutes bacterium UBA6811 | reverse complement strand
GCCGTGGCCCTTGCGTCGCAGGCCCCGGGCGGGGGTTCGCCCGGGCTTTTTCTTGCCTGTGGCAGGGCGAAAAATAAGACGACGGTCTTGCGACCGTCATCCCGTGGGAGAGGAGAAACCGGAGGAAGAGCTTATGGGGGAGGGTTTTGGAACCCCGGCACCTTGTGGGCGCCGTTTTCCTCGGCTCTTCTTTCGGTCATAGTTTGCGCGCCGCCCCGGGATCTATTCAGGTTTTCCACTGGTAATTCGCACCATATCCGGACCATCCGGGGGACACTATAAGCAATGCGAGTGATTGCCGGCCGGGCGAAAGGAAAGCGGCTTTTCGGGGCGCCCGGGATGAGGACGCGCCCTGCAACCGACCGCGTCAAGAAGTCGGTCTTCGACATCCTGGCACCGCGCATCGTCGGGACCAGGTGCCTGGATCTGTTCGCAGGCACGGGGGCCCTCGGGATCGAGGCGCTGAGCCGCGGCGCCTGCCTAGCCGTGTTCGTTGAATGCGATGCCAGGATGGTGGCCGCCATCCGGCGCAACCTGGAGGAGACGTCCCTTTCAGGCCAGGCCAGGGTGGTGCACGGGGACGTGAGGTGGGCTGTCCGGGTGCTGGCGGGCAAGGAGGAGTCTTTCGATCTCGTTTTCCTGGACCCCCCGTACGGCCACGGCCTTGCTCCCCTGGCCCTGGAGCTTGTCGCGCGACACGGGCTTGCCAGGCAAGACGGCATTATCGTGGCGAGGCACGAGCGCAGGCAGGAGATGCCGGGGCATGGCGCGAATGTAAAACTGGTAAGGCAGGAAAGATTCGGCGGTACCGTGGTCTCCTTCTACCGGGTGACCGGCGCGTCCGGCGAGGACGGCCCGCGTGTTGACGGCGGCGGGCCTGCTGACGGGGGCGTCGTTCCCGGCCCCGGAGACGACGGCAGAGTGGGGGGCGATTGAGGTAGTAGTGGCCGTGTATCCAGGCAGCTTCGACCCGGTGACCAACGGTCACGTGGATATCGCGGAGCGTGCGTCGAAGGTGTTCTCCAGGCTCGTCGTGGCGGTGCTCAACAACCCGGCGAAGGATGCGCTCTTCACCGTTGATGAGCGTGCGGAGATGCTTGCGAGCGCCCTCAGGCACCTCGCCAACGTCGAGATCACGCATTTCTCCGGGCTTCTTGTGGACTTCGCCCGGGAGCACAACGCGCAGGTGATCGTCCGGGGCCTGCGGGCGCTTTCCGATTTTGAGTACGAGTTTCAGATGGCCTCGGTCAACCGCAAGATAGGAGGGGGCATCGAGACAGTCTTCATGATGACAAGCAACGAGTATGCTTTCTTGAGTTCGAGCATGGTGAGGGAAGTGGCGCGTTTTGGCGGGTGCGTGAGGGGCTTTGTGCCGGAGCACGTGGCGCGTCGCCTTGCCGAGAAGTTTCGCCCTGCCAGGTGAGCCGGGCGCGACGAGGGGGAACCGTGGTGGGCAAGACCAAGATCGTGGATCTCCTGGACAGGCTCGAGGAGGCCGTTGAGTCGGCTCGAAGGGTGCCGCTCCTGAACAGGGTGCTGGCGGACAGGTACGAGATCCTCGAGATACTCGACCAGGTACGCATCGCCCTGCCTGACGAGGTAAAGCAGGCTGAGGCGGTGCTCACGGAGAAGGACCGGCTCCTCGCCGAGGCCGCTGCGGAGGCGGAGAGGCTCCGTGCCTCGGCGAAAGACCACCTGATGTCGCTGGTGTCTCAGGATGAGGTGGTCAAGGCGGCGGAGGCCGAGGCGGCGAGGATCCTCGAGGAAGCAAAGGCGCTGGCGAACGAGATAAGAAGGGGGGCCGACGAATATGCGGCCCAGACCCTCCTGAGGATGGAGGAGAACCTCCAGAGGACGCTGAAGGTAGTCAGGCGCGGCGCCGAGGAGCTGAAGAAGAAGGGGTAGGCTTTGCCCGCACCCGCACCACGATGAGCCGTATCCGCTGCAGGAACCATATCACGACAGACACGGCGATCATCAGCGCGAGCAGGCGCGCAAGGGCGGCGGAAGAGGCCCCAAGGCGTACGAGGAACGGCACGCGCTCCGAGGCAGCCTGGGTGACGAAAACGGGAACGACCATTCGAGCAAGGCTCTGGCCAGCCGGGCTCAGGAGAAGGAGCGTCATGGCTCCGCTGATGACGGCCTGGGCCACGCGGGACATCATGTAAGGCGTCATCCGGATGTCGGTACCGGCGCACATGGTGGTGACCTGCGCGAAGACCGACAGCCCCGACCAGGCGATGATCGCGTTCGCCGCCATCAGCCGGTGGAGAAGAGGCGCGGCGGCCTTGCTGGCGAGCTCTGAGCCCAGCGTGATCTCGAAGAACCCGCTCACGAACGCCGGCGCGAGCGTGGGGTCAAGGCCGAGCGGGCCAAGCACAAGGGTGATGGGAGCTGCGATGAGCTGCGTTGCGCCCGCAACCGTGAGCACCCTGATTATCACCGAGAACATCATTATGAACCCGCCGATGAGGAGCATGCTGTTTACCGAGTCGCGCACCGAGTCTCCGAAGAGCTGCCCCAGGCCCCTGCCGTCCGCCTGCCGGGCGCGATACAGTTCAGACAGCGCCCGCGCGAATATGTTCTCCCTGCGCCCATCCTGGGTGAGGTTGCGCCGCAACTGAGGCCCTCCGTGAAGTCGTAGGAGTATCCCGAGGATGACGGCGGAGATGTAGTGGGCGCCACAGATCGTAAGCGCCAGCGACGAGATGTGGAACATGCCCACCGCAACGGCGCCGGCCATGAAAAGCGGATCCGCGGTGTTGGTGAAGCTCACCAGCCTCTCACCCTCGATCTGGTTGCACAGGTTCTGCTTGCGCAGGTTTGCCGTTATGCGCGCGCCTATAGGGTACCCCCCGGTCAGTCCCATGGCGAACGCGAAGGCGCCCACCCCGGGCACGTCGAACAGTGGGCGCATGAGCGGCTCGAGGAGAACCCCCAGGAAATGGACGACTCCGAGGGCCATGAGCACCTCCGCCGCTATGAAGAACGGAAGCAGCGCGGGGAACACGATCTGCCACCAGACCCGCAGGCCCTCCACCGACGCCTCAAACGCCACGTCCGGGTACACGATTATCGCGGCGGTGACGAAAAGGGCGCACGCTGCCACGAGGTACGCTGCCCGTCGAGTGATGGGAGTCCGACCGTCCATGGTGCCCCTACCTCCGTGCGAGACCTGGTTGCTCCCCGGTTGTCCTTACATGTATATTTGGGGTGAAGAGGTGTTATGCTAAGCCACCGCTTACCGCCGAGATGGCCGGGAGGCCGCATCATCCGGCATACCTGCGTGCTTGGTCTAATAGAGCTATTCTGTGGGGTGATGGGGTGGCGCCTGCCAGAGGTCCGCGCCCCAGGATCGGGCTTGCCCTCGGCGCAGGCTCGGCCCGGGGCCTCGCTCACATAGGCGTGCTCCAGGTCCTGGAGGAGAAAGGCGTGCCCGTCGATGTCATAGTCGGCTCGAGCGCCGGCGCGCTCGTCGGCGGGGTGTACGCCGTGTGCCGTGACCTCGGCATGATGGAGCGGCTTGCGATGCACATCAAGTGGGATCGCCTGGTGGATCTGTGTTTCCCCCGGATGGGCCTCATTGCGGGCGACAGGATCCTCGAGTTCCTGCGGGTGCTCACGCGCGGCAGGTCATTTGCCGAGCTCCCCATCCCTTTCGCTGCGACCGCCGTGGACATCGAGACCGGCGAGGAGGTGCTCCTGAAAGACGGCGAGGTCGCCCTCGCCATCCGAGCCAGCATAGCCGTGCCAGGCATCGTGGCGCCGGTGAAGGTCGGCGGCCGCCTGCTCGTCGACGGGGCCGTTCTCGACCGGGTGCCGGCCAGCCGGCCCCGGGAGATGGGAGCCGATTTCGTCATCGCGGTGTCAGCCGGGGGCAATGTCGGGGGGGCGCCCGACCGCCACCGCAAGGAGCCGGTGAAGAACGTATTCGAGGTGATCACGACTGCCGTAGAGCTCATGGAGCTTACCATATTGCGCCAGCGGATACTCGATGCTGACGTGGTCATCGCTCCTGACCTTGCGGACATCGGCCCGACCAGGCTCGACCGGGCAGGCGAGATCATCGAGCGGGGCAGGGCTGCGGCGCGGGCGGCTCTCCCTGCGATAATGGAGCGGGTGGGGGAGGTATCTGTGTGACAAGGCGAAAACGCGTCTCGCTCGCGCTCGTCGGGGCTCTCCTGGTAGCAGGCGGGGTGCACGGCTATCTTGCCCGGAACTACGTGGTCATCGCGCCGGGTCCGGCCGAGGATCTGGCACGAATGGTGAGCGTGGAAAGGGGAACAAAGGACGCGAAGGGAGCTTTCCTGCTCACGGCGGTGACCAGCCACCCGGCAGGCATCCTCGCGCCGGTTGCAGCGGGCATGTCTCCCGTGGTGGACCTGGTTCCCCGCAGCCAGGAGGTCCCGCGGGGCATGGATATGAAGAAGTACCTGAAGATCATGGAGAGCATGATGCGGGAGAGCGAGGTGATAGCAGCGGCGGTCGCCCTTCGAAAGCTGGGCTACTCCGTGCACGTCAAGACGGTGGTGAGAGTCGAGGAAGTGTTGAGAGAAAGCCCGGCAAGGGGACTGCTCCAGGAGGGCGACGTGATCCTTGCCGTGGACGGCAAAGCTGTGAGCACCGCCGACGAAGCCGTGAAGAGCATCGGTGCGAGACGGCCCGGAACGCCCGTGGGCCTTACCATCAGGAGAGACGGCCTGATCGAGGACTTCACCGTGCGCACGGTCCCGCACCCGGAGGACCGAGCCCGCGCGGCTGTGGGGATACTGGTGAGCCCCAGCGTCACGCACGAGCTGCCGCTCGAGATAAGCATAAACCCGCGCGAAATCAAGGGATCCTCGGCTGGGCTCATGTTCACCCTGGAGATCCTCGACCAGCTCGACCCGCGCGATCTCACCGGTGGCCAGGTCATAGCTGGCACGGGGACCATCGGCCTCGACGGGATCGTGGGGCCCATCGGCAGCGTGAAGCAGAAAGTGGCCGCCGCGGAGCACGCAGGCGCCCGGTACTTCCTCGTTCCTCTCGAGAACGAGCGTGCGGCCAGGGGCGCTGCGCGAGACATCAAGGTGATGGCGGTGGGTGACATCGACGACGCGCTCGAGGCGCTGGATGAGATTGCAAGGAGGAGAAATGCCACTTCTGGAGAATGATAGAGCCTGCTGGGGTCTTACTTGAGCCGGGCGGGCGGGGGGCCGCAGGCTGCGGGGGGCGACGGTCTTGAGGCTGCTTATGCCGGGGCATGCGCACAAGCTGATGGTTGTGGCTCTCGCTGCTACGGTCTTCGTATGTACAGGCCAGGTGATGGCCCATGCTCCCTCCCAGGCCCTCAAGGAGGGCATGATGGGCGACGAGGTGCTGGGGCTGCAAGAGATGCTCACGAGCCTTGGGTTCTATGGCGGCGAATGTGACGGGGTGTTCGGTGGCGGCACGATGCGGGCGGTGAGGGCTTTCCAGCGGGAATACGGTCTTGGGGTCGACGGCGTCGTCGGCGCATCCACGTGGGATCGACTTGAATCAGAGCTTGCCAGGGCTCGCATGAAGACGTATGTCGTGCGCCCGGGGGACAGCCTGTGGACCATAGCCGCAAAGTTCGGGGTGGGCGTGCAGGATATCGCACGGGCGAACGAGATCCCCGACCCGTCCGTGATCAGGGTGGGGCAGGAGCTACGAGTGCCGGGCGCAGGCGACATCCCGTCGAGAGGGGATCGTTCCCCGGTCGAGGCACTCCACTGGGACAAGGCCAGGAACATCTTCAGGTCGTACGCCACCGTGATCGACGTCCGTACCGGCCTTGCGTTTCGGGTGAAGCGACGCGGAGGCCACTATCACGCCGACGTGGAGCCTGTGAGCTCCGAGGATACCGCTATCATGAGGCGGGTCTATGGAGGCAGGTGGAGCTGGGCGAGACGACCCATCATAGTGGAGGTGGGAGACCGAAGGATCGCCGCGTCGATGAACGGGATGCCCCACGGCGGCCAGTCCCTGCGGGGGAACGGCTTCCCGGGCCATTTCTGCATTCACTTCGCCGGCAGCAGGCTGCACGGCAGCGGCAAGGTGGACCCTGAGCACCAGGCGTGCGTCCGGAAGGCGGCATCGGGCGGGTGATCGCGGGGCGAGGTGCCGCGCGGCACTAGTGCTGGTTTTTCTTGACGCCAGGGATGGCGTGGCTTATAATCTGACTTGCTGTGCGGGAGTGTGCTCGCCGTGCGGATCGACGTCTCAACCATCAAAGACACGAAGGGCGCCAGCGTCGAGGTGCAGCTCTCGGAGGCCATGGGGAGCCTGAGTGCGGCAGGCAGGGAGCTTACGTGCTCGGGCCCTGTTGATGTGCGGGCAAAGGTCACCAACACCGGCCACGGCGCCATGCTGGTCCAGGGAAGGGCGAGGGCCTCTCTCGAGGCCGCGTGCGATCGGTGCCTTGCCCCATTCGACCTTGACGTGGTGTCCAAGTTCGAGGGGCATTACTGGAAGGGACGCGAAGACGGGCGCCCGGCCCGTGCGTACGGCGGCGATGGCGCCGACGGTGGTGATGAGCTCGAGTATCACGGAGACTTCGTCGACATCGGGCCTGAGGTGAGGGAGAACCTTGCGCTTGCGATCCCCATCAGGCTGGTATGCAGCGAGGAGTGCAGGGGCCTGTGCCCGTCGTGCGGCAAGAACCTCAATGAGGGCCCGTGTGATTGCCCCGCGCCGCCCGGCGACGTACGTCTTGCAGGCCTTCTTGACCTTTGCCGCCCCGGTCGGGCGGGCGACAGGGATTAAGTTTAATAACAGGAGTGGAGCGGAAATGGCCAACCCCAAGGGTAGATTCGGTAAGTCGCGGACGAGGAAGCGCCGGGCGATGTGGAGGATCGATTCTCCTGCGCTTGCCAGGTGCCCCAAGTGCCACGCGGCGAGGATGCCGCACCGGGTGTGTCCAGAATGCGGGTACTACGACGGGCGGGAAGTTGTAGCGATCGAAGAGGAAAAGAAGAAGAAAAAGAAGGAAGCATAGCCCCCCTCCTATCGCTCTTGTCGCAGGATGCGGTTCCCCTGGAGGTCCTCTTGCGTGCGCCGTGCGAGGCGTCAGCAGGTGCGCCCCAGGGGTTTCGTCGTTTACTGCCTGTGTCGGGCCCCGGCTGGCGCACGGGTCAGGCACTGTTGCAGTTTTCCCTTGCAAACGCCCCGGCGGCCGTTGTATACTGGATTAGCAGCAGATGCTAATACGTGGTCTTAAGTACAGGGCGCCGTTTTCGTTTTCGTCCTCGTTTTCGTTCCCGTTCTTCTCGCGGAGCCCTGCGGGGAGAGATGGCGTAGTTGAGCGCAAGGCCGGCCAAGCCGGAACGCCACCGGCTTCTTCGGGGACTGCTTGAAGGCGACCCGTTCATCACCGACAGGGAGCTCGCAGACAGGCTGGGCGTCAGCGTCCAGACCGTCCGCCTCGACAGGCTCGAGCTTGGGATCCCTGAAGCCCGCGAGCGCACCAGGAGGGTGGCCGAGGAGGCCACCAGAAAGGTGCGGTCGGTGATGACCGGAGAGGTCATAGGAGAGCTCGTCCACGTGTCCCTGGGGGAGGAGGCCATATCCGTCCTGGAGCCCACGGCGGACATGGCCTTCAGGCGCACCGGGATCGTCAGAGGGCATCACATTTTTGCCCAGGCCAACTCCCTTGCTGTCGCGCTTGTTGACGCGGAGGTGGCTCTCACCGGCGCGGCGACTGTAAAGTTCCTGCACCCTGTAAGGGCCGGTGACAGGCTTGTTGCAAGGGCGCAGGTGACGCAGCGTGCGGGGCGGAGGTACCGGGTGAACGTTGTCTCCCAGGTGGCCGGAAAGGACGTGTTCAGGGGCGAGTTCGTGGTTTTCGCAAGTGGCCCGGCGCCGGGGGAGGCCGGGAGCGAAGGAGGTAAGCTACATGAGGATCGCCCTTGATGCCATGGGAGGAGATCTCGCTCCTGGTGAAACAGTCGCCGGCGCGGTGCTGGCCGCGAAAGAGCTTGGCGTCGAGGTTGCGCTCGTCGGTGACAGTGAGACGATGGAAGCCACGCTTGCCTCGTGTGGGGCCCGGGATCTGCCGGTCTTCGTGGTGCATGCGAGCCAGGTGGTGCCCATGGACGAGCATCACCCGGTGGACGCGCTCCGCAGGATGCGCGACGCATCGGTGCTCGTGGCTGCGGACCTCGTCGCGCGAGGCGAGGCCTCGGCGATGGTGTCAGCCGGCAACACCGGCGCCGCCATGGTGGCAGCCATCATGAGGCTGAAGAGAATCCGGGGCGTGGATAGACCTGCGGTGGCCACGGTGTTTCCCACCACCACCGGGCACTGCCTCCTCATCGACGGCGGCGCGAACTCCGAGTGCAGGCCGCATCACCTTCTGAGCTTCGCCCAGATGGCCACGGCATACGCGAAGAGCGTCATGAGGAGGCCCCGCCCAACCGTCGCCCTTCTCAGCAACGGGGAGGAGGCGACCAAGGGCACCGAGCTTATCATCGCCGCCCACGATCTTCTTCGCGAGGCGGATCTGAACTTCATCGGCAACATCGAGGGAAAGGACATCCCGCTTGGCAGGGCCGACGTGGTGGTCACCGACGGGTTCACAGGAAACATCGTGCTGAAGCTCGCTGAGGGCGTGGGGGAGGCCATCGTGTTCATGCTCAAGGACTCGATAGCGAAAAGCCCGATCTACAAGATAGGGGCGTTGCTTGCACGCCCGGCCCTCCGGGCGCTGGCGAGGCGCATGGATTACTCGGAGTACGGCGGGGCCCTGCTCCTCGGGGTGAACGGGGTGGCCGTGATAGCCCACGGGCGGTCGAGGGCCAAGGCCATCAAGAACGCAGTGCGGGCCGCGAAGGCCGCGTGCGACGCGAACGTCGTGGAATCAATCGCAGCAACGGTTGCTTCGACAGCCAGGGGATACGAGGGAGGAAACGATGGTGCAGTCCAGTAGGCGGATTCTACGGGGGGCCGGCATCGCAGGCACAGGCGGCGCAGTGCCCGATGAGGTGCTCACCAACTTCGATCTCGAGAAGATGGTGGACACGAGCGACCAGTGGATCGTGGAGCGGACCGGGATCAGGGAAAGGCGCATCGCTCGCGATGGAGAGGTGACCTCGGACCTCGCGGCGCGGGCGGCCGTATCCGCCCTGGACGACGCCGGGGTGAGCGCCGGGGACGTTGACCTCATCATGGTGGCCACCGTGACGCCGGACATGCCGTTTCCATCGTGCGCGTGCATGGTGCAGGCCAAGATCGGCGCGTCCCGGGCGGCCTGCTTCGACATGGGTGCAGGGTGCACCGGGTTCGTGTACGCGCTTTCCGTGGCGCACGAGCTGGTAGCGGCGGGGCGGTATGACAGCGTCCTCGTCATCGGGGCCGAGACGCTCTCGAGGATCACGAACTGGAAGGACCGGAACACATGCGTGCTGTTTGGCGACGGGGCCGGGGCAGCGCTCGTGAGGCCGGTCGAGCAGGGTGACGGGATCATCGCCTACACGCTCGGGGCGGACGGCGCGCGGAGCGAGGTGCTCACGCTGCCGGGGGGCGGGTCCGCCCACCCGGCGTCACATGACACCATCGACCAGGGCCTTCATTACATCCACATGCAGGGCAACCAGGTGTACAGGTTCGCCGTGAGGATCATGGTGGAGGCTACCCGCGAGGTGCTCGACAAGGCCGGGCTTGTGGAGGACGACATCGACTGGGTCATCCCCCACCAGGCCAACCAGCGGCTCATCGACCTCGCCGCCGAGAGGCTCGGGGCCCCGGAGAAGGTCTACTCGAACGTGGCGAGATTCGGAAACACCTCGGCCGCCTCCATCCCCATCGCGCTCGACGAGGCGTCGAGGGCGGGCAAGCTGAAGACCGGTGACCACGTGCTCCTGGTCGGGTTCGGCGCAGGTCTCACATGGGGAGCGGCCATACTCCGCTGGTGCAAGGATGAGATCCATGCCGGGTGAGCGCTGCGGGGACGGGCGTGGGCTGGTCGCCTTCATCTTCCCCGGCCAGGGCTCGCAGTACCCCGGCATGGGCCGCGAGCTCTCGTCGCGCTATGAGGAGGCCCGCCGGGTCTTCGAGGAGGCCGACGTGACCCTGGGGTCTCCCCTCTCGGAGATGTGCTTTCGCGGGTCTCCAGAGGACCTCGCCCTCACGGTGAACACCCAGCCCGCCGTGCTCGCGGTGAGCGTCGCCGTGCTGGAGGTGCTGAGGTCGAGGGGCGCCCGGCCTGGGGTCGTGGCAGGGCATAGCCTGGGGGAATATTCGGCCCTTGTCGCTGCGGGCTCCCTTACGTTCCGGGACGCGCTCAGCCTCGTGCGGGCTCGTGGCGACCTCATGCAGAGGGCCGTGCCGCCGGGGGCGGGGGCGATGGCTGCGGTCATCGGCCTTTCCCGCGAGGCGGTAGAGGGATGCTGTGAGGCCGCTCGCGCCGCGGGTGCGGGAGGCGTCGAGCCCGCCAACATCAACGCGCCCGATCAGATAGTGATCTCCGGCGATGCTGGCGCGGTCAGGAGAGCCGGGGGTCTCTGCGTTGAGGCTGGCGCGCGTCGCGTCATCCCCCTCAAGGTGAGCGGGCCGTTCCACTCGAGGATGATGGCCCCCGCCGCCTCGGCCTTCGAGCCTGAGATCGCCGGGGTCGAGATAGCGGATCCTGTCATACCCGTTGTATGCAACGTGACCGGCCGGCCCGCGTCGAGCGCGGCGGAGGTGAGAACGCTCCTCGCCCGGCAGATATGCTCGCCGGTACTGTGGGAGGAGTCGGTGAAGGCCATGTGGCAGATGGGAGCGAGGGTGTTTGTGGAGGTCGGCCCGGGCAAGGCCCTGACCGGTCTCGTGAGGCGAATTCTGCCGGAAGCGGCGCTGGTCGCGGCAGAGCCGGCGGTTCCCGTGGAAGACACGCTTGAATTCCTCAAGGGGGTCCTGTAATATGAGGCTGGCGGGCAAAGTCGCCGTCGTTACCGGAGCATCGGGCGGAATCGGGCAGGCGTGCGCCGAGGCGCTGGCTCGTGAGGGCGCAGACGTTGCGGTGCTGGCAGGCAGCAACCTAGCTGGCGCCCGCGAGGTCGCCTGCAAGATCGAGAGCATCGGCAGGCAGGCCATGGCGCTTGCTGTCGACGTTTCCGCCTCGCAGGCTGTCGAGGAGGCTGTCGAGCAGATATACGAGCGCTTCTCGCGAATAGACGTCCTTGTGAACAACGCCGGGATACGGCGGGACAACTTCCTCATCCGGATGACCGATGCGGAATGGGACGACGTCCTCCGGGTGAACCTTTCGGGAGTCTTCAATTTCACGCGGGCGGTCGGCAAGAGGATGTTTCGCCAGCGCAACGGCAGGATCATAAACATCTCTTCGGTGGCCGGAGTGATGGGCAATGCCGGGCAGGCCAATTACTCGGCGGCCAAGGCCGGCGTCATCGGCCTCACGAAGGCCGCCGCCCGCGAGCTTGCGATGCGCGGGGTCACGGTGAACGCCGTAGCACCGGGGCTCATCGATACCGGCATGACCACTTCGCTCAGGGAGGACGTGAAGGCGAGGTTGCTTGCAGGCGTGCCGCTGGGCCGCCTCGGCGCCGCGGACGAGGTGGCGGCCGCATGCGTCTTCCTCGCGTCTGATGAGGCAGGCTACATAACCGGGCAGGTCCTCTGCGTCGATGGGGGCCTGGCGATGTAGCAGGCGGCGGCAAGCCGCCCGAAGCACGGGGCCAGGGGAGGTGAAGAGGATGGGTGAAAAGGATCCAAGGGCGGAGGAGATCTTCGAGAAGGTGAAAAAGATCATAGTCCGCGAGGCGAAGGTGGACGAGTCGTTGGTCGCGTGGGATGCCACCATGAACGACCTTTACGCTGACTCTGCCACGAGGATGAGCATCGGTGACGAGCTCGACCGCGAGTTCGATCTCGGGACCCTTGACGTGGAGATCGCCGAGGATACGACGGTTCAGGACATCGTCGAGTTCATTCTCGAGAAGACCGCCGACGAGGAGTGAGCACAGGCTGGCGGCCGGCGGCCCGCGACTGCGGGGTGCTGGCGGGCTTGCGGCGTTTCGTGTGGGGTGAGGGAATGACAGCGCGAGTGGGGGTGACCGGCGTCGGCGCCGTCACCCCAATCGGGGTGGGCAAGGATGCATTCTTCGCGGGGCTCCGGGCCTCGAAGAACGGCATAGGGCGCGTGACGAGGTTCGACCCGTCGCCTTTTCGAACGCAAATGGCCGGGGAGGTGCGCGACTTCGTCGCCACCGATTTCATGACGGAGCGTGAGGCACACCGGCTGGCCAGGTTTGCACAGTTCGCCGTGGCGTCGAGCCGGATGGCCCTGGCCGACGCCGGGCTTACCGTGGACGGGTTCAACCGGGACCGCGTCGGGGTCGTGATGGGATGCGGAATCGGAGGCCTCGAGGTTCTCGAGGAGCAGGTCGGGGTGATGCACGCCGAGGGCCCGCGAAGGGTCAGCCCGTTCTTCATCCCCATGATGATCCCGAACATGGCGTCGGGCCAGGTGGCGATCTTCACGGGTGCGAGGGGCCCCAACCTCACGATAACGACGGCCTGTGCCGCCGCAACCAACGCCATAGGAGAGGCCTTTCGGATCATCCAGAGGGGCGATGCCGACGTGGTGTTGGCAGGCGGCGCGGAGGCGGGCGTCACGCCGGCCGGGTTTGCCGGGTTCTGCGCGCTCCGGGCCATGTCCCGCAGGAACGACGAGCCTGGGAAGGCGTGCCGGCCGTTCGACAGGACCCGCGACGGCTTCGTGATGGGAGAAGGCAGCGTGATTCTCGTCCTCGAAAGCCTGGAGCACGCCCGCAGGCGCGGCATAGAGCCCTTTGTCGAGATTGCGGGCTACGGCGCGAGCGACGACGCACACCACATCGTGGAGCCGGATCCCGAGGGCGATGGGGCGCTCCTTGCGATGCAGAGGGCTCTCTCCGATGCGGGCCTGGCGCCTGCTGACGTGGACTACATCAACGCCCACGGCACCTCGACGCCGCTGAACGACAGGTGCGAGACGCAGGCCATAAAGAGGCTGTTCGGGCCGAAGGCCACGAAGGTCGCGATAAGCTCCACGAAGTCCATGACCGGGCACCTTCTGGGGGCCGCGGGGGGTGTGGGAGCGGCGGCATGCGTGTTCGCCATCACGACCGGGACCGTGCCTGCGACGATAAACTACGAGGACCCGGATCCCGAGTGCGACCTGGACTACGTGCCCAACGAGGCCCGCAAGGCGCAGGTGGACGTGGCGATGTCCAACTCGTTCGGGTTCGGCGGGCACAACGGCGTCGTTGTCCTGAAAAGGCACCTGGGCTAGGCGCGCGGGTTGCGTATGTGCTGTATGTGTCGAGGTGGCGCGGGCCTGGTGCTGGGGTCAATCTGCATGACGAGATGGAACGCGGGACGGGGAGGCTGGAGGTTTTCCGGCCTCCCTTTTCTGCGTGTCGAGCCTGGAGGGATGCAATATCATGGATCAAATGGAAGGGCCGGGTAGCGACAGGGGTATCGACCTCGCCCGACTCCAGGATGTCCTCCGGGTCAGGTTCAATAACCCCGGCCTCCTGGCCGAGGCGGTGACCCACAGTTCATTCGAGGGCGGAGGTCCTCTTGCCGGCAACGAGCGTCTCGAGTTCCTCGGCGACGCGGTGCTCAAGCTGGTGACCGCGTGGCACCTCTATGTGACCTGCCCCGACGCCCCGGAGGGACGCCTCTCGGCCATGCTTGGGCGGTCCGTCAGCGAGAGGACCCTGGCGGAGGCGGCAAGGCGCCTCGGGCTGGGCGACTATCTCCGGGTCAGCCACAGCCTGGAGGTCACGGGCGGCCGCAGCCTGCCGTCTGTGCTGGCTGACGCGTTCGAGGCCGTCCTCGGCGCCATCTTTCTCGACCAGGGCCTGGAGGCTGCGAGGCTGTTCATCGTGCGGGAGCTTGCGCCGGGCCCCGAGAGCGGTCGGGGCGCCGGAGATATGCGAAATTACAAGGCCATCCTGCAGGAATTCTTTCAGAAAAGGGAGAAATCTACTCCTGAGTACCAGGTTGTGAGCGAGGAGGGCCCGGATCACGACAAGACCTTCACGGTCGTGGTGAGGTCCGCGGACGGGCCCATAGGCCTCGGGCGCGGTAAGACGAAGAAGGGGGCGGAGCAGGCCGCGGCGGCCGACGCGCTCTCCCGCGTCGCCGCCCTGCCCGCGGCCGACGGCACCTGTGCCCAGGGAGGGGAAGTCTGTGGCGAAGACCGAAGGGGAGGCGAGGGAGAGGCGGATCCCACGCCGTCGTCTGGCCTGGCATGAGCTGGGCCCGGAGTGGCGCAGGATCCCGTACAACGACATCGTCCCGGAGGACGTGGACATCGAGGACATCAACGAGGTGCTCTCCCAGATCCCCGGCCTCAACGCCGTGCGGATCATCGTGGACGGGAAACGCATGATAACCGAGGTCCACTGCACGTCCATCGAGCTTCGCGCGCCCCAGGAGCTCATACGGGACATCGAGACCGTCCTCTACGCGAAGTGGGGCCTCAAGATAGACTACAGGCGCATCGGCGTCTGCGTCTTCAAGGACATGCCCCAGATGGAGCTGGAGGCGCTCATCGGCCACAGGCTCAAGATCGAGCGTGTGTATCTCAACCTCGGAAAGCACACGGCTGACTCCATCGTGGAACTCGGCCTCCAGGGCAGGGCGTACACGGGCACGGCAGTGGGCCCGGCCACGAAGTTCGGCCAGTACCACGCGGTGGCACAGGCAACCATCGCTGCCGTGGAGGCTTTCCTGCGCACGCGGAACACGCTCTCCGCCGGGGAGGTGCGGATCATCAGGATGCTCGACCACGACGTGGTCCTGGTCTCGGTGAGCGCCATCGGGATGCAGGGAGAAGAGAAGCTCATAGGCACGACGCCGGTGCGAACCTACGAGAGCGACGCCGTGGCTCGCGCGACAATGGATGCCATCAACCGCAGGCTCCTGGTGTGGAAAAGCGAGGCCATCAGGGAGGCGAAGGGTGAGCCGCCACCTTTCATGCCCCAGTTGTACGAGGCGAAAAGACCGCGCGTTCGACCGATAATACCGAAATAGCGAGAAATTGCGCCTAACGAAGGATCTTCTGGCAGGGCGTTGAATATAAATATGGCAAGAAGCGCATGGTCCAAAACCTGGGAATGGGAGGTAGAAGGCGTGGAGGTACTAAAGGTATCAGCGCAATCAAAGCCCAAGTCGGTGGCAGGCGCCCTTGCCGCGGTGCTCAGGGAAAGGGGGTCCGCGGAGGTGCAGGCGGTCGGGGCAGGAGCTGTTAACCAGGCTGTCAAGGCAATTGCTATCACGCGAGGGTTCGTTGCGCCCAACGGGATCGACCTCGTGACCATCCCAGCTTTCGTCGAGATTCAGATCGACGGGGAGGAGAGGACCGCGATAAAGTTCATCGTTGAGCCCAGGTGATGCTGGCGTGCACTTGTGCCTCGAGTTATCTCCCGAGGAATCATCACAACCCAGGTCATGTGGGGTTTTGAGGGCCATGGCCCGCGATGGCGGCGCGACCGCCGGGGCGGGCCGTTTCTCTGATCGGGAACTTGCCCATCCCGGGCGGTGATCATGTCCCACCGGGGGATCATATTCCTCCACGGCAGGCAGTATATATTTAGCGGGTACCGAGAAGGCCTGTCGAGGGGGATAGGGCATGTCCGACGCCAACCAGGAGCTTGACCTCGAGCTACTGCAGCGGACGAGGTCCGGTCAGGAGGTAGCACGCGAGGACCTCATACGAAAGTACGTCCCCATGGTGAGGCACATAGTCCGGGTCACCGCGCCCGCCATCGCAGGCTCGGACTTCGAGGACCTCATGCAGGACGGGCTTCTGGGCCTCCTTGACGCCATCCGCCAGTACGACCCGGGCAAGCCCGGCGTCAAGTTCAGTTCGTTCGCGTACCTGTGCATCATCCGCAAGATATACAACAGCCTCCGCCGTCAGACCAGCGGCAGGCAGAGGGTCCTGAACCAGGCCATATCGCTCTATTCATACGTGGACAGGGAGGAGACCAGGACGGTGCTGGACGTCCTCGCGGGCAACTACGTTGATCCCGAGGCCGTCGTGGAGAACGAGTGGGCCAGCACCCGCGTGGAGCAGGTGCTGCGCAACCATCTCTCGATGCTCGAGTACGCGGTGACCGCCCTCCTTCTTCGAGGCTACACCACGGGTGAGATCGGCAGGGCCATGGGGCTTGACCCGAAGTCCGTGGACAACGCGCGCACGCGCGTCAAGGCCAAGCTGCGGCGCCTTCTGCACAGGTATGGCTCTCTCGTGCACCCCGAGATCCCCGAGAAGGTCCGCAAGCGGCGTGACCTCTGCCTTGAGGTCCGCGTGAGCCTGTAGGCGACAAGCGAGTTCCTCCTCTGGATGATTCTCTTTTGGCTGGGGCTATGATACAATACCAGTGCAGCCTGGGGCGATTCGTGTCGAAATGCGGCAGGGCGGCAAGGCCGCGCCGCAGGGAGGATTCAGCTTGTACCTGAAGCGGATGGAACTTTATGGGTTCAAGTCCTTTGCTGACAGGACGGAGCTCGAGTTTTCGCCGGGCGTCACTGCGATCGTCGGCCCCAACGGAAGCGGGAAAAGCAACCTCGCGGATGCCATCAGGTGGGTCCTGGGTGAGCAGAGCGCGCGGATACTCCGGGGAGCCCGGATGGAGGACGTCATCTTCGCCGGATCAGGGGCGAGGAAGCCGCTGGGGTTCGCCGAGGTGACGCTCGTCTTCGACAATGTGGACGGGCAGCTCCCGGTGGATTTTGTGGAGGTCGCGGTGACCAGGCGGGTCTACCGGTCCGGCGAGAGCGAGTTCCTTATCTGCAGGGCCCCCTGCCGCTTGAAAGACATCCAGGCCCTCTTCATGGACACGGGCGCGGGCAGGGAAGGTTACTCCGTCATAGAGCAGGGCAAGATCGACGCCATGCTGGCTGCCGGCTCCGACGAGCGCAGGGCGTTCCTGGAGGAGGCCGCCGGGATACACAGGTACAAGGCGCGCAGGGCAGAGGCCGGAAGACGGCTCGCCATCGCGGATGCCGCCGTGACGCGCGTGCGTGACGTGGTGGGAGAGCTTGCCAGGCAGATGGAGCCGCTCGCGGGAAAGGCCGACGAGGCCAGGCGGTTCCAGGAGTGCAGCCAGGAGCTATCAGGCCTGGAGGTGGGCCTCGCTCTCGAGGAGCTTGATGCCGTTGAGGGGAGAAGGGCCGAGCTTGCGCAGGCCGTCTCCGAGGTGGACGCCAGGCTCGCCGGGGAAGCCCGCCTGCGCGAGTCTCTTGGATCGGAGATCGCCGGGGACAGGCAGGCGCTGGCCTCGATTGAGGACGAGCGCGACCGACTGCAGGAGCGGGCCACCTGGCTTGCCACCGAGATCGAGAAGGTGGAGGGGAGGCTCTCGCTTGGCAGGGAGCGGGCGAGGATGCAGGCGGCCCAGGTGCAATCCCTCGCCCAGGCGGTTGAGAAGGACAGGGAGCGGCTGGCCATATGCAGCGGCGAAAGCGCCGCGAAGAACGCCAGGCTCAGGGCGATCTCGTCGGAGCTGGACGCCGCATCGCACGATCTGGGTGCGCTACAGGCGGAGGACGACTCCCTTTTCGAGCGGCAGAGGCTCGACGAAGAGGCCGCCCGGAAGGTCAAGGCCGATATCATAGAGGTCCTTTCCGCGACGGCGGAGGTAAAGAACGAACTCGGTAGAATGTCACTGGAGGACGCCACGCAGGCCAGGCACCTGGAGCGACAGAAAAGGGAGCTTGATGCCGCCCTCGCTGAGCTTGCCGAGATAGAGAGCATCGTCGCCCGGGAGGCCGCGAGGCGCGAGGAGCTTGCCCGGGCCGCGCATGTCGTGTCCCAGGAGATAGCCGGGATCGAACGCACGCTTCACGCGGCCCGCGAGAGCCTCAAGAGTCTTGTGACGAAGCGGCAGGCGATCCAGGCCAGGTTGGGTGAGAGGTCTCTGGAGGCCGAGGCCCTGAAGAGGGTCGCCTCGGGGGGCGACTGGTATCCTCACGGTGCCCGCGCGGTGCTGGCCGCGGCGAGGCGCGGCGAGCTCGGCGGCGTTATCGGGGCGGTGGCAGACTGCATCCGGGTGCCCAGGGAGTACGAGCACGCCATCGAGTCGGCCCTGGGACAGGCCATGTCAGACATCATCGTGGAGGGAGATGCCCACGCTCGAGCCGCGGTGCAGCATCTCAAGGAACGGGACCTCGGGAGGGCCACCTTCCTTCCGCTCGACCTCATCAGGCCGGCGGGGCTCGCCAGGGCCGAGGAGGCGGCTCTCTCCATGGATGGCGTGGTGGGGAGAGCCTCAGGCCTCGTCTCGTGCGACGAGCGGGTGCAGAGGGCTGTTGAGCACCTCCTGGGGCGCACGGTGGTGGTGAAGAGCCTCGATGTGGCTGTGCGGCTGGCACGCGCCACGGGCGCGCGTCTCAAGGTGGTCACTCTTGACGGCGACCTGGTGCTCCCGGGCGGCGCGATATCGGGGGGCAGCCGCCGGGCGAAGCAGCGGGAGACCCCCCTTGCCCTAAGGCGACGCCTTGCCGAGCTGGAGGAGAGCGCTCGCCAGTCCCGGGCGGCCGATGACGGCGCGGGCCTTGCCGTCGCCGAGGCCGAGGAGGTGGTCGCCCGTGCGGAGAAAGCTCTCGAGGATGCACGGTCGAGAAGGCAGGCGCTCGAGCTGGAGGCGGCGAGGTCCGGGGCGATGCACGCGCAAGCCCGGCGGGACCTCGAGAGGTCTCGTTCGAGGGCGAAGATGCGCAAGGACGAGATCGACCAGGGGAGCATGGGCGATGGCTCGCGCGACGAGACGAAGCGGCAGCTCGAGGAGAAGCGCGCCCGCCTCGATGCGGCTGGCCGCGAGCTTGCAGATGCCCAGGCGAATCTGGCTGCAGACCTGGAGAAGATCGTCCGCAGGCGCGAAGAAGTTGGTCGCGCGCTGACCGGTCTCCGGGTGAGGATCGCGTCCCTTACCCAGGAGGCGACAGGCCTTCGCGAGCAGGTGCAGGCGCTGGATGCGCGGGCGCGCGACCTGGCGGTGGAGATCGAGGCCCGGGAGGCTGAGCTTTCCAACCTTGACGGGACGTCGAGGTCGGCCGGCGAGGATATGGCAGAGGCCGCGGCCAGGCTGGGGGCCCTGTCTTCCGAAAAGGCCGAGGTGGACCAGGCACTTGCCACGGCGAAGGAGGCGCGGCGCGAGCTTGCACGCCGCGTGGCTCAGAAGGAGTCGAAGCTGCGCCTGTGCCAGGGGGAACTGGAGGACATTCAGAGGGCGAGGGCCAGCCTCAAGATCGAGGAGGCGGGGCTTGCCGAGAAGGCGAACCGCATCAGGGACGAGCTCGAGCGGATGCACCACGTCACGATCGACGAGGCCAGGAGGCAGGCGTCGTCGATATCCGACAGAGATGAGGCATGGAGGAGGGCGAGGTCCCTCAGGTTGGAGCTGGAGGCCCTTGGGCCCGTCGACCCTGGCGTCATCGCGGTGTACGAGGCGCTCCGGGCACGGGCAAGCCAGCTCACATCGGCTCTGGATGACATCCTCCGGGCCAGGGCCTTTCTCGGCGAGATCATGGAGCGGTCAGACCGCGAAAGTGAACGGCGCTTCCGGGAAACGTTCAACGCCATAAGGGCGGAGTTCGGCCGGAAGTTTGGCCGTCTCTTCGGCGGGGGCAGGGCGGACCTTGTCCTGGATGACCAGGGCTCGCCCCCGCCAGGCATCGAGATCGTCGCCGAGCCGCCAGGCAAGAGACTGCAGAGCCTCGGCCTCCTCTCCGCGGGGGAAAGGGCGCTTGCGGCCGCTGCCCTGGTGTTTGCCCTGCTCGAGGTGAGGCCGAGCCCGTTCTGCGTGCTGGACGAGGTGGATGCGCCGCTCGATGAGGCCAACGTGGGAAGGTTCACCGAGGTGCTCAGGGACGCCTCGCAGGATGGCCAGTTCATCGTCGTGACACACAGGAAAGGGACGATGGAGGCGGCCGATGCTCTCTACGGGGTCACCATGGAGGAGTCCGGGATATCGAAGCTCATCTCCGTGAGGATGGATGGCGCAGGCGCAAGGCAGCAGGAGACGGCATGACGAGGCCGAGCCCGCGAGCTATCCGGCGCGCGCAGGGGATAGACGCGACCTGAGGCGGGGGACTCTATCGGGGTGGGGAGCTTGCGGCGGCCGCCCCTTTGAAGATATGGGAGGGTGTGAGCACCAGGATATGAGCGCAGCGGGTGGCGTGGGGCGGCTCGTGAAGAGGCTTTTCACCAGGGGTGACGATGAGGGGGAGCGGCAGTCCCAGGCGGCGGACGGGCGCGGGGGCCGCGACTCTGACATAGGCTCAAGCCCGGACCCGGGCTCAGGTCCGGGCCCGGCCGAGGGCGCCACGGGGCCCAGAGGAGCGCTGGCCCGCCTCACCGACCGGCTTGCCCGTACCAGGGACGGTCTCGTGGGGAAGGTCGAGGCTCTTCTCGGCAGAAAGCCCGTCCCCGACGAGGAATTCTTCGGGGAGCTCGAGGCCATCCTTCTGCAGGCCGACGTGGGGGTGAAGGCCGCGGCGAGGCTTCTCGGCGGCCTCAGGTCAAGGGTGGCGGCGGCAGGGCCGAAAGAAGGCGGGGGCGTGCCAGATCTCATGGCGCACCTCAAGGAGGAGATCCTCGAGGTGCTCGGACCGCAAGCGCCCCTCAGCAGGGATCCGTCGGGAACCACCGTCATCATGGTCGTGGGGGTGAACGGCACCGGCAAGACCACGACCGCGGGCAAGCTGGGGTACAGGTTCCGCAGGGATGGGTCGAGAGTGATCCTGGGCGCAACCGACACGTTCAGAGCGGCTGCCATCGAGCAACTCGAGATCTGGGGCGAGAGAGCGGGCGCAGACGTGATACGCCACGAGGAAGGCGGCGACCCGGGGGCTGTGGCCTACGATGCGTGCCAGGCCGCAAGCGCCCGGAAGGCGGACTACGTCATCCTCGACACCGCGGGAAGGCTACACACGCGAGTGAACCTCATGGAGGAGCTGAGGAAAGTCCGGAGGGTGGTGGAACGCGAGATACCCGGCGCGCCTCACGAGGTGCTCCTCGTGCTCGACGCGACGTCCGGCCAGAACGCCATCGCCCAGGCGCGCACGTTCAAGGATGCCGTCGAGGTCACGGGGATCGCCCTGACCAAGCTGGACGGGACGGCCAGGGGGGGCGTCGTTCTGGCGATTCGGGAGGAGCTAGGTATCCCTGTCAAGCTGGTCGGCATCGGAGAGGGCCTCGAGGACCTGCGCGAGTTCGACCCGGCCCAGTTCGCGGATGCGCTATTTGTAGGGGCCGAAGCCTGACGGGAGATGCGCATCCGGCCCGTTCCGAATTGACTCCGGCCACGTCGCAGTGTATACTACTTGCGTGAGTCGAGAGGAGGTGGGGTCTCGTGTTTGAAAACCTGACAGCGCGGTTGCAGGCGACGTTTCGCAGGCTACGCAGCAAGGGCAAGCTCGGCGAGCATGACGTGGACGAGGCCCTGCGCGAGGTGCGCATCGCCCTTCTCGAGGCCGACGTGAACTTCAAGGTTGTCCGCGACTTCATCGCGAAGGTTCGCGAGCGCGCATGCGGGCAGGAGGTGGCCGCAAGCCTCACCCCCGCCCAGCATGTCATAAAGATAGTCAGCTCCGAGCTTGTAGAGTTGATGGGCGGCTCCGAGAGCAAGATCCAGTACAGCCCGAAGCCTCCGACCGTCGTCATGCTTGTGGGCCTCCAGGGCTCGGGCAAGACGACGACCGCGGCCAAGCTCGCAAACCTCCTCAAGAGGCAAGGCAAACATCCCCTCCTGGTCGCCGCCGACACGAGGCGGCCCGCCGCCATTCGCCAGCTTCAGGTGCTTGGCGAGAAGGTGGGGGTGGAGGTAGTCGCCACGCGTGAGGGTGACGACGCGGTTCGCGTTGCGAGGGAGGGGGCATCTCGCGCCGCATCGGTCGGTCGCGACGTGGTGATCGTGGATACCGCGGGGCGGCTCCACATCGATGACGAGCTCATGGATGAGCTTTCGAGGATGAAAAGCGAGGTCGGCCCATCCGAGGTGCTCCTGGTGGTTGACGCCATGACCGGCCAGGACGCCGTGAACGTGGCCGGCACGTTCAACGAGCGACTGGGCCTTACGGGAATCATCCTCACCAAGCTGGACGGCGACGCGCGAGGCGGCGCGGCCCTATCGGCAAGAGCTGTGACCGGCAAGCCCATCAAGTTCGTCGGCGTCGGCGAGAAGGTTGAGTCCCTCGAGCCATTCCACCCTGACAGAATGGCGTCGCGCATCCTTGGAATGGGGGACGTCCTCAGCCTCATCGAGAAGGCGGAGGCGGCCTACGATGAGACGAAAGCCCGCGATCTGGCCGAGAAGATCAGAACCAACGAGTTCACCCTGGAAGACTTCGCGGACCAGCTTCGCCAGATGAGAAAGATCGGTCCTCTTGATGAGATACTATCCATGATCCCTGGGATGAGCCGCGTGCGCGGGGTCTCTGACCTCAAGGTCGACGAGGGCCAGCTACGGCGGGTTGAGGCGATAGTAAACTCCATGACGCCGGAGGAGCGAAGAAGCCCCACGATCATCGACGGCAGCCGGCGCAGGAGGATCGCACGTGGAAGCGGCACGCGCATCCAGGACGTCAACAGCGTGCTACGCCAGTTCGAACAGGTGAAAGGCATGCTCCGGCAATTCGGGGGCGCCGAGAAAGCTGCCCGTCGCGCTATGCGAAAAGGCGCATTCCCGTTTGTGAGATAGGCCATCCGGGAGACCGGAGGACGGGAGGTGACACACTTGGCAGTAAGGATACGACTTGCGAGGACCGGGGCCAAGAAACAGGCTTCTTACAGGATCGTCGTCGCCGATAGCCGCTACCCGCGGGACGGGCGGTTCATCGAGATCCTTGGGCATTACAACCCCAGAACGAATCCCGAGACGCTCGAGGTTGATCGCGAAAAGGCCACGGAATGGTTGAAGAAGGGGGCGTTGCCGACGGACTCGGCGAAGTCCTTGCTTGCGAGGGCAGGCGTTGGCGAAGCTGGGCCGTCTGCAGCCGGAGAGGCGAAGGCCATATGAAGCGGCTTGTCGAATTCATCGCGAGGAGCCTCGTGGATAACCCTGATGCGGTGAGGGTCGATGATGTCGCCAGCGCCGATGGGTACACGGTGTACGAGGTCTCCTGCGATCCTGAAGAGAAGGGCAAGCTCATCGGAAGGTCCGGCAGAACAGCGAACGCCATGAGAACTCTCGTGAGGTCCGTGGGGGCGCGGCAGGGCAAGAGGGTCACCGTGGAGATCGTGTGACCGCGCTTCGTTGCAATCGTCCGCATGCCTGTGAGGAGACTTTTCGGCCGAGATGACCAGCGAGTTCATTGCGGTGGCGCGGGTGATCGCTCCCCACGGGGTCCGGGGAGAGGTCAGGGTCCTGCCGCTCACCGATTTCCCGGACCGGTTCAAACCGCGCCTGCGGCTTCGGGCCCGCAAGGGCGAAAGCGTTACGATCCTCGATGTGGAGGCCGCACGACAGCACCGAGGCTTTGTCATCATAAAGTTCGCCGGGGTGAACTCCATGAACGATGCTGAAGGGTTGCGCGGCGCCGTCCTGGGGGTTCCGAGGGCAGATCTCGTGCCGCTCGAGCCGGGGCGCTACTACTTCCATGAGATAGAGGGCCTCGAGGTGGTCACCACGGAAGGCCGCCACCTGGGGAAGGTGGCGCGGGTCATCCGGGGGCTTGCAAACGACATCTATGAGGTGGAGACCGACCCGCCCCGGGGCCGGCGGGCGAGGACCATCCTGGTGCCGGGTGTGCGCGACATCGTGAAGAGCATAGACCTCGAGCGCGGCGAGATGACCATCGAGCTCATTCCCGGCCTGGAGTAGGTGCTTGCGTTGAGGATCGACGTGCTCACCATCTTTCCCGGGATGTTCTCCGGGCCGCTTTCCGAGAGCATGGTCGCGCGCGCCAGGGAACGCGGGCTCGTGGAGATACATGTCCACGACATACGTGAGTTCGCCCGGAACAAGCATAGAGTGACGGATGATTACCCGTTCGGCGGCGGGGCGGGCATGATCATGAAGCCCGAGCCCATCTTCGCCGCTGTCGAGCATGTTCGGAATGAGGCGCCCGGGCCGGGCCGGGTGATCCTGATGAGCCCCCAGGGGCGGGTGTTCACCCAGGAGATGGCGGCGCGGCTGGCCCGGGAATCGCGTCTCGTGATCATATGTGGGCACTATGAGGGCGTCGACGAGCGGGTCAGGGATGCGCTCGTCGACGAGGAGATATCCATCGGCGACTACGTGCTGACCGGCGGCGAGTTGCCCGCGATGGTCGTCATAGATGCACTGACGAGGCTCGTGCCGGGAGTGCTCGGCGAGGAGTCCGTATCTTTCGAGTCGTTCGCCAGCGGGCTTCTTGATTACCCACAGTACACGAGGCCGCGGGAGTGGATGGGCATGGCCGTGCCGGAGGTGCTGGTGTCCGGGGACCATGAAAAAGTGAGGATCTGGCGCCGGAAGCAGGCACTCACCAGGACCCTCGAAAGGCGCCCCGACCTCCTCCTTTCGGCGGACCTTACCCCCGAGGACCAGCGCCTTCTCGAGGAGATAAGGCGGGATCGGGAAAATGCCGATGTTGAGCCCGGTTCGAGCCGTATGATATAATCACCGTTGTCGAACGCGTACGTCCCGGAAGGCGCGTGCTGCGTGCACTCTGGAGGGAGGATCCCGGAAGATGAACATCATAGACGTTATCGAGCGCGAGCAGTTGCGCGAGGATATCCCGCCGTTTAAACCCGGGGATACGGTGAGGGTTCATGTGAAGGTCGTCGAGGGCGGCCGAGAGAGGATCCAGGTGTTCGAGGGCGTGGTGATCGCCCGTAGAGGCGGCAGCGTCCGCGAGACCTTCACCGTGCGTAAGGTGTCCGCCGGCATCGGTGTGGAGCGGACCTTCCCGTTGCACTCGCCAAGGCTGGGCAAGATCGAGGTTGTGCGAAGGGGCAAGGTGAGGCGGGCGAAGCTGTACTACCTGCGCGACCGTGTCGGGAAGGCTGCCAGGGTAAAGGAAGCAGACAGAAGGTGACCGTTGATATGGATCCCGAAGGGGAGACTGGCCGAGAGAACCCTCCCGGGGTCGCGGCAGGGGAGCCTGTCGAGGGCGGTGAGCAGGTCGGGGGCCCCGTACGCGCGGAGCAGGTGGGGCAGCCGAGGGATGCTGGCCGACCCGAAGATGCGGGCGGGCCGGAAGGCCCGGAACCGGAGGATGCGGCGCAACCCGGGTGTGTCGGGCAGGATGGGTGTGCGTGCGAGGCGTCACCGTTGGAGTCGGGGGATCCCGTGTCCCCCACGGCTGCTTTTCCGGAGCCGGCGCCGCCTGCGGCAAGGCCCTTGGTGTCGCCTGCGCTGAGGTCCGAGATCCTCGAGTACGCCCAGGCGTTTGCCATCGCCATCGTGCTGGCGGCCTTCATCATCACGTTCATCGCCCAGTCTTTCGTGGTGGAGGGCTCGAGCATGGAGCCCAGCCTCCACAACCGCGAGAGGCTGCTTGTGAACAAGCTGGTGTACCGGTTCAGGGAACCGCAGAGGGGCGACGTGGTGGTGTTCAGGTACCCCGCCAATCCGAAGAGGAAGTTCATCAAGCGCGTCATCGGTGTGCCTGGTGATGTGGTCGCGGTGCGCGACGGGCACGTGCTGCTGAACGGCGAGGTGCTCGAGGAAGGTTATACCATGGACCTCACCTTCGGCAGCTTCGGCCCGGAGGTCGTGCCCCCGGGGCGCTACTTCGTGCTCGGGGACAACCGCAACAACAGCGATGACTCGCGATATCCTGACGTGGGGTTCGTTCCGAAAACGAACATTGTGGGGAAGGCCTTCGTCACATGGTGGCCGCTGGGGGAGATCGGCCTGGTCCGGACGCCGACGCCGGGCGGGGCAATGGCGCAATGATGCTTTCGTGGTTTCCCGGTCACATGGCAAAGGCCCGGCAGGCGATAAAGAGGACCCTGGCGGGGATAGACGTGGTAATAGAGGTCCTGGACGCGCGGATCCCCGCGACCAGCAGGAACCCCGAGATCGCCTGGATCGTCGGGGACAGGGCGAAGGTTGTCGTGCTGGCAAAGGAGGATCTTGCCAGCCCCGGGGAGACAGAAAGGTGGCTCGGTGCGCTTCGCGCGCGCGAGCCGTTCTGCTTTGCCGTAAACGCCGAGAGCGGCGCGGGTGTTGACGCGGTTGTGGAGGCGTGTTCGTCGGTGGCAGGCCAGATCATGCTGAGGCTGTCCGCCCGGGGGCGCAGGATGCGCGCCGTCAGGGCGATGGTTATCGGCATCCCCAACGTGGGCAAGTCGTCCCTGGTAAACAGGATAGCCGGCCGCAGGTCGGCAAAGACCGGGGCAAGGCCCGGGATCACCCGGGGCAAGCAGTGGATAACCGTGGGCAGGGGCATAGAGCTCCTGGATACTCCGGGGGTCCTGTGGCCGCGCGCGGACGACCCGTCCGCCATGTTCAAGCTCGCCGCCACGGGCGCCATCAGCGACGAGAGCTTTGACCTTGCGGATGTGGCCGAGCGCCTGCTTGGTATGCTCAGGGAGAAAGCGCCCGACGCGCTTGCGGCGCGCCTCAAGACCCAAGATATGTCATCGCTCCGCGAGCGTGAGCTCCTGGAGACCGCCGGCAGGAGGCGAGGATGCCTCGGGCCGGGCGGGGTCGTGGATCTTTCCCGGGCGGGCGCCGCGGTGCTGTCGGACTTCCGCAAGGGGATCCTTGGGAGGGTCACCCTGGACCCGGTGCCCGAAGGCGGGGATAAGGGGTGATCTCCGTTGCTGCAGCCGTGCCACGCGGTGAGGACCTGCTCGCCTACGAACGGCGCCTCTGGAGCCAGGGCTTTGTTGCGGTGGCGGGGATCGACGAGGTCGGCCGGGGGGCGCTTCTGGCATCGGTGGTCGCGGCGGCCGTCGTGTTCACGCCAGGAACCCGCGTCGGGGGCGTGCGCGACTCGAAGACCCTGCGAGCAAAGCGGCGTGAGGTCCTCTACGACGTCATCGTGGAGACGGCTCTCGCCGTCGGAACGGGCGTTGTGGACGCCGAGACGATAGACCGGATCAACATAAAGCAGGCCGCCAGGCTTGCCATGAAACGGGCGGTGGATAGTCTCGGCCTTGCGCCTGACCACCTTCTTGTTGACGCCGAGGTTGTGCCCGCGCCCATCCCCCAGACCGCAGTGGTTCATGGCGACGCCCTCTGCCAGGCGATCGCCGCGGCGTCCATCATCGCCAAGGTCACCAGGGACAGGATGTGCCAGGTCTGGCACGAGGAGTATCCCCAGTATCACATCGAATCCCACAAGGGCTATTGCACCAGGGAACACGTCGCGGCCATCCTGAAGCACGGGCCGTGCCCCTTGCACAGAAAAACCTTCCTCAGGAAGATCCTCACGCAGCAGCCCAGCCTGGGCCCGGATTTCGGGCTGTGACAGAATTTCCTCCTTGAGTATCCAGGAGATGGCAGGAAAACCCAGACGCACGGAGAAATACCCCTCTGGCAATACATGGTAGAGGAGTGTGCTCATTGCGCGGAAACCGCATGGAAACAGGCGCCATGGGCGAGGACATCGCCGCAAGATACCTCGAGGCGCTGGGCTTCGAGATACTCGAGCGGAACTTCCGGTCGAGAGCCGGGGAGATCGACATCGTGGCGCGGGACGGCGAGACCATCGTGTTCGTCGAGGTCAAGGCGCGAAGGCCGGGTCCATTCGGCGTGGCGAGCGAGCAGGTCACAGCGAGAAAGCGGCGGCGGCTGGTGAACACCGCGCTCGCCTACATGGCTGCCCGGCACATGACCGGGGCGGGATGCAGGTTCGATGTGGTGGCCGTGGACATCCCGCGCCATGGCCCTCCCGTCGTCCAACTTGTAGAAGGCGCCTTCGAGTGCTGGAGGTGAGGGTCTTGCTGGCGAAGGTGCCCGGCGGGGCCGTGCTGGGAATAGACGGGTATCCCGTGCAGGTCGAGGTGGACGTGTCGGCGGGGCTTCCTTGCTTCGAGGTGGTGGGCCTGCCGGACGCCGCCATCCGGGAGGCCAGGGAGCGGGTGAGGGCGGCTCTCAGGAACTCGGGGTTTGAGTTTCCTCTCCGCAGGATCACCGTGAACCTCGCCCCAGCCATGATCCGCAAGGAGGGGGCGTGCTTCGACCTTGCCATCGCCGTCGGCATCCTTGCGGCGACCGGCGAGATCGACCCGCAGGTGGCGGAGGGTTACATGTTCGCGGGGGAGCTTTCCCTCGACGGCGAGGTGAGGGCGACATCCGGGGTGCTCTCCATCGCTCTTGCCGCCAGGTCCGGCGGGTTCTCGAAGATCATGGTCGCACGGGAGAACGCCGGCGAGGCTGCGCTCGTGGACGGGCTCGACGTGTACGGCGTGAAGACGCTCTCGGAGGCTGTGGCACACCTCTCGGGCGCCATCCGCATGGTCAGCACGCGTGGCGCGAGATCCCTCCCCGAGGCCGAGCCGGCCGGGGAGGACCTCGATTTCGCGGATGTCCTTGGCCAGGACCACGCCAGGCGGGCGCTGGAGGTGGCCGCGGCAGGGGGGCACAACGTGCTGATGGTGGGTCCCCCCGGCGCGGGGAAGACCATGCTCGCACGGAGGATGCCGTCGATTCTGCCGCCGCTTTCGTGGGACGAGGCTCTCGAGGTTACCAGGGTGTACAGCGCGGCGGGGCTCCTGCCGGCGTGCACCAGCATCATCTCAACGAGGCCTTTCCGCAGCCCGCACCACACCATATCCGCGGCCGGCCTCATTGGCGGGGGGCGGGTGCCGAGGCCGGGCGAGATCTCCCTGGCACACCGGGGGGTGCTTTTCCTCGACGAGATCCCGGAGTTCGCAGCGCACACCCTCGAGGCCCTCCGGCAGCCGATGGAGGACGGGTTCGTGACGGTGTCGAGGGCGGGGGGAATCGCGACGTTCCCTTCCAGGTTCATGCTGCTTTCTGCAATGAATCCCTGTCCATGCGGCCGATTGGGCGATGAGCCCGGGGCGTGCGCGTGCACTCCGGGGATGGTTCAGAAGTACCTCGCCAAGCTCTCGGGGCCGCTTCTCGACAGGTTCGATATTCACATCCACGTGGGGAAGGTGGATGTGAACGAGCTCGGGCGAGGGGTGAGCAGCGAGACCTCCGCCACGATGCGCGAGAATGTGCGCGGGGCCAGGCTGGCGCAGGAGGAGAGGTTCACAGGGCTTCCGGTCAGAACCAACGCGGAGATGCGGCCTGCCGAGATAAGGGGCTTCTGCAGGATGCCCAGAGAGGCGAGGACCCTGCTATATGCCGCCAGCGCCAGGCTGGGGCTTTCGGCCCGGGCGCACGCGAGGGTGCTCAAGGTGGCGAGGACCATCGCGGACCTGGAGGGGAGCGATCTGGTTCAGGACACGCATATCGGGGAGGCCGTCAGCTACAGGGCTTTCGCTTTCGGCGAGTAGGCCGCAAGGCCCAGGGCCGCGCCGGGCGGTCAACTGGCGCATAACTACGGCGGGCAGGGGCTGAACATGAACGAGAGGGAGTGCACGATAGCTCTCAATACCGTGGAAAGCATGGACCCGGCCAGGTTCACCAGGCTCATTCGCCGCTTCGGCTCGGCGAAGGGTGTTCTTGGCGCGAGCGAGGACGCGCTGTGTGCTGTGGAGGGCATCGGCCCTGTGACGGCCGGGAAGATCGTGGAGCTGCGCGACGGCAGGAAGCTCCGGGAGGAGCTCTGCGAGGCTGCGAGGCTCAGGATCGACGTGGTGACCGCGTCCGACCCGGGGTATCCCGAGCCCCTGATGAACATCCACGACCCGCCTCCGGTGCTTTACATCAAGGGGAGGATCCTCCCGGCTGACGCTCTTTCCCTCGCCATCGTGGGATCCAGGCACCCGACGCGTTATGGCCGCGCGGCCACGTGGCTCGTTGCAGGCGGGGCGGCGGGCGCGGGATTCACCGTGATATCGGGGATGGCGCGCGGTATCGACTCCGAGGCCCACCGCGCTGCCCTGGAGAGCGGCGGGCGTACCATCGCCGTCCTCGGGTCGGGGCTCGATGTGGTGTACCCTCCCGAGAACGCAAAACTTGCCCACGAGATAGCAGGAAATGGGGCGGTCGCGAGCGAACGGTCTCTCGGGACCCGCCCTTTCGGGCAGAACTTCCCCGCACGTAACAGGATCATCAGCGGGCTTGCCCTCGGTGTCGTGGTGGTGGAGGCGACGGAAAGGAGCGGCGCGCTCATCACGGCGGACCTGGCCCTTTCCCAGGGACGCGAGGTCTTTTCGGTTCCCGGCGACATCCGTAGTCCCCTCTCGCGCGGGACCCACATGCTGATCAGGCAGGGCGCAACGCTGGTGGAGGGCATGAATGACATCGCCAGTGCGCTGGGCATCGAGATAGCCCGCGTGTGCAGCCGCGGGCAGGGTGGGGCGGGAGCCCTGCTCTCCGCCCATGAAAGGAGGGTTCTTGCCTCGATGGGCTTCCAGGCGGCGTCCGCGGATGATATAGTAAACGAGACGGGGCTGGAGGCGCGAGACGTTGCCGTGGCACTCGTGTCCCTCGAGCTCCGGGGCCTCGTGCAGCGGGCTCTCGACGGTTACGTGAGACGCTCGAAGGGTGGTGGTTGAAGTGGCAGGCCGAAGGCGCTCCAGATCCCGCGGCGAGTCCCGTCGCCCACCGGGGCCGCGAAGGGTATTAAGCGCCGACGAGCGGCAGAGGCTAACTTTCGATGCCTGGGACCTCGTCACCTTCTTGCAGGAGGTGGGGCTCGTGCGGCCCGACGAGCTCGAGGATGCGTTGCTCCTCGTGACGGCTCTTGATGCTGGCGAGGTTGATGCCCTGGACATGGTGTGCGTGCTCTCCAGTGTCATTCAGGACAGGGAAAGGGTCGCGATGATCCTGGGCGGGGGCCAGGCCGGGCGCCTGGAAGAGGGAGGCCTGGAGGATGATGACGACGGTGACGATGACGATGACGATGACGGCACCGGGCCCGAGCCCCGGCTGCTTCATTGAGTACTACGTTCTCAGTGGGGAGTGTCAGGATGTCCAAGTCCCTTGTGATAGTCGAGTCGCCCGCCAAGGCGAAGACCATCGTGAAGTTCCTCGGTACAGGGTACACGGTGAAGGCCTCCAAAGGCCACGTGCGCGATCTTCCCAAGAGCAAGCTCGGGGTCGACATACAGGATGGCTACGAGCCGCACTATGTGACCCTGAGGGACAGGGGCGACATCATACGTGAGCTCAAGAGCTCGGTGGAATCGGCGTCCGGGGTGCTCCTGGCCACCGACCCCGACCGCGAGGGGGAAGCGATATCGTGGCACCTCGCGCAGGTGCTGGGGATCGATCCCGAGGGCCCCTGTCGCATCGAATTCAACGAGATAACGCGACATGCGATAAAGGCCGCGCTCGAGAGTCCGAGGCCCATCGACATGGACCGTGTCAACGCCCAGCAGGCGAGGCGGGTGCTCGATCGCCTCGTGGGTTACAGTCTGAGCCCTCTTCTCTGGAAGAAGGTGCGCCGGGGGCTGTCCGCAGGCAGGGTCCAGTCGGTGGCCGTGAGGCTCATCTGCGACAGGGAGAAAGAAATACAGGCGCACGTCCCGGAGGAGTACTGGTCGATCACGGCGCACCTCCGGTCGGAGGCCGAGGGCCGGGGCTTTGTCGCGAAACTCGCCCTTCGTGCTGGCAAGAAGCTGGAGATCCGCAGCGAAGGCGAGGCCAGGTCCATCCTTTCCGACCTGGACGGCGCGACGTACACAGTCGCCCGAGTGACCAGGAAGGAGCGGCGCCGGAACCCTGCTCCCCCGTTCACCACCAGCACCTTGCAGCAGGAGGCGTCGAGGAGGCTGGGGTTCGGGTCGCGCAAGACCATGCAGGTGGCCCAGCAGTTGTACGAGGGCCTGCCGCTCGGTGACGAGGGAAGCGTGGGCCTCGTCACATACATCCGCACCGACTCGGTGCGGGTCGCGCTCGAGGCGGAACAGGCCGCGAGGGCGTTCATCGGCAAGACCTACGGGCAGGATTTCGTGCCAGCCCACCCAAGACGCTACCGGGCGAAGACCACAAGCCAGGACGCCCATGAGGCGATACGCCCTACATCTCTGGAAAGGCTGCCCGACAAGGTGAAGTCGCACCTCACCCGCGACCAGCACAGACTCTACAAGCTGATCTGGGAGAGGTTCGTGGCGAGCCAGATGGAGTCGGCGGTGTTCGATGTCATGAGTGTGGACGTCCAGGCGAGGGGTTACACCTTCAGGGCGACGGGGTCCAGGGTGAAGTTTCCCGGGTTCATCCTGGTCTACCAGGAGGCCACCGACAACGGCAAGGAGGAGGAGCCGAGCCTGCCGGAAGTCCGCGAGGGTGAGAGCCTCGCTCTCGAACGGCTCGAGCCCGCACAGCACTTCACTGAGCCGCCCCCGCGATACACCGAGGCCACCCTCGTGAAGGCGCTCGAGGAGAACGGCATCGGGAGACCCAGCACCTACGCGCCCATCATCGACACGATCCTGAAACGCGGGTATGTGCTCCTGGAGGAGAAAAGGTTTCATCCAACCCAGCTCGGGTTCGTGGTTGTGGACCTCCTCAAGCAGGTGTACCCACAGGTGGTGGACGTGGCGTTCACAGCAGGCATGGAGAGCCGCCTCGACAAGATCGCCGAGGGCGCGCTGGACTGGGTCAAAGTGATCGACGAGTTCTACGTGCCCTTCGAAAAGACGGTGAGCGCGGCGGACGAGAGCATGGGGCGTGTCAAGATCCCCGAGGAGGTCACCGATGAGAAGTGCCCCGAGTGCGGGCGCCCACTGGTGGTGAAACACGGCAGGTTCGGGACGTTCCTCGGTTGCCAGGGGTACCCCGAGTGCACCTACACCAGGAAGATCGTGAGGTCAGCAGGCGTCAAGTGCCCCGAATGCGGCGCCGAGGTGGTCGAGAGAAGGACGAAGAAGGGAAGGAAATTCTACGGCTGCAGCAGGTATCCCGAGTGCCGGTTCACCACATGGTACACCCCGGTGAAGGCCGGGTGCCCGAAATGCGGGGCGTTCCTCGTGAGGCGCGGCGGCAAGGGCGGGTTCCTCGCGTGTGTCAGGGAGACGTGCGATTATCGCAGGGAGGCGAAGACCGAGCCCGGCGGCGCGGAATCGTCGGCATAGCGGCAGGGTGGACGGTGTGGCGCGAAGATGACAGGTTGCGGCATGGCTGATGTGATGGTGGTGGGCGGAGGCCTCGCAGGGAGCGAGGCTGCGTGGCAGATAGCGAGGCGGGGCGTGAGGGTCACGCTTGTCGAGATGCGACCCGTGGTAATGACCCCCGCTCATACCACGGGCGACCTTGCGGAGCTTGTGTGCTCGAACTCCCTTGGCTCCGACGCCCTGGAGAGCGCATCGGGGGTCCTCAAGGAGGAGATGCGGATCCTGGGGTCGCTCATCATGAGATGCGCCGAAGGGTCCAGGCTTCCTGCAGGGTCGGCGCTCGCCTGCGACAGGCGGCGGTTTGCGCACCTCGTGACGGCATATATCGAGCGATGCCCCAACGTGAAGGTGGTACGCAATGAGGTGCGCTCGATCCCTTGCGGCTTGCCAGCGGTGGTGATAGCGACCGGTCCGCTCACGTCGGACAGCCTTGCCGGAGCGATAGAGGACCTTGCCGGCACCGGGCGCCTTTACTTCTACGACGCCGTGGCGCCGGTAGTTACCGCGGAGTCGTGCGACATGACCAGGGCATTCTGGGGATCCCGCTACGGTCGTGGAGGCGACGACTACCTCAACTGCCCCATGACGAAAGAGGAGTATGATCGCTTCTACGATGCGCTCGTCTCCGCCAGGTGTGCGCCGGTGCACGGATTCGAGGACACCAGGGTTTTCGAGGCCTGCATGCCCGTGGAGGTCCTGGCGAGGAGGGGGCGTGAGACGCTTGTCTACGGCCCGATGCGGCCGGTGGGGCTGGTCGATCCCCGCACGGGCGCAAGACCCCACGCTGTGGTGCAGCTCAGGCGCGAGGATCAGGCAGGCTCCTTGCTCAACATGGTGGGCTTTCAGACCAGGCTCGCCTGGGACGAGCAGCGGCGGGTCTTCCGGATGATCCCGGGGCTCGAGCGCGCGGAGTTTGTAAGATACGGGGTGATGCACAGAAACACCTATATCAACTCGCCGGAGCTTCTTCGACCGACCCTGCAGTTCCGCTCCTGCGACCCCCTCCTCTTCGCCGGGCAGGTGACCGGCGCGGAGGGGTACCTCGAGTCGGCGGCCTCAGGCCTCGTGGCCGGCGTGAACGCTGCCAGGATCGCCGTGGGGCGCGAGCCTGTCGTCTTTCCGGAGGAGACTGTGCACGGCAGCCTGTGCCGATACATAACCGGGCCTCCGCCGGGCGCATTCGCGCCGATGAACGCGAACTTCGGCATCATGCCGCGCCCGGAAGGAAAGCTGAAAGGGAAGGCCGCCAGGCGCGAAATCGCGACCCGAGCTCTCCTTAGAATGAGAGATTTCGAGAAACCCCTGCAAACAGGGGTTGAAGAAATATTATAATTATGTTACAATTTCACCTTAGGTGGATGTGACGGCCACTGCCCTGGCGCCATGGCCGGGCGTGACACCGCCAGGAGGTGCCTCTGGAGCGGCCGGGGCGGGGAGGGCGTATCTCATGCTGGCTGCCGAGGTCGACGGATTTCTTGCGCAACTCGCGCTGGAGAAGGGTGTATCGTCGAATACGCTCGACGCATATGCTCACGACATCCGGTGCTTCATCGATTTCCTCGACGCCGCTCTTCAGAAAGACGCAGCCATTTCGCAGGTCACGCATCTCGAGATAAGGGCGTACCTTGCGAGCCTCCAGAAGGCCAGGTATTCGAGGCGAACCATCGCGCGGCGCCTGGCTTGCGTGCGGTCGTTCTTCGCTTACCTTTGCAGGCGGGGGATTTGCGCAACGAACCCGGCCCGGGGCGTGAGCGCCCCGAAGCTCGGAAGGATGCTGCCGCGCTTTCTCCACGAGCGAGACATGGAGAGCTTCATCCAGTGCCCACCTGCCGACACGCCACTCGGCCTCCGCGACAGGGCGATCCTCGAGACCCTGTACGCAGCGGGCCTGCGCGTGGGCGAACTGGTTGGGCTGGATATCGGCGACGCCGATCTCGAGCGCGGGTTCGTGAGGGCGTTCGGGAAAGGCGCCAAGGAACGTGTCGTGCCTCTCGGCGATCGGGCCGTTGACGCGCTGAAGGAGTACATCGAGCGGGGAAGACCGGCTCTTGCAGGCACGAGGCCTGCCCCGGGGGCGCTGTTTCTGAACTACAGGGGTGGCAGGCTTTCGGCGAGAGCCGTGCAGACGATGGTGGACCGGTACATACGTCAGGTGAGCATCGACAAGAAGATAAGCCCCCACGCCATCAGGCATTCTTTCGCCACCCATCTCCTCGACCATGGGGCAGACCTGCGGGCTGTGCAGGAGCTGCTGGGCCACGTGAGCATTTCGACCACGCAGATCTACACTCATGTGACCAGGGAGAAGCTCAAGCTGGTATATGACAGGGCTCACCCCCGAGCATAGTATGCTAGCGTGAAGGAGGGAGATGCATGTTTCAGGCTACGACAGTGGTCGCCGTGAAGCGCGACGACCACGTGGCGGTTGCCGGCGACGGCCAGGTGACAGTCGGAAACACCGTGATGAAACACGGAGCGAGAAAGGTCAGAAGGATACACGACGGCAAAGTGGTGGCCGGATTCGCAGGTGCGGCGGCCGACGCCTTCGCCCTTTTCGAGAAGTTCGAGGGGAAGCTGGAGGAGTTCCATGGCAACCTGCCCAGGGCCGCTGTGGAGCTTGCCAAGGAGTGGAGGCTCGACAGGGCCCTTCGAAGGCTGGAGGCTCTCCTCGTGGTGGCCGACAGGGTGCACCTCCTCGTGATATCCGGAAGCGGCGACGTCATCGAGCCCGACGACGGCATTGCCGCCGTCGGGTCGGGCGGGCCGTACGCTCTTGCTGCGGCGCGGGCGCTGGTGTGGCACACGAGCCTTTCATGTCGGGAGATCGCCACCGAGGCGCTGAAGATCGCTGCGTCGATCTGCATATATACGAATGAGGAGATCACCTGCGAAGAACTTTGAAAGGGGGCGCGAGGGTGCAGGATCTCACACCCCGAGCCATCGTCGAGGAGCTTGACAAGTACATCGTTGGCCAGGCGAGGGCCAAGAGGGCCGTCGCCGTTGCGCTGCGGAACAGGTATCGCAGGCTGAAGCTACCCGGCCCTCTACGGGATGAGGTGGTGCCCAAGAACATCCTCATGATGGGCCCAACCGGGGTCGGGAAGACCGAGATCGCCCGCAGGCTTGCGCGGCTGGTAGGCGCGCCCTTCATCAAGGTCGAGGCGACGAAGTTCACCGAGGTCGGGTACGTGGGGCGCGACGTGGATTCCATCATTCGGGACCTCGTTGAGACCTCCATCAGAATGGTCAAGGCCGAGAGGATGGTACAGGTGTATCACAAGGCCGAGGCTATGGTGGACGACAGGCTGCTCGACATCCTCGCGCCCATCCCCAGCCGCGAGGCGGACAAAAGCCCGCTTGGCGCCCTTATGGGCGGGCTTGGCCTTGTCCGGGAGGACGAGTCGTTCCAGGCGAGGCAGGCCGAGGCCCGGGCCCGGCGCGAGGAGATCCGGGCGAGGCTGGCCGAGGGCGAGCTCGAGGACACGATCATCGAGGTTGCCGTGGAGGACCAGACGCCTCCCATGCTCGAGGTGTTCAGCGGCGCCGGCGTGGAGGAAATGGGCATCAACATGCAAGACCTTTTCGGAGGGCTCCTCCCACGGCGGCAGCGACGGCGCAAGGTACCTGTGAGGGACGCGAGGAAGCTGATAGCGCAGGAAGAGGCGCAGAAGCTCGTGGACATGGAGGAGGTCGAGCAGGAGGCCGTGACGCGTGCTGAGCAGTCAGGGATCGTGTTCATGGACGAGATCGACAAGATCGCCGGTAGGGAACGGGGAGTTGGGCCTGACGTGTCGCGCGAGGGCGTTCAGCGGGACATCCTGCCTATCGTCGAGGGTTCCACCGTTATGACCAAGCACGGCCCTGTCAGGACCGACCACATACTCTTTATCGCGGCGGGCGCGTTTCACGTGGCCAAACCCTCAGACCTCATACCCGAGCTGCAGGGGCGCTTCCCGATAAGAGTCGAGCTCGACAGCCTCACTGAGGAGGACTTCAAGCGCATCCTGCTGGAGCCCGAGAACGCCTTGGTGAAGCAGTACAGAGCCCTGCTGGCCACCGAGGGCATTGAGGTCGAGTTTCTGCCCGACGCAATCGACGAGATCGCGGCCATCGCTGACAAGGTCAACCAGGAGACTGAGAACATCGGCGCCAGAAGGCTTCACACGATCATGGAGCGCCTGCTCGACGAGCTCTCCTTCGAGGCGCCGGACATGCCGAAGGGGAGGGTGGAGATTGACAGGGGTTATGTTCGCTCAAAGCTGCAAGACATAGTGAAGGACAGAGATCTCAGCCGGTTTATTCTGTGACGGCCCGGCCCGGCGGTGATCCCCCCCGGGCAAGGGAGACGCCGGACCCGGTAGAGGCGCGTGCCGCCCACACCGGGCGGGCGCGGTCGAGAGTGGGACAAGCCCACGGGGAGCAGAGCCGTCAGATGACGAAAGCACAGGGGAGGACCCCAGGAGCAACTTAAGGAGGAGACATCAATGAGCGAGCTACTGGAGAAAACGCGGAGAGTCAGTCGGTTCATACAGGAGTCCACGGGTTTCCCGAGCAACTTCAACGACCTCGCGGGCGTGCTTTCCGAGGAGATCGCCGCCAACGTCTACGTGGTGGCGCGCCGTGGGAAGCTCCTGGGATACGGCTTCGCGGAGGGCTTCGAGTGCGATGTGGCGGCGGCATGCGTCGGCAACGGCGGCACTTTCCCCAAGGAGAGTGCGGACTGGCTCCTTCGGATAATCGAGACGTCGGAGAACATCCGGCACGAGCACGGCAAATGCTTCCTGGGCCCTAACGTGGAGTGTGGGTTCCCGGAGAAGCTCATGACCGTCGTGCCTATCTACGCCGGCGGGGACAGGATGGGGACCCTGGTGCTCGCCAGGTTCGAGAGGGAGTTCACCGACGACGACCTGGTGCTGGGGGAGTACGCCGCCACCGTGTTCGGCATGGAGATCCTTCGCTCCACGACAGGCCAGATCGAGGAGGAGGCCCGCAAGAAGGCATCGGTGCAGATGGCCCTCGACACGCTGTCGTTTTCCGAGCAGGAGGCCGTGGAGCACATTTTCAGGGAGCTCGGCGGTGATGAGGGGCTTCTCGTGGCAAGCAAGATCGCTGACAAGGTCGGCATAACGAGGTCGGTCATCGTGAACGCCCTTCGCAAGTTCGAGAGCGCGGGCGTCATCGAGTCGCGGTCCCTCGGGATGAAGGGAACCTACATCAGGGTGCTCAACGATAAGCTCTTCGATGAGCTCGAGAGGCTCCGGATAAGGTAGAGGAGTGTGATGGCGGCAGGCTCGCGGGATGAGGGCGTCATCCCTCACCCCGGCGGCCTGCCTGGGCCGGGCCTGCTAAGTGAGGGTGCGTTAGTT
>DKEX01000028.1:13855-79221 GCA_002452295.1 Firmicutes bacterium UBA6811 | reverse complement strand
AAAAGTCGAGAGCATTTTTGCACCCCCACTTAGCCACGGATGAGGAGGAGGGCAAGCGGTGCCGCGACACACCCGGCGGCCAACACGAACGCCCCGACGGCCCCCCGGATATTCCTGTGGCGCAGAAGCCACAGCCCGAAGCTGGCCGTGTATATCAGCACCGCGACGGGCACGGGCATTATAGTAAAGAGAACCCCCGCCCGCAAGCGCGTCACCTCCTCTCCGGCTCGGATGTCCGCCGGGCGCTCGACCTCGGGGGTTCGAACAGGAGGCCCGTGCGGCGCAGGTCCAGCCTTACGTCCACGTCCACCCGGGCCTCCGGGAACCTTTCGGGCCAGTTGAGATCCTCCCACTCGCGCCACGTCCTCGTGAGATGGCGGGCCTTGTTGCCGAAGGCGAAGATGTCGGCGGCAAACTCGGTCTGGGCCTTGCGGACAAGGTCCTGACAGCTCTTCTTGATGTCCTTTGCAAGTCGTTTCTCGAGGGCGCGGAGGTCTTTGGGCTTTGAGTAGTCGGTGCGGCTCTGGCTTCCGATGACCTCGCCTTCGAGGAGGACCTTGACCTTGATGTGGAAGCCCCCATGCTCCTCCTTCTCCACCTTGATCTCGGTCGGGCGGGCGAGGTGGAGGTCGCACGATACGTACCTGTCCTTCACGGACGGGTCTTCCAGCACCAGCGTGCCCCTCTTGAAGGTGCCCCGGAGCATGAGCATGGCCCTGACATCCTGCCCCGTGATTTGCCCCACCATCCGGTCGCCCCTGAATACCGCGCCTCCGAGAAGCTCGACGGGGTTGCCGCCCACCGAGGGAGACCGACCTGCCAGGTAGTCGGAGTCGCTGCGGGCCGGCGCCGGCGGAGGAGATGGCATCCTCGGCGGNNCTCCGCCACTGGATGAGCCGCCGTCAGGGGACCCGCCCTGGTCTCCGCCACCGCCGCCGTTACCGCCGCCGCCGGACTGCTCTGTTCTGCCGCCGGGGGCCTCCTCCTTGATTCCGGCGAGGATGGCGACGGGCTCCTCTCCGAACGACTGCATCTCCACGAGGAACCTGTGCAGCTGCGAGGGCGGAACGAACCCGGTCTGCCTGTTCGCAAGGGCGAGGAGTTCAAGGTTCTTTGCTGGGTTCTCCTCGATGATGGGGCGGTTCCTCTCGATGAACTCCTTGGCTGTCCCCTGGGTAACCGCAAGAAACATGGTCCTCCGCGCATCGCGAAACCTCACGAGCTCGCCGATGTAGGGCGCGATCCCGCGCCTTGCGAGCCTCTCCCCGATTACCACCATTTTGCCGTGCACCAGGGTGGGGCGCCTGTCCACGTGAGTGTTCACGAGATCCAGGAGGCTCAGCACAGACCGGCCCATGAGCGTCGTTATGAGGCTGGTCTCCTGGCCGCCCGCTCCGCCGCCGCTCCCCGAGCCCCCGCCCCGGCCGCCGCCACCCGCGACGGCCCTGGGGACCGCGATATGGAAGGTGACGTATATCTGGTGGTCCGGGGCCTCATCGAGGCCGATGGCCATGATGAATGCACGGTCGTCGACCTCCGTCCTGTCCCAGCATCCCGTCGCGTAGACGAGGACCGCGATGAGGGAGAGGCATAGAGAGAGCGCCGACCGGGCCCGCGCGAGCCTTCGCATTCGTGCCTCACGTGCCACGGGCCCGTCCCCTCTTCCTGCCAGACCGGCTCTGCTTCACCTGGGCCACCAGGAGCAGCACCGCCGGCACAACAAACACGGCGATGCCGCCGAAGGTGCGCACGATCTCAAAGTCCAGCCTCGTAGCGGTGGGGACGTCCGGCGGCACGAACGCCAGGGTGTAGCCGAGCAGGGCCACTGCCGGCAGGATCGGGCGATACACCGGCAGCTTAAGCATGCGGGCAAGGATCATGGTTGACGTGTAGGCGCCGAGCCCGAGCTCGATGCACCCGCTGATGACCCAGAGGAACACAAACGCCACCTCGACCCGCTGGAAAAACCGGCCCACATAGATGAGGGTCGATGTCTCGTAGCCCGGGTACGGGATGTGCGCGCAGAACGGGTAGGGGAATACGCTCACGAAGACGAGCAACGACACGCTGGTGAAGAAGGCTGTTATCGCTATGCTGAGAACGCCCATCATCCGGAGCTTGTGTCCGTCCCTGAGCTGGGGCGCTATGACCCCGAGGAACATGACCTCGCCTGTGACCGCCGAGTGGAGCACGCCGTGGCACACAATCTTGCCGGGGCCGGGGCCGAGGACAGGGAACAGCGCGTCGAAATTGGCCTGGGGCAGCGAGAGGAGGTTCAGGAAGACCAGGGTCGCCACGATGAGCGGGGCCGCGAGGAGCGCGGCCCTTGTGAGGGCCTCGATGCCGAGCGAGGCGGCGGCAAGGGTGACCAGCACGAAGATGAGCATTACCACCGAGAGCGGCGTGCGCGGGAGGAGGGCGGTGCCCACCGTCTCCGAGAAGTCCCGCATCACCAGCACCGTCGCGGCGAAGAAGAACGCGAGGTAACCAAGAGACGCGGCGATGCCGACGGCCGGGCCGGCTACCTCCTCGCCTATCTCGACGATGCTCTTGCGCGGGTACCGCTGGAGCAAGGCGGCGATGATGAGAAACCCGACGGCGCCCGTGCCGAAGCTGACGATCGGCACGATCCAGGCGGCGGTGAGGCCCACCGTCGCCATCTGCTGCGGGAACGAGACGAACAGCTTCGACGACAGGAAGTACACAGTGGCTGCGATGGCCTCGGTTGTACCGACCCGGCCCTCCTCAAGCACGCCCGCCGCCCCCCTTTCCGCGCGGCGACCCGGCCTGGTCTCCTCCGCCAGCAGGCGGCGCCTGCCGCCCGGGCGCCGCCCCGCCCGCCGGGGCCTCGGCTTCCCCGGAAGGCGTCCACGTGCGCCCCACCTCAGGCTGGCGCACCCTGCGCTGGGGCTGGACGAACGGAGGCCGCAGTTCCATGCTCCACGACGGGTACCTCAGGATGAGGTCCCCGCTCGACTGGGCGAACGGTGCCACGGGCGACATGAAGGGCACACCGAACGATCTCGTGTTCACGTATATCATGATCTGGAGGAACACCCCCACTGCGATGCCGTAGAAACCGAACGCGGCCGCGAGAAAGATGTACACGAAGCGGGTGAGCCTGGCCGCGAACGCCATGTTGAAGTTGGGGATGGCGAACGACCCGAGGGCGGTGATGGCCACGATTATCACCAGGATCGGGCTGACGACCGATGCTGCCACAGCGGCCTGGCCCAGGATGAGGGCGCCCACTATGCCCAGGGTGGGGCCGATGACCCCCGGAACCCTTATGCCGGCCTCGCGAATGAGTTCGAACGACACCTCCATGAGGAGCACCTCGACCACGGTGGGGAACGGCACTCTCTCGCGGGTCGCGGCGATGGCGAGAAGGAGGTCGGTGGGGATCATCTCCGGGTGGAAATTCGTCATGGCTATGTACACGGCCGGCAGGAGCAGCGCGACCACGAGGGCGAGCAGCCGCACCACGCGCAGGAAGGTTCCGAACGGCCACCTCAGGAAGTAGTCCTCCGCGGAGTGCACCATGGACCAGAACGTGGCCGGCACCACCAGGCCGAACGGGCTTCCGTCGAGAAGGATCCCGACGTGCCCCTCGGCCAGGAATGCCGCCATCCTGTCGGGGCGCTCCGTGGACAGGACCTGGGGCACCAGCACGAGGGGGCGGTCCTCGATGAACTGCTCGAGCGCGCCGGTGTCCTGGACCTGGTCGGCCCTGATGCCGCTAACCCGCCTCTTTACCTCAGCCACGAGCCTGGGGTTTGTGATCCCTTCCACATGGAGGATCGCGCAGTCCACCCGGGAGAGCGTGCCGACCTTGAGAATCTCGCTCACGAGGTCCGGCGTTCGCATGCGCCTTCGGACGAGCGCCACGTTGTTCTTCAGGGTCTCGTTGAATGCTTCCTGGGGCCCGTGAACCACCGTCTCGGCGGTGGGCTGGCTTACGCCCCTGTGCTCCCACGACTTGGTTTCGACCTCCAGGGCGGTGTCGCAACCCTCGACGAGAAGGCACGTGGTTCCGGCTATCACGCCCTCCACGATCCCCCTGAGGTTGCGCTTGTGCGTCACCTGGTTGCCCGGAAGGAGCCTCCGTTCAACGAGCTTCAGCACGTCGGAGGTGCGAAGGTCCCTGTCGAGGTTGGAGATGAGCATGAGAGGCTGAAGGACGGCGAGGTCGATGATGTCCTTGCTCGATAGCCCCTCCATGAACACGATGGCCGCCCTGGTGGGAGGAGCGGTGGGTATGTCGAACTCCCTGATGATCACGTCGGAGTTCAGGCCGTAATGGAAGACCTGCTTGAGGGCGTCGAGGTTGGCCTGGAGGCTCTGGGCGAGCGGCTTGACCTCGTCCCCGGCGTCGCCCGCCGTGCTGTTCCAGTCGTCGTCCGGGGCTTGCGGTTGCCCCTGCGTCTGCTCCTCGCCCTGGCGCTTGCCCTGTCCCTGTCCCTGTCCCTGTTCCTGCCCCTCGCCTGGGCCCTGGGGCTGTGCCTGCTCCCGTGTTCGGCCACGATCTCCTCGCTGCTGGCCGTGCCTCTCGTCGCGACCCGTACCGTCAGGCGGTGGAGGGGAGATCTCGCCGGATGCCTCCTGGTGCGTCTCTTCTGCAATGGTTCGCCTGCCCGACGCGCCCCGTGCGCCCACCTTCACGGTGGACATCTTCCTCGGGCGGATGAACCCGTGTGGGGTGCGCGGCAGGGCCTGGCGAAGCCGGCTTACCGCCGTCGGCTCGCCGTTTTGCGACCCGGAGGTCTGGGTAGCCCTGGACCGGTCCCCGGCTCGCCCGCCTGGCGCCGCGAGCCCGCCGCCTCCACCCTGACCCGGACCGGTACCCGCACCTGCACCTGCACCCTGAGACCTGTCTCCACGGCCATCGCGACCCCCCGGCACATCGGACGTGAGGCCGGGGAGGGGCGGCTGGGTGTCGAGGACGAACTGCTCCTCCCTCGCCGGGCTCTCGAAAGAGAGCAGTGAGACTATCTCGTTGAGGACATCCCGAAGAAGACCCAAGTTGCGAGACCTCCGCCCGAAGGAAGGCGCCTTGCGCTCATAAGTTAGGTATTCCCCGGCACAGGCGGGGTATTCAGGGCCTAAAATTTCGTGGCGTGTGTTCGTTGATATGGGTATAGTCGTGTGGTATACTACCATTTGGTGTGAGCACGCACGCTCCTGGATTCCGGCAACGGTGCCCGTTTACGCGGGTTTTGTCGGGAGATGAACGGGGCGGAGGTAGAACCGGTGGGGGAGGAGGTGAGATCATGGCAATAGTCACCATGAAACAGTTGCTCGAGGCGGGGGTCCATTTCGGCCACCAGACCAGGCGCTGGAACCCCAAGATGAAGCCCTACATCTTCACGGAGCGCAACGGCATCTACATCATAGATCTTCAGAAGACCGTCAGGAAGATCGATGAGGCCTATGAGTTCGTGAAGCGTGTTGCGGAGGAGGGCGGCGCCATCCTGTTCGTTGGCACGAAGAAGCAGGCCCGCAACACCATCCGGGAAGAGGCCGAGCGATGCGGCATGTTCCATGTGAACGAACGTTGGCTCGGTGGGATGCTCACCAACTTCCGCACCATACGCAAGCGCATCGAACGCCTCCGGGCGCTCGAGAGGATGGAGGCAGACGGGTCGTTCGAGGTCCTTCCCAAGAAGGAAGTCATGCACCTTATGAAGGAGAAGGAGAAGCTCGAGCGGTTCCTCGGCGGGATCCGCGAGATGGCGGGCCTACCAGGCGCCGTCTTCGTGGTCGATCCGCGTAAGGAGAGAATAGCGGTGCAAGAAGCGAGAAAGCTGGGCATACCCGTGGTTGGGATCGTCGACACCAACTGCGACCCGGACGAGATCGATTACGTGATCCCCGGAAACGATGACGCCATCCGTGCGGTGAAGCTGATATGCGGCAAGATGGCGGACGCCGTAATAGAAGGCCTCGAGGGCCGCGATGCGGCTCTGGCGGCCCAGGCCGAGGAGGTGTCTCCGACCGGCGAGGTGCACGAGCACGAGCTCGAGGGGGAGTATGTTGACGGCGCCCAGGACGTCGTCGAGATGCCGCTTGACCTCGAGGTTACGGAGGTGGCGAACGACGATCACGCCACCGTGCGCGGCGACGACGCCGCCGAGCGGTAGACTTGCAAGGGGGTAGCGCTTGTGGCTGTGACAGCCGAGAACATCAGGGAGCTCCGGGAGAGAACCGGGGCCGGGATGATGGACTGCAAGAAGGCCCTGGCCGAGACCGGGGGAGACACGGAAAGAGCCATCGCCTACCTGCGGGAGAAGGGCCTTGCGAAGATGCACAAGAGGGCCGGGAGGGTCGCAGCCGAGGGCGTGGTTGAGGCGTACATCCACCTCGGGGGCAAGATCGGCGTGCTGGTCGAGGTCAACTGCGAGACAGACTTCGTGGCGCGTACCGACGACTTCCGTCGGCTCGCGAAGGAGGTCGCCCTTCAGATCGCGGCCGGAAAGCCGCTCGTGGTGTCGAGCGAGGACATACCCGAGTCGATGCTGGAAAGCGAGCGCGCCATATACCGCGCGCAGGCCCTCAACGAGGGTAAGCCCGAGGCGGTGGCCAACAAGATCGTCGAGGGCAGGCTGAAGAAGTTCTATACCGAGGTATGCCTCCTTGACCAGGCGTACGTCAGGGACCCCAACAGGACCATCCGCGACATCGTGGCGGAGGTGTCGGCGAAGACCGGCGAGAAGGTCCAGGTCAGAAGGTTCGCCAGGTTTGAGCTGGGAGAGGGCATCGAGAAGCCGGAGGCATGCGAGCTGTAGCAGTTCCAGTACCGGGGACCCAAACCAACCTCGCAAAGCCGAAGAAAGGCTGGCGGGCGAGATGAGCAAGACTGGGGAGACTCCTCGGTTCAAGAGGGTCGTGTTGAAGCTGTCCGGGGAAGCCCTTGCAGGCTCCAGGGGCTTCGGCATCGACCTTGAGGTCGTCAGGCTCATCGCCGAGGAGATACGGGACATACACGGGCTTGGCGTGGAGACGGCCGTGGTTGTCGGCGGGGGAAACATCTGGCGCGGCGTCCATGCGCAGGATGCCGGGATGGACCGCGCCACCGCCGACTATATGGGGATGCTTGCCACCATCATCAACGCCATGTCCCTCCAGGACGCGCTGGAGAAGCTGGGTGTTGACACCAGGGTTCAGACTGCCATAGAGATGCGCCAGATCGCAGAGCCCTACATCCGCAGGCGCGCTATTCGCCATCTCGAGAAAGGCAGAGTGGTGATATTCGCGGGCGGCACGGGTAATCCCTACTTCTCCACTGATACCGCGGCAGCCCTGCGCGCCGCCGAAATCGAGGCGGAGATCATCCTCATGGCGAAGAGGGTTGACGGGGTGTACGACTCCGATCCTGTCTCCAATCCCTCTGCCAGGCGACTTACGCACCTCACCTACAGGGATGTCATAAACCAGGGGCTTGGCGTCATGGATTCCACGGCTGCCTCGCTCTGCATGGACAACGGCATCCCCATCGTGGTGTTCAACCTGACCAGGAAGGGGAACGTCAGAAAGGCGGTCCTCGGTGAGGAGATCGGCACTCAAGTCGGGGGGGAGTAGCATGGCAGATGATGAACGTGCCAGGGCCGGGCAGAAGATGAAAGACATCGTGGAGGCGACGCGGCGGGAGTTCGCGCAGATTCGTACGGGGAGAGCCAACCCGGCCCTGCTCGACAGGATAACTGTCGAGGCGTACGGCGACGTGTACCCCATAAACCAGCTTGCCAGCATCTCTGTGCCAGAGGCAAGGCTTCTGGTGATCCAGCCATGGGACCGGAAGGTCCTTCCCGGTATCGAGCGGGCCATCCTCAAGTCAGACCTTGCACTGACCCCGGTGAGCGACGGCTCGGTGCTCCGGATATCCATACCGACCCTCACCGAGGAGAGGCGGCGGGATCTCGTGAAGATCGCGAAGAAGGTCGCGGAAGACATGAGGATCGCCGTCCGGAATGCCAGGCGCGACGCCATCGACGCGCTCCGGGCAAAGCAGAGGAGCAAGGAGATAACCGAGGATGACCTCAAAAAGGGGCAGGATGAGGTGCAGAAGATTACCGACAGGTTCATAGGGGAGATCGATGCTCTCCTCGAGGCCAAGGAGGCCGAGATAATGGAAGTGTGAAGGGAGGTGACCGTGTTGCCCCATGTGATCACGGACGACTGCACCAAGTGCGGTTCGTGCAAAGAGGTATGCCCCTTTGAGGCGATCAGCGAGGGAGAGGACAAGTTTGTTATCGACCCCGAGGTCTGCACCGACTGCGGTCTGTGCGCTGAGGAGTGCTCCTCGGGCGCAATAGTGGAAGAGGAATAACGGACACGTGCGAATTCAAGGGGAGGTCGCCGGGAGGTCACCCTCCCCTTGAGTTGTTCTGGTGGGTGCAGGACCGGGTGCGTGGCTCCGGAGGGGGGTGACGGCACTGGCGAACATTGCTCGGGTTCTTGTGCGCCTGTTCGGGAGGGCGGCTGCCTTTCGAGCGAGGGATGTAGACCCGGACGACCTCGCGTCCCTGGACAGGGCCAATGTGCCGCGGCACGTGGCGATAATCATGGACGGCAACGGAAGATGGGCGACCAGGCGAGGCCTGCCGAGGCTGGCCGGCCACAGGGTGGGCGCGGACAGGGCCGAGGATGTCGTTCGGGCCGCCTCCGACATGGGTGTAGAGGTAATCACGCTCTACGTCTTCTCCACGGAGAACTGGAAGAGGCCAGCCGACGAAGTGAGCGGCCTTATGAACCTGCTCGTGGAGATGCTCGAGAGGAAGCTGGACTCCCTCGTCGAGTTCGGGGCGCGAATCCGGGTGATCGGCGCCCGCGAGGGCCTGCCTTTGGCGGTGGTGCGTGCCATAGACCGCATTGAGGAGGCGACCCGGGGTGGCGACGGCATCCTCACCAACCTCGCCATAAACTATGGCGGGCGCGATGAGATAGTAAGGGCCGTAAGGCGAGTGGCGGAGGAGGTGGCCGGCGGCGGCCTTGCGCCGGGCAAGATCGACGGCGCGTCACTGGAGGCGCACCTGTACACGGCCGGCGTGCCCGACCCCGACCTTGTGATCCGGACCGGGGGGGAGATGCGGATCTCCAACTTCCTTCTGTGGCAGGTGGCGTACGCGGAGCTTCACGTGACCCCCGTGCTCTGGCCGGATTTCACCGGGCGAGAGCTGGGCCGGGCCATCCAGGAATATCAGAGGAGGGCGCGCAGGTTCGGTGGCATCTAGGTAGGCGGGCGATTCTCGCGATGGAGGGAGGTGGGGGACGTGCGGGAGAGGGTCGCAAGTGCACTTGTTGCTGCGCCCATCGCGATGGCGGTTGTTGTGGCCGGTGGGCCGTACCTTGGCGTGATGGCAGCAGGCATCGGCGTCGCCGCTGTTCTCGAGTTCTACCGGCTTGCCAGGGGTGCGGGGCTCGAGCCGGCCGCGCTGGTAGGGGTGGCGGGGGTCGTCTCGTTCGCCCTCGCAGGGCACCTCGGCTCGAGCCCCGGGGTGGGAGCCACCCTGGCCGGAGTCATCATCGCCAGCCTCGGCGTTCAGACGTTTCGGCGCGGCCCAGACCTGGCCATCGCGAACCCGGCGGTGACGGTGTTTGGAGCGGCCTACGTGGGCTGGGCCGTGGCTCTCCTCCTCCTGCTCAGGCGGCTCGGGGGTCCTGGCGCTGGCCTCGGGCACATCGTCGCGGCCCTTGTTACGGTCTGGGCCGACGACACCGGCGCGTACTTCCTGGGGAGCGCTTTCGGTAGGCACAAGCTCATGCCCGGAGTAAGCCCCAACAAGAGCGTGGAAGGCGCTGTGCTGGGCCTTCTCACGGGGGTGTGCGTGGGCGTAGCCGTGCGGGTGCTGGGCGCATTCGCCGGCTGGTGGCCCGGGATCCCTCTCGCCCAGGCGGTTTTCTTCTCGATGGCGGTATCAGTGGCGGGGCAGGCCGGGGACCTCGCTGAGTCTGCCATGAAGCGTAACGCGCACGTAAAGGATTCCGGCGCTTTTCTGCCCGGCCACGGGGGAGTGCTTGACAGAATCGACAGCGTGTTGTTTGCTATACCCGTAGCGTACTATTATGTACTGCTGTTTCCAGCTTGAGGGGTCGGCGGGTAGGCGGGCGACCGCCGGCCGCCGGCGTGGCTGAAAGCGGGGCCGGGGCCCGGCCGGGCGCCAGAGCCCTGGGATGGTGCGGGGTGGTTCAGGTTGCATGGCTTATCGGCAACGTGGAAGCATTTCCTGGCATGGGCTGGTGTGCTCGTTGCCGGCTTCCTCGTGGTCAAGTACGTTCTGACCTACTTCGTGCCGTTCATCATCGCCTTCATCCTGGCAGCCCTCATCGACCCCCCCGTCGAGATCCTGGTGCGGCGGGCGAGGCTGTCGAGGGGCAGCGCCGTCCTCATAATGCTCTGCCTGCTCCTCGTGGTGGTGAGCGTTGGGGTTGTTGTGGGCGTATCCCGCCTCTACCTCGAGATCCAGGATCTCTCGCGGGCCTTGCCCATGTATAACGTGAGCTTCGAGGAGATGCTGGCCAAGGTCATCGAGGACGTGGAGAGGTTCTACCGCGAGTTGCCTCCTCCGGTGATAGATGCCATAAGAAACAACCAGTATAAGCTGTACCTGGCTGTCGAGAGCGTTCTTGCGAGGATCACGGGCATGGTGACGGCCCTCCCGAACATCGGCTTTATCCTCATAGTCAGCTTCTTTGCGGCCTTCTTCATGAGCCGCGACAAGAGGCAGATATCAGAGTTCCTCATGAGCCTCACGCCTTCCAGGTGGCGTGAGAAGGGGCGGGCCATGAGGGCGGAGGTGGTATCCGCCACCCTCGGGTTCATAAGGGCGCAGTTCATACTCATCATGATCACGACCGTGGTGAGCATCATCGGATTCACGGTAGCAGGCACGGGCTATGCGTGGCTTCTCGGGATCCTGTGCGGGGTACTCGACCTGATACCAGTCGTCGGGCCCGGCACGCTATACGTGCCGATGATAGTGTACTACGGCATCCGGAGGCAGCTCTTCGAGGCCATCGTCATCGCGGCGCTCATGGCCGTGCAGTTCGTTCTGCGCAAAGGGGCTGAGCCCAGGGTTGTCGGGGCGAATGTGGGCGTCCACCCGCTTGCCATCCTCGTGGCGGTGTACGTGGGCGTACGGCTCTTCGGCGCGAGTGGGATCGTCATTGGCCCATTCTTTGTCATCATTATCAAGGCCATGGCCCGCGGGGGCCTGCTGCCTCTGGTGCCCAGGGAATGATAGGGTGAGGAGTGGGATGGTTGCAGCGAGGCCTCGTGATCCTGGGGTCCACCGGGTCCATCGGCACCCAGGCCCTTGAAGTGGCAGAATGGCTTGGCGACTCCGTCAGGGTGGTCGGCCTTGCCGCCGGGAGCAACATCGGCCTTCTGGAGACGCAGGTGCGGCGATGGGCGCCGCGCATGGTCGGCGTTGCCGACGAGGGCGCTGCGCGGGCGCTGCGGGAGCGGCTCGGGGGCATGCCGGTCGAGGTTGTCTCGGGCGATTGCGCCGCCGAACGCGTTGCATCGTGCCCCGAGGCGGACCTCGTGTTGTCGGCGGTTGTGGGAATAGCAGGGCTCAAACCCACCCTCGCGGCCATCCGGCACGGAAAGACCATCGCCCTTGCGAACAAGGAGACCCTCGTGGCTGCAGGGAAGCTCGTCACGGACGAGGCGGCGCGGCACGGCGCCTCCATCGTGCCGGTGGACAGCGAGCACTCGGCCATCTTCCAGTGCCTTGGGGGGCGGAGGATGTCCGAGGTGAAGAGGCTCATCCTCACGGCCTCCGGCGGACCGTTTCGGACGCTCCCGGCGGGCGAGCTCGAGCGGGTGCGCCCGGACGAGGCGCTGTGCCATCCGACGTGGTCCATGGGCGCCAAGATCACCATCGACTCCGGGACGCTCATGAACAAGGCGCTCGAGCTGATCGAGGCGAGATGGCTTTTCGGGGTGGATCCGGACCGCATCGACGTGGTGGTCCACCCGCAGAGCATCGTCCATTCAATGGTGGAGCTCATTGACGGGTCGATCCTGGCCCAGCTCGGCGCGCCCGACATGAGACTCCCCATCCAGTATGCTCTTACGTACCCCGGGCGTGCGGCGGGGCACGCGAGGACGCTCGATGTGGCGAGCCTGGGCGCCCTGACCTTCGAGCCGCCCGATGTGGCGAGGTTCCCTGCGCTGCGCCTGGGCTACGAGGCAGTGCGCGCGGGTGGGACCATGCCGTGCGTGCTGAGCGCGGCGAATGAGGAGGCTGTCAGGATGTTCCTCGCGGGGCGGATCGGGTTCTGTGATATCCCCGCCCTCGTGGAGGACGCCATGGCAAGCCATGATCCAGTCGATGCGCGCTCTCCTGAAGAGGTGCTTGCGGCCGACAGGTGGGCGAGGCTCCGCGTCGCACGACGCGTGGCGGGAAGAGGAGGACATGCACGTGGTTGAAACCGTGACCATTACGGTGCTGGCGTTTGCCTTTGTGTTCGCGACATTCACCCTGTCGCACGAGCTTGGGCACTTTGCCGCCGGCAAGGCCGCCGGCATAAAGGTGTACGAGTTCGCGCTGGGCTTCGGCCCGCTCATATGGCGCCGGAAACGGGGGGAGACGGTTTACTCGTTGCGTGCGCTTCCCCTCGGCGCCTTTGTGAAGTTCGCCGGCCTCGACCGCCCGGATAACCCGCAGGACGACGTGGACGCGGGCGACCCGCGCAGCTTCCGGGCGAAGCCCCTGGGATGGAGGATCGCCACCATCCTTGCAGGGCCGTTCATGAACTTCGTAATGGCGTTCGTGTTCTTCGCCATCGTCTTCGTGGCCGCAGGTGTGCCGGCGGCGGTTGTGTCCGAGGTGTACCCGGGGATGCCTGCGCAGGCGGCGGGGCTACAGGCGGGCGACAGGATAGTAGCGGTCGGGCGGGCCACCACCGAGACGGTGGCGGAAGTGAGGGATGCCATCTCGGCGGCCCTGGGAAAGCCCATCACCATCACGGTTGAGCGGGAAGGCGCCAGGATGAGTTTCCAGGTGACGCCCGCAAAGGATCCCGAGACCGGCGGGGGCGTCATCGGGGTGCTGCTCTCAGAGCCGTGGCAGCCTGCGGGCGTGCTGAAGGCGGTGCGCACCGGGGCCACGTTCACGGTGGACGTGGCCAGGAACCTCGTGGTCACCCTCGGACGCATGGTTTCCGGCAGGATGAAGGCGGAGGTAGCGGGGCCAATCGGGATAGCCCAGGTCGTGGGCCAGACGGCGCGGCTCGGCCTTGTAAACCTGCTTTACCTTGCGGCCCTGCTCAACGTGAACCTCGGCCTGCTCAACCTCCTTCCCATACCGGTGCTTGACGGCGGGTGGATCGTGCTCCTCGGCATCGAGGCTGTGCGCAGGCGCCCGCTCGACGAGGAACAGGAGGCGTTCGCACGCATGGTCGGCATGGCCATCCTGATGCTCATCATGGCGTTCGCGACGCTGTCCGATATCGCCAGGCTGGGCGGGCGTCTCGGCTAGCTACCAGGCACGGAAGGAGCAGGGAGGACGACGATGATCGGAAGGCGCAGGACGCGCAAGGTCAGGGTTGGAGACGTCGCCATCGGGGGCGGCGCCCCGGTCACCGTACAGTCCATGACAAAGACCGACACGAGGGATGTCGACGGCACGCTACGTCAGCTTGAAAGGCTCGCCCAGGCGGGCTGCGAGATCGCGCGGTGCGCCATCCCCGATGCCGCCGCCGCGGAGGCGCTTGCCGAGATACGGCGCAGGTCGCCGCTACCGCTTGTCGCCGACATCCACTTCGATTACAGGCTTGCGCTTGCAGCGATAGCCGCCGGTGCGGACAAGCTTCGGATAAACCCCGGGAACATCGGCGGCAGGGAGAGGGTCAGGGAAGTCGCAAGGGCCGCGAGGGAGCGCGGCATACCCATCAGGGTGGGCGTGAACTCCGGATCCCTCGAGAAGGACCTGCTTGCGAAGTTTGGCAGGCCCTGCGCTGATGCGCTGGTGGAGAGCGCGAGGCGCAGCGCGGGCCTTCTCGAAGACGAGGGCTTTGGCGACATCGTCATATCGATCAAGGCGTCCGACGTGGTCACCACGGTTGAGGGCTGCGAGGCCATCGCGGAGGCGACCGACTATCCTCTGCACGTCGGGCTCACTGAGGCCGGCGGCCCCAGGGCGGGCACGGTGAAGTCCGCCGTGGTCATAGGAGCGCTTCTCCTTAAGGGAATCGGCGACACCATCCGCGTGTCCCTCACAGCGGAGCCTGAGGAGGAAGTGAGGGTCGCGAGGGATATCCTGTCGGCCGTGGGCCAAAGACAGTTCGGCGTCGAGATCATATCCTGTCCGACCTGCGGCCGCTGTCATGGGGATCTCTTCGGGATGGTCGAGGAAGTGGAGCGCAGGGTCGCCGGGATCGACGTCCCCCTGAAAGCTGCGGTGATGGGCTGCGAGGTCAACGGCCCCGGCGAAGCGCGCGAGGCGGACATCGGGGTCGCCCTCGGCGAGGGCGCGGGACTTCTGTTCGCACACGGGAAGCCCGTTGGGAGGGTTCCCGACGGCGAGGTCGTAGAGAGGCTGGTCGAGGAGATACGAAAGATCGCCCGGGAGCGGCGGGACGCAGCCGGGGGGCTGGTGTAGACATGGGCGGCAAGCGCGGCACGACCAGCGCGGCGGTGATCATTCCTGCGTATAACGAGGGTGCGCGCATCGGGCGGGTCATCGCCGCGGCCCTGGGCGCGGCCCTGGTGTCGGAGGTTATCGTCGTGAGCGACGGCTCGACCGACGATACGGCAGACGTGGCACGGTCCCTGGGGGCGCGGGCTGTGGAGCTTGCGCGCAACAGGGGGAAGGGCGGGGCTATGAAGGCCGGGCTTGCGGCGACGAGCGCCGAGGTGGTGGCGTTCATAGACGCCGACCTTGTCGGGCTTACGCCGGAACATGTCGACGAGCTAGTCCGCCCGGTGGTTTCGGGCGAGGCCGATGCTACCCTGGGCGTGTTCGCGGGCGGCAGGACGTCGACCGCGCTTGCCCAGAAGCTTACGCCGGGGCTGTCGGGCCAGCGCGCCGTGAGAGCGGCGCTCGTGCGCGACGTCCCGATGGAGGATGCCCGGTTCGGCGTGGAGGTCATGCTCAACAGGCACCTTGCTTCGTGCGGCGCGAGGGTCAAGCGGGTCGTCCTGCACGGGGTGTCGCAGGTGATGAAGGAGGAGAAGTGCGGCGGCCTGAAGGGGTTTGGCGCGCGCCTCAGGATGTACTGGGATATAGTGACTCACATGAGAGGGTGACACCCTCGCTTACAGGGTGACATTATCACAGGCCGACGACAAGAGGCAAGTCGGACACTTGACGGACCCGGGCGCGTGTTGTATTATACAGGCAATACAACGCGACAATGAGCACATGCGTTGATGGAGAGGAGTAGGGCGGCGCTGCCCTGAGAGAGGGAGGCTCACCGGCTGGAAGGCTTCCCGGGACAAGGCCGCACCGAAGGTCGCTCCGGAGCATCGGGGTTGAGATGCGGTGGCAGTTGCGGTACCAGCGCATGTAGGCCTCGACGGGCAGCCCGTTACAGCAATCGAGCGCCTGTATCTTTGCGCAAGCAACAGATGCGGGAAGCAAGGTGGTACCGCGGGAGTTAGCCCCTTTCGCCCTTGACACGGCGAAAGGGGCTCTTGAGTTTTCCCGGGGAAGTGGATCTGCAGTCCCGTGCGCCCGGCGCCGACTCTTGCCAGTTGCCGCGGGTTCGGGGGATACTGCTGTTGACGGCCGGTGGGTTCCACGGAGTGCGATCTCTGGAGAGACCGCCAACCTACGCGGTTTCAGGACGTGCAACGGGTATCCAACTCAGGCGAGGCTCGGCGTGCAAGGCGAAGAGCGCCGAACCTACCTGGCCAAGATCCGGTGTCCGCGTGACGGGGTGCTCCATGTGGGCGGTGAGGACGTGACAAGGTGGCCTTTCGGCGCTGCGAAGCTGTTGAGGCATGCAGACTGAGCCTCGAGGCGGTGACGCGCCGAGGCAGAATGGATGAGGAAAGGAGGGAGCGGCACCTCCGGCTGTAAGCCGCGGCGAACCCGAAACCGAAGCCGAACCCGAAACCGAAACGAAAGCGAGGCTGGAAGCGAAACCGGAACCGGAGACGACAGCGCAAGCGGAACCGGGAGGTAGGGCGGAGGCGGAGGCGGAAATGGAAGCGAAGGCGGAGGCGGCCGCGCGTAAGATGGCAAGAGCTCAGAACGAGCCAGACCTCATTACAAACGAGCTTGCGACCAGATACAACCCCCTCGAAATGGAGGAGAAGATCTACGAGGAGTGGCTCCGGGGTGGGTGTTTTCATCAGGACGTCGACCCATCGAGAAAGCCCTTCTGCATCGTGATCCCGCCGCCCAACGTCACGGGATCGCTGCACATCGGCCACGCCCTGGACAACACGCTGCAGGATATCCTTGTGCGCTGGCATCGGATGATGGGCGATAACACGGTGTGGATCCCCGGCACCGACCATGCGGGCATCGCGACCCAGGTGAAGGTGGAGGCGGCGCTTGCGAAGGAGGGCCTATCCCGCCACGACCTCGGGCGCGAGGAGTTCGTCCGCCGCGTGTGGCAGTGGAAGGAGAAGTATGGCGGCACGATCCGCAGCCAGCTCCAGCGCCTGGGGGCGTCCTGCGACTGGGAGCGCGAGAGGTTCACCATGGATGAGGGCCTTTCCCGCGCCGTCCGGCAGGTGTTCGTGCGGCTCTATGAGAAGGAGCTCATATACCGGGGCACGTACATCATCAACTGGTGCCCCAGGTGCCATACGTCGCTGTCGGACCTCGAGGTCGAGCATGAAGATACGAAAGGCGCTCTGTACCATATAAAGTACCCGCTCGCAGACGGGGAGGGCTACATCACTGTAGCAACCACCCGTCCCGAGACGATGCTAGGCGATACGGCTGTGGCAGTGAACCCCGGCGACGTTCGTTACCGCCACCTCGTGGGCAGGAAGGTTATCCTTCCCATAATGAACCGGGAGATACCCGTCATTGCAGACGAGCACGCTGACCCCGAGTTCGGGACTGGGGCGGTGAAGGTGACTCCCGCCCACGACCCGAACGACTTCGAGATCGGCCTTCGCCACGACCTCCCGGCAGTCAAGGTGATCGGCGAGGACGGCAGGATGACGAAGGAGGCCGGGAAGTACGGGGGGCTCGACAGGTACGCCTGCCGCGAGAAGGTCGCGGAGGAGCTTGCGTCGCTCGGCCTTCTCGAGAAGACGGAGGCGCACGGCCACGCAGTCGGCCACTGCCAGAGGTGCCACACGGTCGTCGAGCCGATGATATCGAGGCAGTGGTTCGTGAGAATGAAGCCACTCGCCGCGCCCGCCATGAACGCCGTGGAGGACGGCCGCATCAGGTTCGTCCCCGAGCGCTTCGCCAGGGTCTATCTCAACTGGATGGAGAACATCCACGACTGGTGCATCTCGAGGCAGCTCTGGTGGGGCCACAGGATTCCGGTATGGTATTGTGGCGAGTGCGGCGAGACCATAGCCTCAGCCGAGGACCCGGAGAGCTGCCCAAAATGCGGCAGCGGCAAGCTGGAGCAGGATCCTGATGTGCTCGATACCTGGTTCTCGTCGGCCCTATGGCCTTTCTCGACCATGGGGTGGCCCGAGAAGAGGCCGGAGCTTCGGCACTTCTATCCGACGTCGGTGCTGGTGACCGCCTATGATATCATCTTCTTCTGGGTCGCGAGGATGATACTCATGGGCCTCGAGTTCATGGGCGAGGTGCCGTTTCACGATGTGTTCATCCACGGGCTCGTGCGGGCGTCGAGCGGCAAGAAGATGAGCAAGTCCCTCGGCACCGGCGTGGACCCCCTGAAGGTCGTGGACAGGTACGGCGCCGACGTGCTGCGGTTCACCCTCGTGACCGGCAATACCCCCGGCAATGACATGCGCTTCAGGGAGGAGCGGCTCGAGGCGAGCCGCAATTTCGCCAACAAGCTCTGGAATGCGTCGCGCTTCGTCATCATGAACCTCAGGGGCTACGACCCGGCCGCCGTGGACGAGCGCGATCTCGACCTCCTGCCTGCCGACAGGTGGATACGGAGCAGGGCGAACAGGGTGGCGGAGAGGGTGACGGCGCATCTCCATGAGTACGAGGTCGGGCAGGCGGCTCGCGCCCTGTACGACTTCACGTGGGATGAGTTCTGCGACTGGTACATCGAGATCTCCAAGGCGCGGCTGTACGGCGATGACGAGCGCGCACGCACCACCGCCCAGCACGTGCTGGCGGAGACCCTGGGGAAGGTGCTCCGGCTTCTGCACCCGTTCATGCCGTTCGTAACGGAGGGTATCTGGCAACGCCTGCCTGGCGCGGATGGCAGCGTCATGGTGTCGGCGTGGCCAAAGTTCGACGAGAGGCTTGATAACCCCGATGCCGAGGCTGAGATGGCCACGCTCATGGACGTCACGCGGGCCATCCGCAACGTGAGGTCCGAGATGAACGTGCCACCCCAGAAGAAGGTCGAGGCGATCGTGGTCGCGGGCGGCGGCACGGCCGATGTCCTCCGAGCGGGCACCGAGTTCGTCACGCGCCTTGCGGGCCTTTCGCGTCTTTCCATCCAGGATCACCTCGAGCGAAAGCCCGAGAAGGCGGCGTCTGCTATCGTTACGGGCGCTGAGGTATATGTGCCCCTTGCGGGGATCATCGACCTCGATGCCGAGATCCGCAGGCTGGAGAAGGATCTTCGGGCAGCCGAGGCCGCACTCGAGTCCGCCTGGCGGAAGCTCTCCAACCCGGCCTTCGTGGAGAAGGCCTCTGCGGAGGTCGTGGAGCGGGAGCGGGCGAGGCGCGAGGAGTGTGCCGAAAAACGGGCGCGCCTCGCGGCCAGGCTCGCGGACCTCAGGGGCTAGGTGCAGGTTCAGAGGCGATGGCCACTTTGACAGGGTCGCCGGTGTTGCGCTCCGGGGGCGGCGCCCAAGGCGGTGCGACTGGTTGGATACAGAGGTACGCGTTCTCTCTCTGCAGGCGTCAAGTCCTGAGGCCGCCGGCAGACCGCCAATCAGATGTGGACGTGATGTGCCCACGTCGCCGGGACCGCGTCATTCACCCGGCGCGAGCGTGACGGATCGCCCTGCCCGAGGGCGGCAAGTGGTGCGAGACTGGCCGACCGACTGAGGACCGGGGTCGCGGCGGCCGCCGCCGGGACGGCGAGACAGCCTGGTCCATGGAGGCTACCAGCTTGAGCAATGACGGCGCCAGTGGGCGCATACAGCGGATCGTAGCGATTCTGGAGGAGATGTACGGCGTCCCTCCCGCCCGGCGGGAGGACCCGCTGGACGCCCTCGTGGCCACTGTGCTCTCACAGAACACGTCCGACGTCAATTCCGGGAGGGCCTTTCGGAGCCTCAAGGAGAGGTTTCCGTCGTGGGAGGCTGTGCGTGAGGCGGACGTGCGTGACGTGGCGGACGCGATAAGGACCGGCGGCCTTGCCGACGTCAAGGCCGCCAGGATACAGGGGATCCTGGACCACCTGCACAGCGAGGGGGGATCTGCGTCCCTGGACTTCCTCGAACGCCTCGACACCCGCGCGGCGCAGGAGTACCTCGTGTCCCTCGACGGCGTCGGCCCGAAGACCGCCGCATGCACGCTTCTCTTCGGGTGCGGCATGCCCGTGTTGCCCGTGGATACGCACGTTCTGCGCGTGGCGAGGCGGCTCGGGCTTGTGAGCGAGCGGTGCGGGGCCGAGGCCGCCCACGAAGCCATGGCCTCCGTGGTACCGCCCGACCTGGTCTACCCCCTTCACGTCAACATGATCGTCCACGGGCGGCGGCGGTGCAGGCCCCAGAGGCCCAGGTGTGACGGCTGTCTTCTAGCGCCCGAGTGCACGCGAAGCCCCGAGCGCACGCTGGGGAAGGAAAACGCTTCTGAGTAGCGAAGAGAGTTCTCATGGACTACGAAGAAGCCATCACATTCCTGCACAGCCTGGGCAAGTTCGGGGTGAACCTCGGCCTTGGCCGCACGCTTGCTCTCCTCGACGCCACAGGCTCACCCCACCTGAAGCTCAAGGGCATCCACGTGGCCGGCACCAACGGCAAGGGGTCGGTCGCAGCGATGACGGCCTCGGTGCTTCGCGCGGCGGGGTTTCGCGCCGGGCTCTATACGTCCCCACACCTCTCGTCGTACACGGAGCGTATCAGCGTAAACGGCAGGCCCATACCAGGGGCACGCCTTGCCGATCTCATAGCCAGGTTGCGCCCGCACTTCGAGGCGGTGGCGCACGATCCGGCCCTGGGACCCCCGACGGAGTTCGAGATGGGCACTGTCGTGGCGTTCCTTTACTTCGCTGACGAGGCCGTGGACTACGCCGTCGTGGAGGTAGGCCTCGGCGGCAGGTTCGACGCCACCAACGTGATCACGCCGCTCGCGTCGGTGATCACCCACGTCGACATGGACCACCGCGAGAAGCTGGGCGACACCATCGAGGAGATCGCCTTCGAGAAGGCCGGGATCATCAAGCCCGGCGTGCCTGTGGTGGTCGGTCTCCAGCATCCGGCGGCGCTTGCGGTGATACGGCGCGTCGCTGCCGAGAGCTCGGCCCGCGTCGATGTGGTGGGGGAGGATATCCTCTATGAACGCACGCGCCACGATGCGGAGGGGCAGGGGTTCCGGATTGCGGTCGGCGGAAAGGACCTCGGGGAGCTTTACATCCCGCTTCTCGGCTCCCACCAGGTAGAGAACGCTGCGTGCGCGGTGGGCGCCATCGAGGCGCTGCGCCGCCATGGCGTGAACGTGGAGAAAGATGCGCTCCGCAAGGGACTGAAGCTCACCCGCTGGCCGGGCAGGCTCGAGATCCTTCAGCGCCGCCCCCTCGTGCTGGTCGACGGCGCCCACAACCTCGACGGCATGGAGAGGCTGGCCCAGGCGGTCCCAGAGGTGGCCGGCGGCCGGCATGTCACGGCGGTCGTGGGAATCTCCAGGGACAAGCCCGTCAGGGAGATGGTGTGCCTGGTGGCGGGGTTCGCTTCCTGCGTCATCGCGACCAGGGCTTCATCGTCGAGGCTCGGCGGGGTCGACCCGTCCGTCATCGTCGATCTCGCCGCAAGTGAGGGGCGCGAGGTTCTGGCGGCGTCTAGCGCCACTATGGCGGCGGATGAAGGCCTCGTGCGGGCAGGAGAGGATGGGGCGCTCGTTGTGTGCGGGTCGCTGTACCTGGTGGGCGAGGTCAGGAACCACCTGCTGTCAGTAGCCGGGAGGCTCCCCCTGACCCGAAGGATCGTGGTCTTTGGCGGCGCATATGGGTCCGGGAAGACCGAGGTGTCGCTGAATTTCGCCAGGATGAGGCGGGGCGAGGGCGCCCGCGTCATCGTGGTCGATCTCGACATCGTCAACCCCTACTTCAGATCCCGCGAGGCGGCGCGCGAGATGGAGCGCGAGGGCATCCAGGTCATATCGTCCGCCCCGGGGTTCGAGCGAGCGGACCTTCCCGCACTTGCCCCCGGGATACTCCAGGCCTTCCACGACGAAGGTGCGACTGTCATATTCGACGCAGGCGGCGACCCCGCGGGGGCGCGGGCGCTCGCCAGGTTCTCTCCGGAATTCGAGGCGGCGGGCTACGACATGTATTTCGTGCTCAACACGAACCGGCCCTTCACAAGGGATGTTGCGAGAGCCGAAGCCATGCTGGAGTCGATCGAGGGATCCTCCAGGCTGAGCTTCACGGGGATCGTGAGCAACACGCACATGAGTGAGGAGACGACCCCCGCCGACGTGGTGCGCGGCGTGGGCGTGGCGAAGGAGCTTGCCGCAAGGCGCAGCCTCCCGGTGGTATTCGCGTGCGCGACCAGGAGCGTGCTGGAGCGGCCAGGCGGTGCCGATGGCGTTCGCGATACGCGCCTCGTGGCCGTCGACCTCCACATGCGCCCGCCGTGGGCGCAAGATTTGCCGCCTTGTGCGCACACAGGAGGAATTCGAGTGCCCAGAGAAGTAATATAGTCGCAGGAACGCTACGAGGGGGGATCGAAAATGCCTGAAAGAAGGGGAAGGACAGGTCAGAGCCTGTCCATGGTGCTGATGCTCATCATCATGGCCGGCCTTGCCATCGGCCTCGGCGTGCTCATGGGAAGGTACGCCTTCGGCCTCCTCGCGTCCGGCCCAGGGCCGAATGACGGCCGGCCGCCCCAGGTGGCGACGCCGGTCGTTCCCGCAGGTGCAACCGATGATACCACCTCGACGCAACCCAACGGAGCAGACGTGTCCATCCCTGGTGGGACCCCGTCCGTTACCGGGGAGCCTTCGACCACGGCTCCGTACCCCGCCGATGAGGGGGCCACGGCGCCGCCTGTGATCTCCGGCCAGATCCTTTACCGGGTGCAGGTGGGCGAGTTCGATGACAGGACCGGGGCAGAGGGGCTCGCCCGGGAGCTCGCAGGTGCCGGGTACCCTGGTTTCGTGACCGGCGGCGCCCCATACAGGGTGCAGGTTGGAGCGTTTTCAGAGAAGGCCAACGCCGACAGGCTCGCTTCCGAGCTCGAGACGAAGGGGCACTCCGTTGTGGTGATGCATTAGCCGTCTACCCGGTTATCGAGGCTGGAGGGAATGGTGAAGAGTGCGGGTGCGCGACGTGATGAGGATACTTGATGCTACGCTCCTGACGGGGGAGGACAAGCTCGACCAGGAGATCGAGGCGGCATGCGGCTGCGACCTCATCAGCGACCTCCTGGCCTTCACGAAGGCCAGGATGCTCGTGCTGACCGGCCTTGTCACGCCTCAGATAATCCGCGCGGCCGAGATGATGGACCTTCTGGGCATCGTTTTCGTTCGCGGCAAGAAGCCCACGCCAGACATCTTGGCCATGGCGGCCGAGGCCGGGATTCCGGTGCTATGTACGTCATACCCGCTCTACGAGTCGGCTGGCCTGCTCTTTGAGGCCGGCCTACGGGGCAGGTGCGCATGGCCGCAGGCTGGCGGCGACCCCCACGACGCATGTGGAGGCACGCGCGATGCTCCTTGAGTGCCCGGTCACCGGCGAGGACTTCCAGGCCGCGGGGGAGGCTGCAGCCAGGCTCAAGCGCACGCTTCGCCAGCTGGGCATCGACGCCGCGACCGCCCGTAGGGCGGCGATCGTCGCGTACGAGGCCGAGATGAACATCGTCATCCACGCGTTCCGGGGGGTTCTCTCGGTTGACATCTCGCCCGAGCGCATCGAGATACTGGCCGACGACGAGGGGCCTGGGATCCCTGATATAGCCCTGGCGATGCAGGAAGGGTACTCGACTGCGCCTGAGTACATAAGGGAGATGGGCTTCGGTGCCGGGCTCGGCCTGCCGAACATGAGAAGGTATTCGGACGAGTTTCACATAGAGTCCACGGTCGGACGGGGCACGAGCGTTAGAATGGTTATTAACGTTCCCTCGAAAGGAAGTCTAGCATGACCGGCCCGTTCCACTCGGTTCTCCTCATCGAGGACAAGTGTCGCGGCTGCACCAGATGCATAAAGAACTGCCCGACCGAGGCCATCAGGGTGAGGCAGGGCAAGGCCAGGATCAACGCGGAGAGGTGCACCGACTGCGGGGAGTGCATAAGGACCTGCGATAACCATGCCAAGACCGCCATCACCGACTCCCTCGACCGGCTGAAGGATTTCAAGTACACCATCGCCTTGCCTGCGCCCGCGCTTTACGGCCAGTTCGGCCCGGACGTTCACCCCGACCGGGTGCTGGCGGCCCTCATCGACATGGGCTTCGACGACGTGTACGAGGTCGCACGGGGGGCGGACGTGGCCACACTGGTGACCCGGGAGTACCTCAGGGCACACCGGGAGGTCAGGCCCATGATCTCCGCAGCGTGCCCCGCGGTAGTCAGGCTGATACAGGTGAGATTCCCGGCCCTCATAGACCACCTCATCCCCGTAGACTCCCCCATGACTTGCGCAGGCAAGCTGGCCAAGGAGAGCAAGAGCAGGGAGATGGGCATCCCCCCGGAGGACATCGGGGCCTTCTTCATCACGCCCTGTCCCGCCAAGGTGACCTGGGTGCGGGAGGCTTCAAAACGCGGCTTCTCGGCGGTGGACGGCGCGATATCCATCGCCGACGTGTATGGGGAGGTCTTCCGGCGTCTCGCCGCCATGGGCGAGCCGGCGCCGAGGCGCAGGGCGTCGGGAGCAGGCGTCGGCTGGGGTGGATCGGGTGGTGAGAACGCTGCGGTTGGGCTGGCGAGCTTCGTGGTGGTGGACGGCATCCACAGCGTCATCGACGTGCTCGAGGAGGTCGAGATGGGCAGGCTGGCCGACGTTGACTTCATCGAGGCTCAGGCCTGTGTGGGCGGGTGCGTGGGTGGCGCCCTCGCCGTGCGAAACCCGTTCATCGCGCATGTTCACCTGGAAAAGCTGGCGAAAGGTCTCGCCGGGCCCCCGGCGTTCACGCCTGAGGAGGAGGAAGACCTGGCACGGCGCGCCCGCGCGGGGCAGTTCGATATGCGCCAGGACATCGCGGCCGTTCCGGCATTCCGGCTGGACCAGGATGTCTCGCGCGCGATCTCAAAGGCCGAAATGATCGAGAAGGTCGTCAAAGACCTCCCCGGGCTCGACTGCGGGTCGTGCGGCTCGCCGCACTGCAGGGCCCTCGCGGAGGATATCGTCCAGGGCCTTGCCGTGGACACCGACTGCGTGTTCAAGTTGCGTCACCAGGTGAAGGTCCTGGCGGAGCAGCTCTTCGACCTTGCGAGGAAAAACCCGTCCGCGATGAGCGCGGAGGGCAAGTCGGAACTGGAGGCAGAGGCGGAGAGGCGCGAGGGGTGAGATGCGTGAAGGTGCGTGATTTCCTCGATAGTCTGGACTGCACCGTCGAGGCCGGGGCAGCCGGCCTTGACAACGAGGTGAGGGGCGGGTATGCGTCGGATCTCCTCAGCGACGTCATGGCCCACGCGAGGGACGGCGACATCTGGGTGACGGTTCAGGCCCACCAGAACATCATCGCCGTGGCGACGCTTGCGGGCCTCGCGGCCGTTGTGGTGGCCGGGGGAGTGGAATGCGAGCCCGAGACGGCCCGCAGGGCGGAGGAGGAAGGCATCCCACTCCTGAGGACGCGCCTCGCTGCCTTCGAGGTGGTGGGCCGTCTCCACGCCGCAGGGGTCCGCGGGAGCGCGCGCGGCTAGGGGCTGGGCTCGGTGGGTCGCGGCGCGCGGGTGGGCGGGCGGGCAGGCCGGGCAGCGGCTGTCGCAAAGGGCCTGCGTGAGACCCGAGGGGGTGCTCCGGTGCAGGTGTACCTTGCCGACCTTCACATCCACACGGCGCTCTCCCCGTGCGCAGAGGCGGAGATGACCCCGCCGGCCATAGTGGAGGCGGCCGTATCGCGGGGTGTGCGGATGGTGGGGATATGCGACCACAACTCCGCGGAGAACGCCCTCTCCGTGGCTGAGGCCGGCAGGGCGGCGGGTGTCACCGTCATCTGCGGCATGGAGGTGCAGACATGTGAGGACGTGCACGTGCTCACGTTCTTCGAAAACCCCGGCGCGCTCCTCGCCTGGCAGGGCGAGGTGTACGCCGCCCTGTCGGACATCGAGAACGACGAGGAGCGGTTCGGCGAGGAGCTTGTGCTTGATCCGATGGGGGCCGTGACCGGTCGCCTGCGCCGCCTGCTCCTGGCATCAACGTCCATGGGCATCGACCGTGTGGGAAGGCGGGTGCGAGAGCTTGGGGGCCTTGTGGTGCCGGCGCACGTGGATAGGCCCTCGTTCAGCCTCATCAGGAGCCTGGGATTCGTCCCGCCGGGGCTCGACCCGGATGCGGTCGAGGTCTCGCCGAGAACAGGCGCGAGGCGGGCGAGGGAGGCGTATCCAGGTATCGCGGGCCTGCCCATCATCGTGTCGTCGGATGCCCACAGGCTGAACGAGATCCGCGCCTACACGTCGTTTCGCCTCGAGCGCCCGAGCTTCGAGGAGATCCGGCTTGCGCTGAGGTCCGCCTCGGGGCGCGCGGTCACCCCGCTTGACCGGGAGGGGATCTAAACCCGGGGGGAGCTTACGTGCGAGAGCTTTCGCTGCATATCCTCGACATAGTGCAGAACTCCATCGCTGCGGGGGCGCGGACGGTGGACGTGGCCATCTCGGAGGACGAGGCCGCCGACCTGCTGACCATAGAGGTAGCTGACGACGGCGCCGGGATCCCGCGGGACATACTAGAGTCGGTGCTGGACCCGTTCTACACATCGCGCACCACCCGCAAGGTGGGGCTCGGGCTCCCGCTTTTCCGGGAGGCGGCGAGGGCAGCGGGGGGCGATCTCTCCATCGAGTCTGTGCCAGGTCGGGGCACGACGGTGCGGGCCACGTTCAGGATGAGCCACATCGACAGGGCGCCCCTGGGCGACATGGCGGAGACCCTGGCGCTTCTCGTGGTGTGCAACCCCGACGTCAGGTTCAGGTACATGCACTGGCGGGGGCATGCCGCGTTCTCCTTGGACTCGGACGAGTTCAGGCGCGGGCTCGGCGACGACATCGCCCCCACGAACCCGGCGCTCGCAGGGGTGCTCAGGGACGTTATTCGTGAGGGCCTGGCCCCGGTCCAGCGCGCGTAATGGTGTTGCGGCCGGGCTGCGCAGGAGGCTGATTCTCTTTGGAAGAGCATGGCAGGGTTGTCGAGGTGCAGGGCGACCTCGCGAAAGTGGAGGTCACCCGCCACGAGGCGTGCCGCCACTGCAAGGCATGTGACTTCGGACGTACCGACAGGATCGTGGTAGAGGCGACCAACCGCGTGGGAGCACAGCCCGGCGACGAGGTCGCGCTCGAGCTCGAGAGCTCGCGCGTGCTGGGGGCGGCGTTTGTCGCGTACATGATTCCGCTCCTCTTTATGGTGGTCGGCATATACCTGGGGAGCGTCCTCGCCCGGGCCACAGGCCGCGGGGGGTCCGCATCCCTCTTCGGGGCGGTGCTGGGCCTGGCGCTTCTTGCAGCGTCGTACGGCGTGGTTTACGTCTACGGCAGGCGCGTGAACCCGGCCCGGTTCCAGGCCGAGATCACGAGGGTGCTCGGCTCCACATAGCGGCGAAAGCCACGCAGGAATCCGGCGGAGCGGGTGGAAATAGCTATTGCCCGGGGGAAGAGCGGGTGGTATCATAGGTGCGGTGTGGGCCTCGGGACCCAACGCTTTTTTGGAGGGGGGATTGTGAAGAAAGCGCAATGTCCGCAAGTATGTACGGAGTTGGCGAAATCATGTGTGGACTCGATGTGACCGTGTCGAGAGGGGAAAGCTCAGGAGGTGTCCACGATGAAAACCGTTGAGGAGCTGGATCGCATCAGGAAACAGGCCCAGGCCATGACCAGGCTACGGGAGGGCAAGGAAACCACCAGGATCGTGGTGGGCATGGGGACGTGCGGCATCGCCGCGGGGGCGCGGGAGACGCTCTCCGCCATCATGGACGAGCTTGCGAAGCGCAACATCCAGGACGTGGTGGTGACGCAGACCGGGTGCGTGGGCCTGTGCGAGCAGGAGCCCATCGTTGATGTGATCAGGCCGGGCAGCGCCAGGGTGACCTACGGGAAGGTGACGAAGGAGAAGGCCCGCCAGATCGTGGCAAACCACATCGTGAACGGCCAGGTCGTGGGCGAGTGGGTCATCGCGAGCGCCTGAGGTCCATTCCAGAGCGAAAGGAGGGTCGCACAATATGGAGCCAGCGGCGAGGAATGCAGGCATCTGTCCAGCGAAAATCGGTGAAATCCTCCAAAAGTATTCCCGGAGAAAGGACGCCCTCGTGGCAATCCTTCACGATGTCCAAAAGGAGGCCGGGTACCTCTCGGAAGAGGCGCTCACCGAGATCGCCTCGGGGCTTGACGTGCCCGTCTCGAGGGTGTACGGGGTGGCAACGTTCTACACGTTGTTCGCGACGAAGCCGAAGGGCGAGCACATAATCCGCGTGTGCCAGGACGCTCCGTGCCACGTGCTCGGAGCGAAGGCCGTCATCGAGGCGCTCGAGAAGGAGCTTGGCATCCCCATGGGCGGCACCACCAGCGACGGCAAGTTCACGCTGGAGTACACCAGTTGCCTCGGGGTCTGCGGCGTTGCGCCGGCCATGATGATCAACGAGGCGGTGTACGGCAACCTCACACCCGAGCGGATTCCGCTCATTCTCAAAGAATACAAGTGACGCCCAGAAGGGAGGTTTACGCTCGTGGAGTTCTACCGTTCACACGTCCTCGTCTGCGGAGGGACCCCGTGTGTGCTGGAGGGCTGCAAGGGGGTGCGCGACGCGCTCATCGCCGAGGTGAAGCGGCGGGGCCTTGACAGGGAAGTCAAGGTGGTCGAGACGGGCTGCCTCGGGCCCTGCGACCTCGGGCCGGTGATCGTGGTGTATCCCGAGGGCACGCTCTATCAGAAAGTCCACGTACCCGACGTTCCCGAGATAGTCGAGGAGCACCTTCTGAAGGGGAGGGTCGTGACACGCCTCGTCGGCGAAGGCCTTCAGGCCGGGGTCGTGAAGTACGAGGAACCGACCTACCTCGGGGTGCAGGAGCGGATAGTGCTGCGAAACTGCGGGGTCATCGACCCGGAGTCGATCGAAGAGTACATCGCACGCGACGGTTACAGGGCGCTGGCGAAGTGCCTGACAGAGATGAAGCCCGAGGAAGTCATCGATGCTGTGAAGAAGTCCGGGCTCGTCGGCAGGGGCGGCGCGGCTTTCCCGACAGGCCTCAAGTGGAATTTCACCGCGAGGGCCGACGCCGACCAGAAGTACATACTGTGCAACGCCGACGAGGGGGAGCCGGGCACGTTCAAGGATCGGCTGATCCTTGAGGGCGATCCCCACAGCATCCTCGAGGGAATGGCTGTAGCGGGCTATGCAGTGGGAGCGGATAAAGGTTTCATCTACGTGAGAGGCGAGTACGGCCTCTCCATCGAGAGGTTGGGAAAAGCTATAGAGCAGGCGAAAGCCCTTGGCCTGCTGGGGCCCGACATCTTCGGCTCGGGCTTCTCGTTTGATGTGGAGATAAGAAAGGGCGCCGGCGCGTACGTGTGCGGCGAGGAGACTGCGCTCATCGAGTCCATAGAGGGTAATCGCGGCGAGCCCAGGATAAAGCCGCCTTACCCTGGCACGGAGGGTCTCTTCGGAAAGCCCACGGTGGTCAACAACGTCGAGACCATCGTGAACGTCCCGCCCATCCTTCTTAACGGCCCCGACTGGTTCCGGAGGTTCGGCACCGAGAGGTGCCCCGGAACCAAGGTCTTCACGCTCACCGGCGACATCAACAACAAGGGCCTCATCGAGGTGCCCATGGGCATCACGCTTCGTCGCGTGATATACGAGATCGGCGGCGGGATACCGGGGGGCAGGGGGTTCAAGATGGCCCAGACCGGTGGCACGTCCGGCGGCTGCCTGCCGAAGGAGCTGCTCGATGTGCCCATGGACTACTTCACCCTGCCGGAGCACGGCTCCGCGCTTGGCTCGGGCGCTCTCCTCATCATGGACGACACCCACTGCATCGTGGACATAGCCGAGTGCTTCATGAGGTTCTTCGAGCACGAGTCGTGCGGCAAGTGCACTCCGTGCCGCGAGGGCACCGCGCGGATGCGCGGGATTGTGGGCAAGATCGCCCGCGGTGAGGGGAAGCCCGAGGACCTGGACCTCCTGGATGAGCTGGGCTCGGCGATGCAGGTGTCGTCGCTGTGCGGGCTCGGCCAGGCGGCGCCTGTCCCAATCAAGACGATGCTCAGGTACTTCCGTGATGAGTTCGAATCTCACATAAATGACCGGCTCTGTCCCACCGGGACGTGCGGGACCTAGGCTCGCCCGGCTCAGCAGCGAGAGCACGGAAGGAGTGATACGCGAATGGCAATGGTGACCATTGACGGCCGGAGGGTTGAGGTGGATGCCGGAACAACCATCCTTGATGCCGCGAAGAAGCTCGGAGTGGACATTCCGACGCTGTGCTACCACCCCGATCTCGCGGTGCAGGCCGTCTGCCGCATATGTGTGGTTGAGATCGAGGGCCAGAAGCTGCTCCAGCCTGCGTGCGCCTTCCCGGTGCAGGACGGAATGGTGATCTACACCAACACCCCGCGCGTCCGGCAGGCGAGAAAGATGAACCTCGAGCTCCTTCTCTCACACCATCCGCAGGACTGCCTGCAGTGCGTGAGGAACCGCAACTGCGAGCTTCAGGCGCTCGCCGAGAGGTTCGGTATGAGGGAGATCCGCTTCGAGCACAAGCTGCGCGGGCTCCCCGAGGACCACTCCACGCCGGCGATAGTCCGCGAGCCCGACAAGTGCATACTCTGCCGGCGCTGCGTGTCAGTGTGCCAGGACGTGCAGGCGGCGGGGGTGCTTTTCCCGTCGCAGCGGGGTGCCGAGACGGTTGTGACGCCCGTGTTCGGGAGGGGCCTCGACGAGGTGGCGTGCGCCCTGTGCGGGCAGTGCATCCACGCGTGCCCCGTGGGCGCCATCACGGAGCGGGACGATACGGAGCGCGTCTGGCAGGCCCTCGCCGATCCCAACAAGCACGTGGTGGTGCAGACCGCCCCGGCGACCAGGGTGAGCATCGGCGAGGAGATGGGCCTGCCGCCCGGCCGGATCATCACCGGCAAGCTGGTGGCCGCCCTCCGAAGGCTGGGGTTCGACAAGGTCATGGACACCGACTTCACTGCAGACCTCACCATCATCGAGGAGGGCAATGAGCTCCTGAAGAGGCTGAAGGAGGGCGGCGTGCTGCCGATGATCACCTCATGCAGCCCGGGATGGGTGAAGTTCGGCGAGCACTTCTATCCCGACCTCCTGAAGCACATCTCCACGTGCAAGTCGCCCCAGCAGATGTTCGGGGCGCTCGTGAAGACCTACTATGCGCGGAAGGCCGGGATCGACCCGAAGGACATCTTCTCGGTGTCGCTCATGCCCTGCACAGCCAAGAAGTACGAGGCCGACCGGCCCGAGATGTGCGACTCTGGCTACAAGGACGTTGACGTCGTGCTCACCAGCCGCGAGCTCGGCAGGATGCTTCGCGAGGCGGGCATCAACCTCGGCGACCTGCCCGAGGAGGAGCACGACGACCCGATGGGCATTTCCACGGGGGCCGCGGCGATCTTCGGCGCGACGGGCGGCGTCATGGAGGCGGCCCTGCGCACGGTGTACGAGGTTGCCACGGGCAGCGAGCTTCCGAAGATCGACTTCGAGCAGGTGAGGGGCCTCGACGGCATCAAAGAGGCCACTGTCAGGGTCGGGGACCTCGACGTCAGGGTGGCCGTGGCGCACGGCCTCGGCAACGCCAAGAAGATCCTCGACTTGATGCGCGAGGGCAAGGCGAACTACCACTTCGTCGAGGTAATGTGCTGCCCCGGCGGGTGCGTCGGCGGCGGCGGCCAGCCGATCCCCACGAACATGGAGATAAGGGGGATCCGGGGCAGTGCCCTGTACGAGGCCGACAGGGGCCTCCCGCTCAGGAAGTCCCACGAGAACCCGGCGATAACGCAGATATACGCCGAGTTCCTGGGCGAGCCGCTGGGCGAGGTGTCGCACCACCTCCTGCATACCCACTACACGCCCAGGGAGAAATACCCGGCGGTGAAGAAGGCTGTGTGCAGCGAGGCTGCGGGCTAAGCAGGGCGCCACAGGTCGCAGCCGCTTTTCCAGAGGCTGGGCCGCTGTCGGTTGCCGGTGCTCAAGCTTCCGGGACAGCGCCCCAGGCGGAGCGCCTTGACAACCCCGCTCATCCGCACGCACATCTGTGGCGACGACGCATGACGAGGCGGCGCAGGGCTTACCTGCGCCGCCTCGTCATGCGTGGCCGGGCGGCACCCCTCGGGCAAAGCGCCTGGCAGCGCGGACCGTCGTGACGTGCTTTTGCAGGAAACTGCGGCTATCTGTCGAATTCACTTCGATACGATTGCTTCTTGCCGGATGCTGTGGCGTCTATGTTACACTCGTGGCACCGGACTCGACACGACTTCGCATCAGGGGGGACGATGCTTGAGGAGGCCAAGGATTCCCGATGTTGTCATCAGGCGACTGCCCGTGTACCTCCGCGTCCTCGAGACCGTTGACGAGGAGGTACACGGCGGGCTCATCTCCTCGTTTGAGCTGGGCGAGAGGGCGGGTGTGACCCCAGCGCAGGTGCGCAAGGACCTGAACTTCCTGGGCGGCTTCGGCAAGCAGGGCGTGGGATACCGGATAGCCGTCCTCCGGGATGAGCTACGCTCGGTGCTCAACCTCGACAAGGAGATAAACGTGGCCATAATGGGTGCCGGCAGCCTGGGCCAGGCGCTGGCGAGGTACATCATCGGGCGGCGGGCGGTCGAGAAAGACTACCATCTTCGCCTGGCGGCGCTCTTTGACTCGGACCCCGCGAAGGTGGGCATTAAGATTGGAGAAGTCCCTATCCACCACGCGGACCGGATTCCCGAGGTCACCCGCGAACGCCAGGTCAGGATGGCCATAGTGGCCGTCCCGGCAGAAGCGGCTCAGAAGGTCGTCGATGCCTGCGCGGATGCAGGTATTGAGGCCATCCTCAACTTCGCCCCCGTAAAGCTCAGGGTGCCCGAGGCTGTGCGCCTCCACAACACCGACCTCAGCGTGGACCTCATGCATCTCGCGTATTACCTCTGATCTGCTGGGCCGCCGGTATGGGAGAGAGCCGACGGCCAGCCTTACATCCCCTGCCAGCTCCGGGCCATGAGGTCTGGAGTTGCTGCTGCTTCTTTAGCCCCCATTTCACAGGCAGAACGTTCGACGCTGCAACACTACCAGGCGAAAGACCACACACGCCTGGGCGGAACCCGGTCACGAGCTTGTCACCCCCGCACAGCGCCCGCCACGAAAGCCGGAATCCTCACCTGTCGATCTCTGGCAACGGCAGACCGAATCTTGCCGCACATGGCGCTTGTGAATTGTGACACAAAGGGCAAACTGCATATACACGTGGGAAGATTACCTGATTGCATAATATCCCACATTTATCTGGAAGGATTTTTGCCGAGCGTGTTGAAGCATGGAGATAACAGCGCGGGAGCGTTCCGAGGGTGTGAAAGGGGGTAGCAGAGCGCAGGCTTTTCGCGCTCCGGTCCCGGGCGCGGCGAGCCTGCGCCTTGAGCGGGATGAAGATCGCGGTGTCAGGCAAGGGCGGAGTTGGCAAGACCACTGTTGCGGCAGGAATCATACTTGGGCTCGCGGAGTCAGGGAGACCGGTATTCGCTGTTGACGCCGATCCCGATGCCAACCTCGGGTTCACCCTGGGATTCCCGGAGGAGGCCCTCGCGCGTCTTCGCCCCGTGGTCGAGATGGACGATCTCGTCCGCGAGAAGATGGGCGACGGCGCGTTCTTTCGCATCAACCCGCGGGTTGACGATGTCCTCGAGGACTTCTCGCTGAAATCCGGCAACACCTGGCTTCTGCGGATGGGCGGGGTGAAGCAGGCGGGCACGGCGTGTTACTGCCGGGAGAACGCCTTCCTCGAACGCCTTATGGGGGCGCTTCTCATCGAGCGCGATGACGTCGTGGTCCTCGACATGAGCGCCGGGATCGAGCACCTCACGAGGGGCACGGCCAGAGGGGTGGACGTGATGCTGGTGGTGGTGGAGCCCAGCCAGGCAAGCCTCCGCACCGCCAGGGTCACGGAGACCCTTGCACGCGACCTCGGGGTCGCCGGCGTCGGGTTCATCGCAAACAAGGTGCGAGACGACGAGGAACGCGCAGCGCTCGAGGCCCATTTCGGCGCCGGCGAGCTTCTCGGGGTCGTTCCCTTCAGTGACGAGCTGTGGGAGGCCGCCATGCCCGGGTCACATGGCAGGGGCGCATCAGGCGCCGTCGCCAGATCGCTCCTTGCGGGCATATGTGCCGAGCTTGCGAGAAAGGAGGTGGTGGGACAACATGAAGGAGATATTCGTGAGGCTCGATAGGTGCGTGGGGTGTCGCCAGTGCGAGATATCATGCGCCCTTGTCCATTCCGGGAGCCGCGACATCCACAAGGCGGTCTGGGAGAGGCCGCTCCCGAGGCAGCGGGTGCGAGTGACGAGGGAACGCGGCGAATACTACCCGCTCCGGTGCTTCCACTGCGAGGATGCGCCGTGCGTCGAGGCATGCATCAGCGGCGCCATGCGCCTCGACGAGGATGTCGGGACGGTGGTCAACGACCACGAGCGTTGCGTGGGGTGCTGGATGTGCGTGATGGTGTGTCCCTACGGCAGTATCCAGACCCACGAAGGGCAGAAGGTCGCGCTGAAGTGCGACCGGTGCCCGGACGAAGAAGAACCAGCCTGTGTGAGAGATTGTCCGACGGGGGCCCTGCTCGTGAAGGAGAGGGCCCTTGTAGTTTGATTGTGAAATGCATCACAGGCCGTCGCAATCATGGAAATCCCCACCGCAAGCGGGAATTGTCACACGATGTGGCGAGCTTCCAGTAAGGGGGGAACGACACAATGGGAAGGCTGGAGGGAAGGACCGTCGATCCCGCCGCGCTCGAGATGCTGAAGCACGCTGAGGAGCAGGGCCTCGAGACCGCCTGGGATAGATGCCGCGCCCAGGAGCCCCTGTGCGGCTTCGGGAATCTCGGCGTGTGCTGCCGCATATGCCTCCAGGGCCCGTGCCGGATCGACCCGTTCGGCGAGGGCGCGCAGCGTGGCATATGCGGGGCGACCGACTACTCCATCGTAGCCAGGAACCTCATCCGCAGCATAGCCGGGGGCACGGCGTCTCACTCGGATCATGGAAGGCACGTGGCCCTCACGCTCCTCGCGCACCTCGACGGCCACGCCCCCGACTATCGCATCTCAGATCCGGCCAAGGCGGAGGTGGTGGCCAGGCGCATCGGGATCGACCCGACCGGCAAGACACCGCAGGAGATAACGCGCGAGGTGACCATCGCTGCGCTGCGCGATTTCTCGCGCCTCGAGGAGGAGGCGTGCACGTGGGTTGCGTCCACCGTGACGCCAGGCATGACGGAGAAGTACGAGGAGTGCGCCATCATGCCGAGCAACATCAACGGCGCCATCGCCGAGGTCATGCACAGGTCGACCATGGGCGTTGACGCCGACCCCATCAACCTCATTTTCGGCGGGCTCAAGAGCTCGCTCGCCGACTACGCAGGGTGCCACCTCAGCACCGACCTCACAGACATCCTGTTCGGCACGCCACATCCCGTGAGGAGCCACGCGAACCTGGGCGTCATCGACCCGGAGAAAGTGAACATCACCGTCCACGGGCACATCCCGCTCCTCAGCGAGATCGTGGTCGACGTGGCCCGCGAAATGGAAGACGAGGCCAGGGCGGCCGGGGCGGCAGGGATCAACGTGGTGGGCATATGCTGCACCGCCAACGAGGTCCTCATGAGGAAGGGCATTCCGCTCGCGACGAACTTCATCGCCCAGGAGCTTGCGATAATGACCGGGGCGGTGGACGCGATAATCGTCGATCTGCAGTGTATCATGCCCGCCCTCAAGACCCTGTGCGAGTGCTTCCATACGAGGCTCATCACGACGATACCGTTCTCGAAGATCCCTGGCGCCTACCACGTGGACTTCCGCGAGGAGAGGGCGAAGGAGGGCGCACGGCGCATCGTCAAGCTGGCCATAGAGGCGTACCGCGAGCGCGATCCCGCCAAGGTCCACGTGCCCCAGGTGAAGAACGAGGTCGTCGCGGGTTTCAGCGTCGAGGCGATGCTGGACATCTTCAGGGCTGTGAACAGGGAGAGGCCCATAAGGGCGCTCGTGGACGCCATCGAGGAGGGCGAGATAAGGGGTATCGCTCTCATCGCCGGGTGCACGAACACCAAAGCCAGGCACGATGACGGCCACCTCACAATCGCACGGGAGCTTGCGAAGAACGACGTGTTCATCGTGGCGACCGGGTGCGCGGCTGGCGCCATGGCCAAGGCCGGGTACATGACATCGGGAGCGGTGAAAAAGTACGCGGGCCCCGGCCTTACGCGCTTCCTCGAAAGGCTCGGGAAGGCCTCGGGGTTCGAGGGCGGGCTTCCGCTTGCGTTCCACATGGGGTCCTGCGTGGACAACTCGCGCCCGGTGGACCTTGCGGTGCTCATCGCGAAGGAGATGGGCGGGGACATCGCCGACATCCCGTTCGTGGCCACGGCGCCCGAGGCCATGCACGAGAAGGCCGTCTCCATAGGCGCCTGGGCGGTCACGCTTGGCTTGCCAACGCACGTGGGAGTCATCCCGCCGGTGTACGGGAGCAGCCTCGTGACCGAGGTAGTGACGAAGATCGCCGAGGACGTCTTCGGAGGCTACTTCATCCTGGAGACTGATCCTCTCAAGGGCGCATCAAGGCTCATCGAGGCGCTTGACTACCGGAACTGGAGGCGGAAGTACTCCAGGGGAGGCCTCGGTGAAGGCCTGGTCGCGGAGTAGGGGGGTGGATCCCTCATGAAGCACGTGATAATCGGGGGTAGCGCTGCGGGGACGAGCGCGGCCGACACGCTGCGCCGGCTCGATCCGAGGTGTGAGATAACGATCATCTCGGACGAGACGCGCCCGTTCTACTCGAGGTGCCTGACGTCGTATTACATCGCCGGGAAGATCGACGAGCATGACATGCTCCTTCGCGAACCGGGGTTCTACGAGGCGCATCGCCTCGACCTCATCATGGGAAGGACGGCGGTCTCCGTCGATCCGAAGAAGAGGGCGGTCGTCCTTGACGATGGCCGCGAGATCCCATACGGCAGGCTGCTCCTTGCCACGGGCGGCCGGGCGAAGGTGCCCGACATTCCTGGAGCCGACAGGCACGGCGTGTTCACCCTGCGTACCTGGGACGATGCCGTGGCCATCGCCAGGAAGGCGAAGACCGCGCGGAAAGCCGTGGTGGTGGGCGGCGGCCTCATCGGCATGAAGGCCGCATCCGCGCTCCGCGACGCCGGTCTCGAGGTGAGAGTGGTGGTGGCCTCCGGGCGGGTGCTCTCGCAGATGCTGGACGAGGCGGCGGCGGCCGTCGCCCGGGGTCTCCTCGAAGCGCACGGCTTTGCAATCGACACCCGCTGCGACGTGGTGGAGGTCGAGGGAGACGGCGAGGTGCGCTGCGTGAGGCTCAAGGATGGCCGCCGGGTGGACGCCGACCTCGTCATCATCGGCAAAGGCGTCGATCCCGAGGTGGACCTCGCGAAATCGTGCGGGGCCCGCGTGGGGCGGGGCGTCATCGTCGATGAGCACCTGGAGACATCGGTGCCCGGGGTGTATGCCGCGGGAGATGTGGCCGAGGCCTACGACATAGCGTGCGGCGAGATGCGAGTCAACGCCATGTGGACCGCCGCGACAGCGCAGGGCAAGGTGGTGGCACGCAACATGGCCGGCATCCCCACGAGGTACCCCGGCTCGGTGGGCATGAACTCCATCGACATCTGCGGGGTGCCGTTCATCTCCATGGGGGTCACCTCGCCCGGGAGGGCCGAGGACGGCAACGGATACATCGAGGTCACGCGGAGAAGGGGCAGCACCTGGTACAGGAAGGTCGTCCTCAGGGATGGCGTCATCTGCGGAGCCGTCTTCGCAGGCGCCGTGGACAGGGCAGGGGTTGTGCTCGCGCTCATCAGGGCGAGGGCGAGCCGCGACGACGCCCCGGAGAGGATCCTTGCGGACGACTTCACATACGCCACCTTCATGGATGTCATCGACGACAAGGATCGCTACTTCCAGGAGGGAGGGAAGCGAAATGTCCAGAGAATTATGCAAGGCGGCTATTGAGGGATCCATAATCGCCTCAAGCTACGCGGAGATCCTCCTGAACCAGGCCATCAGGCGACACGGCGAGGACACGCCTGTCGGATACCCTGACACCGCCTACAGGCTGCCGGTGATACGCAGCCTCTCCGGCGAGGACACGCCCACCATCGGGGACCTCCCTGCCGTGCTGAACAGGTTCAAGGCGAACATACGGCACGAGCCCACCCTCGAGAACGCGAAGCTGGCGGGGGAGGCCACGCTGTTCGCGGCGGAGATCATAGAGGCGCTGAAGTACATAAACGGCAGGAATCCGTACAGGGACCCCTACATGGGGTTCGTGTCCGACGCGGTCCTGCGCAAGCTGGGCGTGCCGCTGGTGGACGAGACGATCCCCGGGGTAGCCGTGATAATCGGGAAGGCCCGCACATCAAAGGACGCCGTGACCCTCTTCAAGGAGCTCCAGAAGCGCGGCATCCTCGTGGTGATGGTCAACGACATGATCGAGCAGCTCGTGGAAGAGGGCATGCACCTTGGCGTTGACTACATGGCGTTCCCGCTGGGCCATTTCACTGCTGCCATCCATGCGGTGAACTTCGCCCTGCGCGCGGGGCTCGCCTTCGGCAACATTGCGCCCGGCAGGCGCGAGGATATGCTGAAGTACCAGGCGGAGAGGGTGGACGCGTTCGTGCTCGCCCTGGGAGAGCTCGACGAGGTGCGGGTCGCCGCCGAGCTCGGCGCCATCCACCTGGGCTTTCCCGTGGTGACCGACCAGGAGGTCGAGGAGATACCCGACCTCTTCGTGAGCGAGCCGGACTATGTGAAGATGGTGCAGAGGGCGCTGGAGCTCCGCAACATCAAGATCAAGATAGTCGATATCCCGATCCCGGTCACGTTCGGCCCGGCCTTCGAGGGCGAGCGCATCCGTAAAGAGGACATGCACGTCGAATTCGGAGGCCAGAGGTCGCCCGCCTTCGAGCTCGTGCGGATGATGCCCATGGACGAGGTGGAGGACGGCAGGATCACCGTCATCGGCCCCGACATAGACGAAGTGGCCGCAGGGACGGCGATGCCGCTCGGCATCATGGTGGACGTGGCTGGCCGCAAGATGCAGGAGGACTTCGAGCCTGTGCTCGAGCGGCGCATCCACTACTTCATCAACTACGCCGAGGGATGCTGGCACATCGCCCAGAGGGACATCTGCTGGATGCGCATCAGCCGCGACGCCTTCAGCAAGGGCCTGCGCATCCGCCACTTCGGGGAGATCCTTTACGCGAAGTTCAAATCGGACTTCCCCGCGATTGTTGACAGGGTGCAGGTGACGCTTATAACCGACGCAGCCCAGGTGCACGAGCAGCTCGAGGTGGCGAGGAGGAAGTACGCGGCGCGTGATGCGCGCCTCGCCGGGCTCACCGACGAGTCGGTCGACACCTACTATTCGTGCACCCTCTGCCAGTCGTTCGCCCCGAACCACGTGTGCATCGTGGCTCCGGAGCGGATCGGGCTTTGCGGCGCGGTGAGCTGGCTCGACGCCAAAGCCTCTTTCGAGATCACGGCAACCGGCCCCAACCAGCCCATCGTCAAGGGCGAGTGCATCGAGCCTGTCAAGGGGCAGTGGGTCGGCGTGAACGGGTTCCTGAAGGGCGCCTCCCACAACACGCTGGATACCGTCAACATCTACACACTCCTCGAGAACCCCATGACCTCCTGTGGGTGCTTCGAGTGCATCATGGCCATCCTGCCCGAGGCGAACGGCGTCATGATCGTCAACCGGGAGTTTGGCGGGATGACGCCGTGCGGCATGAAGTTCTCCACGCTCGCAGGGAGCGTGGGCGGCGGGGTGCAGACGCCCGGGTTCATGGGCCACGGCAGGTCCTACATACTGTCGCGCAAGTTCATCGCGGCCGACGGGGGCCTAGCGAGGATCGTCTGGATGCCCACGGAGCTAAAGGAGTTCCTGAGGGACGGCATCACTCGGCAGGCAGAGGAACTCGGCCTCGACGGCTTCTACGACAAGATCGCCGACGAGACGGTGGGCACGACCATCGAGGAGGTGCTCCCGTTCCTCGAGGAGAAGGGCCACCCGGCGCTTTCCATGCCGCCGCTCATGTAGCGGCCNNGCGGCCGTGCGGCGCGCCGGGCCTGACCTGACCTGACCTGACCTGACCTGGTCGGGGCGAGCCGGGTTGCATCCGGCGGGGTCGGGCCCGGACGGCGCCCGAGGCAGGGGCGCTTTCCGCGAGACGTGAAGAAGGAGGATGGATATGGGCCTTACGGGACTCGAGATATACAAGCTATTGCCGAAGAAAAACTGCCACGAGTGCGGGCCTCCCACCTGCCTTGCGTTCGCCATGGCCCTTGCGGCGGGCAAGGCGTCTCTCGACGCGTGCCCCTACGTCTCCGACGAGGCGAGAGCCGCGCTCGACTCGGCCTCCGCTCCACCCATCAGACTCGTGACCATCGGCACCGGGGAAAGGAAGCTCGATATCGGCGATGAGACAGTGCTCTTCCGCCACGACAAGACGTTCTTCCACGAGACGGGCCTGGGGTTCGAGCTGGGCGACGCCGAGGGGCCGTCGGCCCTCGCGGAAAGGGCGAGGGACGTCGCCTCGCTCGACTTCGAGCGCGTGGGTCAGCACCTTCGGGTGAACCTCATCGGTGTGCGGAGCGACACGGGGGAGGCAGGGCCGTTCCGGCTGGCGGTGAAAGCCGTCCAGGAGGCTGCGAGCCTGCCGCTAGTTCTCATGGCCGAGGACCCGGGCATCATGAAGGCTGGCATTGAGGAGACGGCGGGGGCGAGGCCCCTCATCTACGCCGCTGCCCAGGGGAACTGGGAGGCCATGGCAAAGCTTGCGAAGCAGGCCGGGTGCCCCGTCGCGGTGCGGGGGAAGGACCTCGATGACCTTGCTGACCTCGCGACGAAGGTGGCCGGCGCCGGGTGCAAAGACATCGTCCTGGACCCGGGAAGCCGCAAGCTGGCTCGGACTCTCGCGGACCTCACCCAGATAAGGCGGCTCGCCATCAAGAGGAAGTTTCGGCCCTTCGGCTACCCGAACATCGCGTTCGTGACATGCGAAGACCCGGAGCTTCAGATCGCCGAGGCCGGGGTGTACGTGGCGAAATACGCGTCAATCGTAATGATGCGCTCGTTCGAGAGGTGGCAGGTGCTTCCCCTCGTCACGCTGCGGCAGAACATCTACACCGACCCGCAGAAGCCGATACAGGTGGAACCGAAGCTGTACAGTATAGGCGGGGAGGCGGGCCCGGACTCGCCGCTCTACGTGACCAGCAACTTCTCCCTTACGTTCTTCACGGTGCAGGGGGATATCGAGGCGAGCAAGGTGCCCTCGCACCTCCTGGTCGTGGACACGGAGGGGACGTCTGTGCTCACGGCATGGGCCGCAGGGAAGTTCACCGCGGAGAAGATCGCCGACGCGCTGAGCACGTCGGGGACTATAGACAAGGTCGGGCACCGCAAGGTCATCTTGCCCGGGTATGTGGCCGCCATGAGCGGGAAGCTGGAGGAGAAGTCCGGGTGGGAGGTGCTGGTGGGCCCGCGTGAGTCCAGCGGCATCCCGTCCTTTGTGAAGGCGAGATGGGGGGCGTAGTATGCCCGAGCGTGCTGTGACATTGCTGCCCGACGGGAAGACTGCGCAGGTGGCCGATGGTAGAACCATACTCGATGCCGCGCACGAGGCCGGCGTCGCGCTGCACAGCGCCTGCGGCGGCAACGGTACCTGCGGCAGGTGCAGGGTCGTGGTGAGGTCGGGGAACGTGGACGCCCCTCGGGCGCAGCAGGTGTCGCCGGAAGAGGCGGCGGCGGGCGTCGTCCTCGCCTGCCAGGCGGTGGTGAGGGGCGACATCGTGGTGGAGGTGCCGGAGGCTTCGAGGCCCGCGGTGCACCAGATGATGACCGCGGGCGGCAGGGCCGTGCAGGGCCAGGGCGAAGGGGCGCCTCTACGGCCCGTGTTCCGAAAGGCCGTGGTGAAGCTGCCCGAGCCCGCGCTGGACGACCCGTCGAGCGACCTTACGCGGCTCTACACGGCGCTTGCGAGGCAGGAGGGGTCGCGCAATTTCCAGATGGGGCTGGAGTTGCTCCGGGACGTGCCGCGCATCGTGAGAGAGGGCGGCTGGCAGGTGACGGTGTCGTGCGTGGACGCCAGGGGCATGACCGAGGTGGTTGACATAATGCCGGGCCGCGACGAGACGCAGGTGTACGGTCTTGCGGTGGACATCGGGACTACCACCTGCGTTGTGCACCTCGTCGACCTTGCCACAGGAGAGACCCTCGACGTCCGCGGGGCGTACAACAGGCAGTCCGAGTTCGGGGACGACGTGATATCGCGCATCATTTACGCCGACGAGACCGAGAGCGGACTTGCCAGGCTGCAGGAGGCGGTCGTCGGGACGCTGAACACCCTCGTCAAAGAGGCCGCGGCCCGCGTTGGCATGCGGGTCGACGACATCAAGGTGGCGGTCATGGCCGGAAACACCACCATGACCCACCTTGTTCTGGGCATTCCGCCGACCTACATCAGGCTGGAGCCTTACACCCCTGCGGCAACCTCCATGCCGCCGGTGAAGGCGCACGAGATCGGGCTCTACATCTCGCCCGAGGCATGGGTGTTCTGCCTGCCGGGCGTCGCGAGCTACGTCGGGGGCGATATCACGTCGGGCGTCGTGGCGACGGGCGCCGGGGGCTCCGACGACGTGGTGCTGTTCGTGGACATCGGCACAAACGGCGAGATGGTCCTGGGAAACAAGGACTGGCTGCTCGCCTGCGCGTGCTCCGCGGGTCCGGCCTTCGAGGGCGTCGGGATCCGCCACGGGATGCGCGCCATGAGAGGGGCCATCGAGCACGTGGATGTGGACCCGTCTTGCGACCTGGTGTCTTACCGCACCGTCGGCGCGGCAAGGCCCGCCGGGATATGTGGGTCCGGGTTTATAGACTGCCTTGCGTCGATGCGGCGCGCCGGCATCATATCACGGAACGGGTCCTTCGATACCGGCTACGAGGGCAGGCGCATGCGCATGGGCGACGACGGCCCCGAGTTTGTGCTCGCGTTCGCGGGGGAGACGGCGACAGGCGAGGACATCTACATCTCCGAGCCTGACGTGAAGAACCTCATCAGATCGAAGGCCGCCGTGTACGCGGGCATACAGTCCATGCTCCGGATGGTGGACCAGGACCTATCGGATATAAGGCAGATCCTCATCGCAGGCGGGTTCGGAAGCTATCTCAACATCCGAAAGGCCATAGAGATAGGGCTTCTGCCGGACCTTCCGGAGCAGGTGTACCGGTATGTGGGAAACACGTCGGTGGAGGGGGCAAAGATGTGCCTCCTTCGGCGCGAGGCCAGGCGCGAGGTGGAGCTTGTCGCGAGGCGCATGACCTACCTCGAGCTCAGCGCCGGGAACACGTTCATGGAGGAGTTCGTGTCGGCGCTGTTCCTGCCCCACACCGACCTCTCCCTCTTTCCGTCGGTGTCCGCGTGAGGATGCGCGAGAGGAAAATACGCTGGTCTGCAGGGAGTGAGATCGCACAGGTGGCATTCACAGTAGCTATTGCAGGGAAAGGCGGCACAGGAAAGACCACCCTCGCGTCGCTGCTCATCAGGTATCTCCGCGAGCACGGCGGCGGGCCGATACTCGGCGTAGACGCCGATCCCAACGCAAACCTTGGGGAGACCCTCGGGATGCGGCCGGAGGTCACCATCGCCGAGCTCCTGGAAGAGGCGGCGTCGCCGCAGAAGATCGGGTCGCCGGCCGTGACGAAGGAGATGTACATCGAGTACCGCCTCCACGCGGCGATGGTGGAGGGGAGGGGGATTGACCTTCTCGTCATGGGGGGGCCGGAGGGGCCAGGCTGTTACTGCTACGCCAACAACCTCCTCCGTCACTTCATGGATGAGCTTTCGGGAGGGTACAGGTTCGTGGTGATGGACAACGAGGCGGGTCTCGAGCACCTGAGCCGGCGGACCACCGAGAGCGTGGACGTGCTTCTCGTGACGAGCGACCCGACGGTCCGGGGCCTCGCGGCTGCGTCCCGCATCGACCATCTCGCCAGACGCCTGAAGACGAGGATAGGAGAGAGGCACCTGGTAGTGACGAGGGCTCCTGCGGGAAGGCTGGAGGGCACCCTCCAGGAGGAGATCCGCGGGGCGGGAATGAGCCTTCTCGGCGTGGTGCCGTATGACCCGGCCGTTGCCGAGTTCGACATGGCCGGGCGCCCTTTCGTGGAGCTTCCAGCCTCGTCGCCCGCCGTGCTCGGGGCCGAGGCGATATTCGAGAAGCTCGGGGTGTGTCGCTAGTCTCGAGGCGCGCAAGTGATGTGCTGATGTGCTGCTGACTTTCGGAAGGGTTCGAGAGGAGGGACGGGGTAAGGTGGAGCTTCTCAGGGAAAAGTGGACCGGCAAAGTACGTGAAGTCACCATAGGCGCAACGCACGAGCACGGGGGCACGAGGGCCCGCTCCGTGACGGTTGGAGGCGAGACGGGGCTGCCCTTCCTCCACTTCGAGGGCGAGACGCCGAATCGACCCAGTATCGCGCTGGAGGTCTGGGACATCGCGCCCGAGGAATGGCCCGAGGTTCTCCGGGAGCCCTACGCAGACGTGCTGTCGGACCCCGCAGCGTGGGCCCGGAAGTGCGCCGGGGAGTACGGCGCGGATCTCGTGATGCTGAGGCTCGCCTCGTGCGACCCCGACAGGGGGAACACAGGTGCCGCCGAGGCCCAGGCGGTCGTAAGGTCGGTGCTGTCCGCGGTGGACGTGCCGCTCATCATCATAGGCTGCGGCGACCCGGACAGGGACAACGAGGTGATGCCTGCGGTGGGTGAGGCCGCCGCCGGGGAGAACTGCCTTATGGGCATAGCGAAGCAGGAGAACTACAAGTCCCTTGTGGCCACCTGCGTGGTGAACGGGCACAACATAATCGCCCAGTCACCGCTGGACATAAACATCGCGAAGCAGCTCAACATCCTCATCACCGAGATGGGGCTCGCCCCAGACAAGATCATCATCGACCCCATGAGCGGCGCGCTCGGGTACGGCATAGAGTACTGCTACTCGATAATGGAGAGGGTGCGCCTGGGGTCGCTGCAGGGAGACAAGATGCTCGCGATGCCCGTGATCACGTTCGTGGGTCAGGAGGCGTGGCGGGCAAAGGAGGCCAGGGAGCCCGACGATGCGGTCCCGGAATGGGGTCCGCAGCGCGCGCGCGGCGTGGCCTGGGAGCTCATGACAGCCACCACGCTCCTTCAGGCCGGCGCCGATATACTCGTGGTGCGCCACCCGGAGGCGGCGAAGGCTCTCAGAGAGCACATCGATGAACTCGTGACGAGCGGGGAGGGTGTGGCATGATCCTGATAGGAGAGAGAATCAACGGCCTCTTCCGCGATGTGGGCCGGGCGATTGCCGAGCGGAACCCGGAACCCATTCACGCCCTGGCGATAGCGCAAGCAAGGGCCGGGGCACATTTCCTCGACGTGAACACCGGACCTGCCGTTGATGATCCGGAAAAGGTCATGGGCTGGCTCGTCCGCACCGCCCAGGAGGTGGTTGACACCGCGATCTCCATTGATACAATGAATGTAAAGGCCCTCGAAGCAGGCCTCGCCGCACACAGGGGCCGGGCCCTCATCAACTCGACCACCGGCGAGAGGGCGAAGCTGGACACCATCCTGCCCCTGGCGAAAGAGTACGGCGCCCAGGTCATAGGCCTTGCCATGAATGAGAAGGGGGTGCCCAAGGACGCAAACGACAGGACCGCGATAGCCATGGAGATCGTGGCCGCCGCTGATGAGTATGGGATAGGCCCGCAGGACCTTTTCATCGACCCCCTGATCTTGCCGGTGGCGGTGGCGCAGGAGCACGCCCCCGAGGTGCTGGAGACCCTGAGGCAGGTGCGCCTGCTTGCCGACCCGCCGCCCAGCACGTTGGTGGGGCTGAGCAACGTATCCCAGAAGTCGAAGAACCGGAGCCTCGTGAACAGGACGTTCCTTTCGATGGCCATGGCGTGCGGCCTGGACGCCGCCATCCTCGACGTGACCGACCAGGACCTCATGGACGTCGTGGCCACGGCAAACATCCTCCTGAACAGGGAGGTATACTGCGATTCGTACCTGGAGGTGGCGCGAAGGGCGCACGCTGGCTAGAAGCCTGCTTCAAAAGGCACCTTGGGCCGGCCAGGGCGTCCTGTGCGCCCTGATAGATGGCGTGTAAGAATCGCGTCCACTGAAGAACGAAGGGTTTTGGAGCGGACCTCTAGCGCAGGCAACGGGGACTGCCGGGACTCGAAACGTTTCGTGGAGGAAGGGGGGTAGGCCGATGTCCGAGGCATCCTCCGGAGCGAGAAGGCTCGGCAAGACCATAGACCAGTTGCGGGTGGGAGATGTCGGGACGTTCAGTAAGACCATCACCGAGCAGGACATCTACCTGTACATGGGGATCACGGGCGACTTCAACCCCATCTACGTGGACTCCGAGTATGCGTCGAGGACGAGGTTTCGCGAGCCGATAGTGCCCGGGATTCTGCTGGCCGGGCTCATTGTGGCCGGCATCAGCACGGTTCTTCCGGGCAGGGGCACCATCACCGTGTCCCAGCACTTCAACTTCGTCGCCCCCGCGAAGCGCGGCGACGTGATAACCACGGAGATCGAGGTCATCGAGGTCCGGGAGCGCGAGAACAGGGTGGTCGTGCGGACAACCGCGCGCAACCAGAACGGGGAGCTCGTGGTGACGGGCAAGTCGGAGGTGATGCCTCCTCCGAAAGTGCCGTCGGTGTTAAGTTACGCGTTTGAAGATTACCCGTGAGTTTGCGAGTTTAGTGCATCCACAAGGAATAGCAGGAAGTCTGACGAATGTAATAGACGGTCTGGGGAAACCAGCAGGCCGCAGCGCCGAAGGCGCTGCGGCCTGGTACGAGCGACAAGGGGGAGAGAGATGCACACGATCATCGAGAAGGAGGAGCTGGCTCCGAAGATCAAGCTATTCGTCGTGAAGGCGCCGGAGATCGCCTCGCACGCCCTCCCGGGGCACTTTTTCGTCCTCCGCGCTCACGAGCTGGGGGAGCGGATCCCGCTTACCATCGCAGACAGCGACCCGGAGGCGGGGACCATCACCATGGTATTCCAGGAGGTCGGCAAGAGCACCTGCGAGCTGGGAGCCTTCGAGGAGGGCGATGCCATCCTCGACATCGTCGGGCCCCTCGGGGCGCCCAGGGACATAAGGCGCCTCCACACCGTCGTGTGCGTCGCGGGTGGAGTGGGAGTCGCGCCCATATACCCCGAGGCCAGGGCCTTTCATCAGCTTGGCACGAGGGTGATATCGCTCATCGGCGCCCAGACGAAGGATATGTTGATCTTCAAGGACAGAATGGAAGCGGTGAGCGACGAGGTTCACTACAGCACCGACGACGGCAGCTTCGGCTACCACGGGTTTGTGACCGGGCTTCTTCGTGACCTTCTCGCGGGCGGCCTTCGCCCCGACGAGGTCGTCGCCATCGGGCCGCTGCCCATGATGCGCGCGACCTGCAAGGTCACGGCCGAGTTCGGCGTGAAAACGATTGTAAGCTTGAACGCAATTATGGTTGACGGCACGGGGATGTGCGGGTCGTGCCGCGTGACCGTTGACGGCAAGACGATGTTCTCGTGCGTCGAGGGCCCCGCGTTCGACGGGCACAAGGTGGATTTCGACGAGCTTATGGCCAGGCAGACGCGGTTTGTGGCCGAGGAGAAGCTGGCCATGGAGCGGTACCAGGCACATGCGGAGGGATGCAGATGCCAGCGAAAGTAGACAGGCACGCTATGCCGAAGCAAGATTCGCGGGAGCGCGTGCGCAATTTCAACGAGGTGGCGCTCGGGTACCCGGCAGAGGCGGCGGTGGAGGAGGCGAAACGGTGCATCGCCTGTCCGAAGAAGCCGTGTGTAGCGGGATGCCCGGTGGAGGTGGACATCCCCTCGTTTGTGAAGCTCATCGCAGAGGGCAAGTTCGTCGAGGCCGCCAGGAGCATCAAGGAAAAGAACAGCCTGCCTGCGATATGCGGGCGCGTGTGCCCGCAGGAGACGCAGTGCGAGGAGAGGTGTACTCTGGGTAAGAAGGGCAAGCCCGTGGCCATCGGCGCCCTCGAGCGGTTCGCCGCTGATTACGAGAGGGCTTCCGGCGCCCCGGCGGGGTCGGGGCCGGCGTCGGGACCCGGCAGCGGGGCGGCGAGCCGGGCGGCGGGCAAGGTGGCGGTGGTTGGATCGGGCCCGGCGGGCCTCACGTGTGCTGCGGACCTCGCCAGGGTGGGCTATTCCGTGGTGCTCTTCGAGTCCCTTCACTCGACAGGCGGGGTGCTGCGCTACGGCATCCCCGAGTTCCGTCTCCCCAAGGCCATCGTGGACGAGGAGGTGGAGTACGTCAAGAGCCTCGGCGTGGAGGTGCGCGTCAACACGCTTGTAGGCAAGACGGTCAGCGTCGATGAGCTCTTCCGGGACGGCTTCGATGCCATCTTTCTCGGCACGGGCGCCGGGCTTCCGCACTTCCTCGGGATCCCGGGAGAGAACCTGAACGGCGTGTACTCCGCCAACGAGTTCCTCACGCGCTCGAACCTGATGAAGGCCTATCTTTTCCCCGAGTATGACACGCCGATCCGAGTGGGCAGGCGCGTGGCCGTGGTGGGGGCAGGAAACGTAGCGATGGATGCGGCGAGAACCGCGCTTCGGCTGGGCGCGGAGAAGGTCGCGATCGTTTACCGCCGGTCGCGCGCGGAGATGCCCGCAAGGCTCGAGGAGATCGAGAACGCCGAGGAGGAGGGGGTTGATCTGATGCTCCTCACAAACCCCACCAGGGTGCTCGGGGATGAACGAGGCTGGGTCAGGGGTATGGAGTGCATCCGCATGGAGCTCGGCGAGGCCGACGAGAGCGGCAGGCGGAGGCCCATCCCGGTGCCGGGGTCGGAGTTCGTCATGGACATCGATACGATGATCTCGGCGGTGGGCACCGACCCGAACCCGCTCCTCGTCAGGGCCGTGCCAGGGTTGAGAGTGGGGCGGCACGGGAACGTGGTGATCAACGAGGATACGGGCGAGACGAGCGTGCCAGGGGTGTTCGCCGGCGGGGACATAGTCACCGGTTCTGCCACGGTGATCGCGGCGATGGGGGCAGGCAAGGTCGCCGCCCGCGGCATAGACAGATTCGTTCGTGCGAAACGGGAAAGGAGCGAGTGACCATGGCGGAAGCGGCTTACGGCAGGATCCCTCCGGACATCGAGATCGCGCAGGCTGCGAAGCTGGAGCCTATCGCAAGGATCGCGGCAAAGGTCGGGCTTTCGGAGGACGACATCGAGTTCTACGGCAAGTACAAGGCCAAGGTGAGCCTGGAGGCCATCCAGAGGCTGAAGAGCCGTCCTTACGGCAAGCTCATCTACACGACGGCCATCACGGCGACGCCGGCCGGCGAGGGGAAGACCTGCACGGCGGTGGGCCTGACCCAGGCCCTGGGCAAGCTGGGCAAGAAGGTCATGGTGGCGCTTCGCGAGCCCTCGCTGGGGCCGACCTTCGGCATCAAGGGCGGAGCGGCCGGCGGCGGGTACTCGCAGGTGCTGCCCATGGAGGACATCAACCTCCACTTCACCGGCGACATCCACGCTGTCGGAGCGGCCCACAACCTGCTTGCCGCCATGGTGGAGAACCACATCCATCAGGGAAACGAGCTCGGGATAGACCCCAGGCGCGTGGTGTGGCGCCGGGTCATGGACATCAGCGACAGGCAGCTCCGCAGCATCGTGGTGGGCCTTGGCGGCAAGGCCAACGGCTTTCCGCTGGAGAGCGGGTTCGACATCACGGTGGCATCCGAGATCATGGCCTGCCTGGGGCTGTCGCGCTCGCTCTCTGACCTGAAGGACAGGTTCGCAAGGCTCGTGGTGGCCTATACTTATGATGGGAACCCGGTCCGGGCCGCGGACCTCAAGGCCGTGGGCGCCATGGCGGTCATCATGAAGGACGCCATCGGGCCCAACCTCGTCCAGACTCTTGAAGGGCAGCCTGCGTTCGTGCATGGCGGGCCGTTCGCCAACATCGCGTACGGCAACAACTCCATCGTGGCCACCGAGACAGCCCTCCGCCTTGCGGACTACGCGGTCACAGAGGGAGGGTTCGCTGCGGACCTGGGCGCGGAGAAGTTCTTCGACATAGTATGCCGGATAACCGACGTGCGCCCTGACGTGGTGGTGCTCGTCGCCTCCGTGCGCGCGCTGCACCATCATGGCGGCGTGGCGAAGAGCAAGCTCGCCGAGAAGAACCTGGAAGCCCTCGCGAGAGGCTGCGAGAACCTGGATAAGCACGTCACGAACGTGACGCAGAGGTTCGGGCTACCGGTCGTGGTGGCCATCAACAGGTTCCCGTCGGACGACCTGAAGGAGCTTGAGTACCTGCACAGGCACTGCGAGGAGCTTGGCGTGCGATCGGCCATCTCCGAGGTCGTGGCGCGCGGCGGCGAGGGCGGCATCGAGCTTGCGGAGGCGGTGCTTGATACCCTGGAGCATGAGAGGGCGAACTTCAGGTTCCTCTACGACCTCGACCTCCCGGTCAAGGAGAAGATCGAGCGCCTGGCCACCGAGATCTACGGGGCCGACGGCGTGGTTTACACCGGCACCGCGGAGCGCGATCTCAGGGTCATCGAGGGGCAGGGGCTCGGGCACCTCCCCGTCTGCACCGCCAAGACGCAGCTTTCGCTCTCCGACGACCCGGCATTGCGCGGCGCGCCAAAGGGCTGGAAGCTCAACGTGCGCGAGGTGAGGGCGTCGGCCGGGGCAGGGTTCCTGGTGCCGCTGTGCGGCCAGATGATGACAATGCCGGGGCTCCCGGCGCATCCTGCCGCGGAGAACGTAGACATCGACGACGAGGGGAAGATCGTCGGCCTGTTCTGAGCGGAGTCTCACCAGGGGACTTCACAGGCACTTGCGATTCCGGGTAAGGCCGCCGGTGCTTTAGCTCCGGGGACGGCGCCCCAGGCGGGGCGTCCTGGCAGAATCTTGCGCGCAGGCAGATGGCGAGGTTTTGCCCCGCCGCGCAAGCACCGGCAGCCCGGGACACGCTGGCAAAAGTCGCCAGGGTCACAGGGGCCGAACGGTAAGGCCCGGCCCCTGCCCGGTGCAACGAGGAGGAGGCCATGGAGCGTACATTCATAATCGTGAAGCCCGACGGGGTGGAGCGCGGGCTTGTGGGAGCGATCATCGAACGTTTCGAGAGAAGGGGCTTTCGCATCGTGAAGATGGAGATGAGGACCATCGCGCGGCCCGATGCCGCAGGGCATTATGAACACCTCGCAGATCGGCCCCTCTTCCAGGGGCTTCTGGATTACGTCACGCGGGGGCCCTCAGCGCTCCTCGTGTTCGAGCGAGGCGCCGATGCGGTGAAGGTCGCGAGAAGCCTCATCGGCGCGACGGACCCTGCGGACGCCCTGCCCGGGACGATCAGAGGGGACTTCGGCGGGACGCTCCCCGAAAACGTGGTGCACGCGTCCGACTCCCCCGAAAGCTATGAGCGTGAGGTCCGGATCTTCTTTCCGGACGATGCCGCTCATCTCACGAGCACCGGGCTGTGAGAGCGTCACAGGCACACCGCCATCGGGGCGGAGCGCCCGCAATTCCCGTCAGGCTGGGGGGATCCCGGAAGCCCCATCGGCATAGCCTGGCGCCCGCGGGGAAGGCCGGCTCCGACGTGCGGACCCGCGCGGAATGCCAGCGGAGAGCCTGACAAGCGGGCCGCTGGCCAGAGGGGGTGAACCTGGGGAACATGGGGCTTTTGCTCTTCAAGTGCTGCGATAAGTGCACCCACTTCGACGGCAAGCCCTGCCGTGACTTCGTGAGATGCCGGGTCGAGGGGCCGATTTGCCACGACGATGTTGGATGCGGGGAACTCAGGAAGAGCCTCGTCTCGCGTGTAAGGCGCGAAGGCGCACCTGCAAGGGTTATCGTCGGGATGGGCACCTGCGGCATCGCCGCCGGTGCGGGCGAGGTGTTCGACGCACTGGAGGCGAGGCTCGATCTTGCCGGGGTGGCTGCGCCTGTCGAACGAGTGGGCTGCATCGGCATGTGTGAGCAGGAGGTCCTTGTGGACGTGCTGCTTCCGGGCTCGCCGAGGGTAACCTACGGACGCGTCACGCCGGATATGATCCCGAGAATCGTGGATGAGCATGTGATGCGGGGAAAGCCCGTCGCAGAATGGGTCGTGGGCGAGATCTCCGACGAGGCACACCCTTACAGAGAGCTGCCCTATTATGCCAAGCAGTACCGGGTGGTGCTTCGAAACTGCGGCTTCATAGATCCTGAAAACATCGACGAATACCTGGTGCGTGACGGGTATCTCGCCCTCTCGAAGAGCCTCTCACAAATGAGGCCGGAGGATGTGATCGAGGAGGTCACGCAGTCGGGCCTTCGCGGCAGGGGGGGCGCAGGGTTTCCCACCGGCATGAAGTGGCAATTCGCAAGGCAGGCCGCGGGCGAAAGGAAGTTCGTGGTGTGCAACGCCGATGAGGGGGACCCCGGGGCCTTCATGGACCGGAGCGTACTGGAGGGAGACCCGCACGCAGTGCTCGAGGGGATGACGATAGCCGCATACGCCATCGGGGCGCAGAATGGTTTCATATATGTGCGCGCCGAATACCCCCTCGCCATCGCCAGGCTCGAGGTAGCTATAGCCCAGGCGAGGGAGTACGGGTTCCTCGGCGAAAACATCCTTGGGTCAGGGTTCTCGTTCGACATCGCCATCAAGCAAGGTGCGGGCGCCTTCGTGTGCGGCGAGGAAACGGCCCTCATTGCATCCATCCAGGGTGAGCGCGGCATGCCGCGACCACGGCCGCCATATCCGGCGATTCGAGGGCTTTTTGGCATGCCCACGAATATCAACAACGTGGAGACGTACGCGAACGTGCCGTCGATCGTAAGGCGCGGGGCGGCATGGTACGCGGGCATCGGCACCGGTAAGAGCAAGGGAACCAAGGTATTCGCGCTGACCGGGAAGGTACGCAATACCGGGCTGGTGGAGGTCCCCATGGGGATCAGCCTTGGCGAGATCGTGTTCGACATCGGCGGCGGCATCAGGGACGGGAAGAGATTCAAGGCCGTTCAAATAGGCGGGCCCTCGGGGGGATGTCTTCCCGACATCCTCCTCAACCTCCCGGTCGACTATGAGTCGCTGACCGAGGCCGGAGCCATAATGGGATCGGGCGGCCTGGTCGTTGCGGACGAGGACACGTGCATGGTGGACCTCGCCCGCTTTTTCCTGCAGTTCGTCCAGAACGAGTCGTGCGGGAAGTGCGTTCCGTGTCGCATCGGGACCCTTCGCATGCTGGAGATCTTGAACAGGATCACTGAAGGCCGCGGCACGATGGAGGATATCGATACCCTCGTTGAGCTTGCCCTCAAGGTGAAAGAGCTGTCACTGTGCGGCCTGGGCCAGACGGCGCCCAACCCGGTGCTTGCCACCATACGCTATTTCCGGAACGAGTACGAGGCTCACATCCGCGATAGGAGATGTCCCGCGTCAGTGTGCGCCGCGCTCTTCGAAGCGCCTTGCCAGAACGCGTGCCCCGCAGGCGTTGACGTGCCGAGGTACATCAGCCTGATAAGGCAGAAGAGGTACCGGGACGCCGTGAAGCTCATAAAGGAGAAGAACCCGTTCCCCGCCGTGTGCGGCCGGGTCTGTACCCACCCGTGCGAGGGCAAGTGCAGGCGCTCGCAGCTCGACGAAGCCGTGGCCATATGCGACCTCAAGCGGTTCGCGGCCGACTGGGAGCTCATGAACCCGCTGCCGCCTGACCGGCCGGCGGTCCAGAAGGATGCGAAGGTGGCCATCGTGGGGTCCGGTCCTGCGGGTCTTACCGCCGCGTATTACCTTGCGGGTTTCGGCTACCAGGTCACGGTGTTCGAGGCGCTCCCCGAGGCCGGCGGAATGCTCAGGGCGGGGATCCCCGAGTACAGGCTGCCCAAGGACGTCCTTGACGCCGAGATCCTGGCCATATGTCGCAGGGGCGTTGAGATCCGCACGGGCATAGCGGTGGGCAGGGACATCACCATCGAGGATCTGAAAAAGCAGGGGTACAGGGCCATCTTCATTGCGGCCGGGGCCAACGTCAGCCAGAAGCTGCGCGTGCCTGGCGAGGACCTCGACGGCGTGATCGGGGCGATGGAGTTCGTGAGAGAGGTTAGCATGAACGGTCGCCGGAAGGTGGGCAAGAAGGTCGCCGTCATAGGGGGCGGCAACGCCGCTATCGATGCGGCCCGCACGGCCTTGCGCCTCGGTGCGAAGGAAGTGCACATCATCTACAGGCGCCGGCGCGAGGATATGCCTGCTGACAAGAACGAGATCGCCGAGGCGGAGCGCGAGCGGGTCAAGATCCACTTCCTGACAGCGCCTGCCAAGATGATCGGCAGGGACGGCAAGCTTGTGAGCATGGAATGCGTGCGGATGTCCCTGGGCGGGTTCGACCGGACCGGCCGCAGGCGCCCTGTGCCAATCGAGGGATCGAACTTCATCATCGATGTGGACATGGTGATATCCGCCATCAGCCAGAGGCCTGATGCCATGGTGGTTTCCGCGGGCTCGCGCATCGAGCTCACGAAGTGGTCCACGATAGTCGCCGACCCGAGGACCCACGCCACCGGCGAGCCGGGCATCTTCGCCGGCGGGGACTGCGTCAACGGGCCGGACACCGTCATCCAGGCGATTGCCGACGGCAGGCGCGCCGCCGAGGAGATAGACAAGTTCCTGGGCGGCACGGGCGAGATCCCGGTAAGCCCGGACCTCGGGAGAGAGCTTGCCGGGGAGATCCACGAGGACCGCATGATGCGCCAGCACGCTGACAGGCTTCCGGTGGCCGAGAGGAAAGGCAGTTTCCGCGAGGTCGCGCTGGCTCTCTCGGAACCCTGTGCGCTGCTCGAGTCTCTTAGGTGCCTCCGGTGCGACCTTGCTGCTTCAGAAGGGGTCGTGCGCGAGGGTGCCCGGATAGCACGGTAAGGGTGGAGCGTGACCGGAAATGAACGGGATCATGCTGACGGTGGACGGTAAGAAGGTTGAGGTTGCGAAGGGTGCAACTATCCTCGAGGCAGCGCAGGAAGCAGGAGCCGACATCCCAGCGCTCTGCCATGACCCGGCGCTCCCTCCTGCAGGAGCGTGCAGGCTCTGCGTGGTGGAGGTCGAAGGCGCAAAGGGGCTTGTCGCGTCGTGCGCGGCACCGGCTGCAGATGGGATGGTGGTCACCACCGAAAGCCCCAGGATCGTCGAGTCACGCCGGTTTGTCATTGATCTGCTGTTGTCGGACCATCCCAAGGACTGCCTGACCTGCGAGAAGAACGGCGCCTGCAAGTTGCAGGAATATGCCTACAGGTACGGGGTGCGCGCACCGAGGCTCGTCGGGCGGACCCGGAGACTCTGGCTGGACCAGGACAATCCCTTCATCGAGAGGGACAACGAGAAGTGTATCCTCTGCGGACGGTGCGTCCGGGTGTGCCAGGGGGTCCAGCGGGTCGGGGCCATCGATTACGCTTACCGAGGGTTCGACTCGAAAGTGACGCCTGCTTACGACGAGGGGCTGGACAAATCCCCGTGCGTGTTCTGCGGCAACTGCGTCGCGGTCTGCCCCGTGGGGGCGCTTGCGCCGAAACCGGAGAAGATGGCCGGCCGCGCGTGGGAGAAGTCCAGGGTACGGACGATATGCCCGTATTGTGGCACCGGCTGCGCCATGTTCCTCCTCGTGAAGGACGGGAAGGTCGTGGGGGTGGAGCCTGCGGGGGACGGCCCGGCGAACCACGGATGGCTTTGCGTGAAAGGCAGGTTCGGATATGAGTTCATCCACCACGCCGACAGGCTCACTCAGCCGCTCGCGAGACGCGATGGCGAGCTCGTCCCGGCGACCTGGGACGAGGCGCTGAATCTTGTCGCGTTGCGCCTCGGGGAGGTGAAGCGGGAGCATGGGCCCGATGCCGTGGCCGGGCTTTCCTCGGCGAGGTGCACCAACGAGGAGAACTACGTCATCCAGAAGTTCATGCGCGCCGTAATCGGCACGAACAACATCGACCACTGCGCGAGGCTGTGCCACGCATCGACGGTGGCGGGCCTTGCGGCGGCGTTCGGGTCCGGGGCGATGACAAACTCCATAGACGAGATCCCCATGGCCCGAGCCATCTTCGTCATCGGGTCCAACACCACCGAGACCCACCCCATCATCGCGCTGCGCGTCAAGGAGGCGGCGGAACGGGGAGCGAAGCTCATCGTGGCGGACCCGCGCCGGATCGAGCTTGCCGAGGTGGCCGACGTGCACCTGCAGCACATCCCCGGGACCGACGTGGCCCTCCTGTGCGGGATCATGAGGGTCATCCTGAAGCAGGGCCTCCATGACAGGGGGTTCATAGCCGAGCGGACGGAGGGGTTCGAAGAGTTCGCGCGGTCGCTGGAGCCCTACACGCTTGAGTTCGTTGAGGGCATAACCGGCGTGCCGGCGGGGCACATCGTGCGGGCCGCGCGGATTTACGCGGAGGCGGAGCGCGCGACCATCCTCTACACGATGGGCATAACGCAGCACACCACAGGCACCGACAACGTGCTCGCCATCGCCAACCTCGCACTGCTCACCGGGAACGTGGGCAGGGAGGGGACGGGGGTGAACCCCCTCCGGGGCCAGAACAACGTTCAGGGCGCGTGCGACATGGGCGCGCTCCCGGACTTCCTCCCAGGCTATCAGAAAGTGGACGACGGGAATGCGCTGGCGAAGTTCGAGGAAGCCTGGGGAGCAAGGCTTCCCCAGCATCCCGGCCTCACGGTGGGCGAGATGTTCGCTGCCGCGGAGGACGGCCGGGTGCGGGCAATGTACATCTGCGGCGAGAACCCCGTGGTATCGGATCCCGACGCGACACACGTCAAGGAGGCCCTCGAGAAGCTTGACTTCCTGGTCGTCCAGGACATCTTCCTGACCGAGACAGCAGCCCTTGCCGATGTGGTGCTGCCAGCAGCGAGTTTCGCCGAGAAGGATGGCACATTCACCAACACAGAGCGGCGTGTCCAGCTTGTGTCGAAGGCGGTGGATCCGCCCGGAGAGGCGAGGGCCGACTGGGAGATCGTGGTGGGCCTTGCGCGCCGCATGGGCTATTGCATGGAGTACGCCTCCAGCGCGGAGACAATGGAGGAAGTGGCGCTCCTTGTGCCGATCTACGGGGGCATCCGCCACGGGAGGCTGGGGGCCGAGGGCCTTCAGTGGCCTTGCCCGTCGGTGGACCACCCGGGCACGAGGTTTCTGCACAAAGAGAAGTTCTCGAGGGGGCGGGGGAGGTTCTCGGTGGTGGAGTTCATCCCTCCCGATGAGCTTCCCGACGATGAGTACTCCGTGGTCTTCACCACCGGAAGGGTGCTTTACCATTACCATACCGGGTCGATGACGAGGCGGTCGGCAGGGCTCAACCGGCTGTGTCCGGAACCATTCGTGGAGCTCGACCCCGCGACAGCCCGGGAGCACGGGATCGCCGATGGCGACGTGGTGAGGGTGGCGTCGAGACGCGGGAAGGTCGTGGCACGGGCGCAAGTGAGCGAGCGCATGGGGCCGCGCACTGCGTTCATGCCATTCCATTTCGCAGAGGCTGCAGCGAACGTGCTCACGAACCCGGCCCTCGACAAGGTCGCGAAGATCCCGGAGCTAAAAGTGTGTGCTGTGAGGATAGAGCGCGTGGGCCAGGCGGCGGAGCGCGAGACGGCGGACGCCGGTGCCGGAGGGCGGGCCGCAGGGTGCGCGCTGGGCGCCGCCGCCCGGACCTGCGACGGCATCGACCTCTCGAGAGTCGACGAGATATACGAGGGCTTCGAGTCGCACGACGGCATGCTCATCCCGATGCTGCAGAAGATGCAGGATGCGTACGGGTATCTCCCCAGGCCCGCCCTGGAGCGCGCATCGAAGCTGCTCAACGTGCCCCTTGCCAGGATATACGGCGTGGTCACATTCTATGCGCAGTTCCGCCTGAAGCCCCGCGGCCGGAACATCGTCCGGGTCTGCCAGGGCACGGCGTGCCACGTGAGGGGTGGCCGCGACATACTCAGGGAGGTCGAGGACATCCTCGGGATCGGGCCGGGGGACTCCACGGAGGACCTTCGCTTCTCGCTCGAGCCCGTGGCATGCCTGGGCGCCTGCGGCCTCGCGCCGACAATGATGATCAACGACGACACATACGGGAGGCTGACGCCGCGAAAGGTGCGGGGGATCCTTGAGAGATACAGGTGATGTCACCGCGGTCGTCCTCGCGGGCGGAAAAGGGTCCAGGATAGGCCGTGACAAGGCGCTCATTCCCCTCGGCGTGAAGCCGCTCGTAGAACACGTGCTCGCTCGGGTGGGGGCGCTCGCGCCGAGGGCCCTCGTCGTGACCTCGGGGGATGACGGCAGGAAGCGGCTGCGGCGCCTGGAGAGGCCGGGAGTGGAGGTCATCACCGACATCGTGGCCTGCGGGGGGCCGCTTGCTGGCATTCACGCCGGGCTGGTGGCCTCGCGCACCGACCGGTGCGTGGTGGTGGGGTGCGACATGCCCTTCCTTTCGACGCTGTTGCTGGCGCACCTGGTGCGCGGGCTTGCTCGGGCAGACGCGGTCGTGCCCCGCATGGCTGGCACAGGGTTTCTGGAGCCCCTGGCGGCCGCCTATTCAAAGTCGTGCATCCCTGCAATAGAGCGGCTGGCGGCGTCGGGCCCGGTGAGAGTTGCGAGGGTCTTCGACGAGGTGCAGGTGGGGTACGTCGACGAGGATGTGTGCCGCAGGCTGGATCCTGGGGGGCTTTCGTTCTTCAACGTGAACACGCCCGCCGATCTCGTGCGGGCAGAGGCGCTTGTGGAGGGTTGCCAGGATGGCAGATGCGCCCGGTGTGACGTCGATATGCCGTGTGGTCAGGTACGAGCGGGGCGCGCGTAAGGATGTTACGGATGAGGTGCCGAGAGAGGCACAGGTCTATCTCGATGTCAACGGCGAGCGGGCGGCGACGTTCTCGTGCAGCCCTGTTGACCTCGAGGCCCTCGGCGTGGGGCATCTCGTGACCTCCGGATTCCTCCATGTCAGGGATGAACTTCAGAACGTGCAGGTGCTGGGCGGTTGTGATATCATCATAGACGTGCGTGCGGCGCCCCGGGCGGGGCGCGGGGCAGGTGGGTTGGCCCCTGGCGGGCCGCCGGGCCAGCGGCCGGGAGGTGTCGCGTCCCGGGGGGAGACCCCCTTCGGGGCCGACGTCCTTCTGGCCGCCATGGACAGGCTGATCGCGATGGGCGACGTTTTCCGGCGCACCGGGGGTGCCCACTTCGCCGCGCTCATCGATCCCGCCCGGGGGTGCGAGCCTTGCGTGTTCTTCGAGGACATTGGGAGGCTGAACGCCATCGACAAGGCCGCCGGCGGCGGGTTCCTCGGGGGGATCGACCTCGGCCGCGCAGGCCTTGCAGTGAGCTGCCGGGTGTCGCGGGACGCGGTTGGAAAGGCCGCCAGGGCTGGCCTGCCGCTCATCGTATCGAGGGCGGGCCCGAGCGACGGCGCCATCGCCCTCGCCGTCGAGCTTGGGGTGACCCTGGTCGGGTTCGCGCGAGGGCAGCGGATGAACGTGTACACGCACGAAAGGCGGGTCGTATAGTCTCATGTCGTGTAGTCTCGTATGGCGAGGTCGTCCCCGGCAGGGAACCGGGTCTTCCTTCGCAGCGGACCAGGCGGTGACAGCCGGGCCCGACTGACGAGGCGGCCGGGCTGGTGAAAGCGCCCGAAAGTATGGCAGGAAAAAGCGGTACTGTAGAGAATAAACTGTCCTGGTCCTTGTCAGCGTCCCGAACCACGCCGCAGTAACCTACTGTTTGCGACGTAAGCCAGGCGCAAGATGGCGCCTGCTTGACTTTGTGCGCCGTGCCCGGCTGGCCCCGGGCTTGCGGGCGCAAGGAGGAGTGCCAGGCGATCATGATAGCGAAAACCTTCAGGGGAGGAATCCACGCCCACTACAACAAGGAGGCCGCCGCGGCAAAGCCCACGAGGAAGATGCTGCCGCCTCCTGCCAGGGTCGTGATCCCGCTGCACCAGCACACGGGTGCGCCGTGCGACCCCCTTGTCAAGGTGGGGGACGAGGTCAAGGTGGGGCAGAAGATCGGCGATAGCTCCGCCAGGCTGACGGCGCCGGTTCATGCAAGCCTGTCGGGGAAGGTTGTGGCCATCTCCCCGCAGCCGCAGTCCGGGGGCAGGGACGTCGTGTCGATCGTGATCGAGTCCGACAGCAAGGAGGCCCTCGACGAACACGTCGAGCCCCGCAGAGACGCGGACGACCTGAGTGCCGACGAGATCAGGGCCATCGTCCGTGAGGCAGGCATCGTGGGCCTGGGAGGCGCCGCGTTTCCCACCTACTTCAAGCTGACGCCGCCGCCGGGGAAGAGCTTCGACACGGTCATCCTGAACGGCGCCGAGTGCGAGCCGTACCTGTCGGCCGACCACAGGCTCATGGTGGAGCGCCCAGGCGACGTCATCGACGGGGCGAGGCTGCTCCTCAGGGCGACGGGTGTGGAGAGGGCCTACGTCGGGATAGAGGAGAACAAGCCCGACGCCATCGAGGCGATAGCGAAGGCCGCCGACGGAGACGGGCGCATCTCGGTCGTGCCCCTCAGGGTGAAATACCCGCAGGGCGCCGAGAAGCAGCTCATCTGGGCCATCCTCAGGCGCGAGGTCCCCTCGGGCGGGCTGCCTGTGGATGTGGGGGCTGTCGTGAGCAACGTGGGCACGGCCGCTGCGGTGAAAGACGCCGTCTTCTCGGGCATGCCGCTCGTGGAGCGCGTGGTCACGGTGGCCGGGTCGTGCATCCGGGAGCCGCAGAACCTGCTGGTGAAGGTCGGCACGCTCGTGACCGACCTCATCGAGGCGTGCGGCGGGTACTCGGCGCCGCCGTCGAAAGTCATAATCGGCGGGCCGATGATGGGGGTGGCGCAGTTCACGACGGATATCCCCGTTACCAAGGGAACATCCGGCGTGCTGCTCCTTGGCCGGGACGAGGCCGCGCCCACCGAGCCGATGCCGTGCGTGAGGTGCGGCAAGTGCGTTGAGGCGTGCTCCATGAGGCTCATGCCGCTCTGGATCGCAAACTACGCGGAGGCTGGGAGGTTTGACGACGCAGAGCGTGTGAACGCCCTCGATTGCATCGAGTGCGGCTGCTGCAGCTTCATATGCCCGTCGCGCCGGCGTCTCGTGCAGTCCGTCAGGCTCGCCAAGTTCGAGATCATGGCGAAGAGGCGCCGCGCCCAGGCGAAGTAGCGCTGCGGAGAACGTGTGCTCTTCTGGAGGGATCGATCGATGGATGGAACCGGACTCATAGTATCTTCATCGCCCCACCAGCGGGCGGCTGTGTCAACGCCGGTCATCATGAGCGACGTCGTCCTCGCCCTCATGCCCGCGGCCCTGGCCGGGGTGTGGTTCTTCGGGCTGCGAGCGCTCGCCATGATGGTTGTGTGCGTGGCGGCGGCCGTTGGCACCGAGGCGGGGCTCGAGCGGCTGATGGGGAAGCCTGTGACCGTGGGAGACTACAGCGCTGTTGTGGCGGGCCTCCTGCTCGCCCTCGTGGTGCCGCCGGATCTTCCACTATGGATTGGGGCCGCTGGCGCGGTATTCGCAATGGCGATCGCGAAGTTCATCTTCGGGGGGCTCGGGCAGAACATCTTCAACCCCGCCCTCATCGGCCGCGCGGCGCTGCTGGCCTCATGGCCTGTGTTCATGACGAGGTGGCGCTGGCCCGTCTTCCAGGCACCGTGGATACCCGCTTTCGACGCGGTGAGCTCAGCCACGCCCCTTGCCCTCTGGAAGCTGGGCGGGATCAAGACCCCCTACCTCAACCTGTTCCTCGGCAACGTGGCGGGGTCCATAGGGGAGACCTCAGCCGTCGCCATCCTTGTGGGGGCCGTGTACCTGCTATGGCGAGGGCATATCAGCCTGCGCATCCCAGTAAGCTTCATCGGGACGGTGGCCGTGCTTGCGGGGCTTTTCCACCAAGACCCGCTCTTTCACGTGCTGGCGGGCGGCCTTCTCATCGGAGCGTTCTTCATGGCCACAGACTACGTGACGAGTCCCGTGACCCCGAAAGGGCAGATCGTGTTCGGGATAGGCTGCGGCGTGCTGACGGTGTTCATCAGGCTGTACGGGGGCTACCCCGAGGGCGTGTGCTACGCGATCCTCATAATGAATGCCGCCACTGCTCTCATTGACAGGTACACAGTGCCGCGCAAGTTCGGGGAGGTGAAGAAGGTTGCGTGACGTTCTGAAGCTGGGTTTCATCCTCTTCGCCATATGCGCGGTGGCCGCCGGGGCGCTTGCCTTCGTGAACGACATCACCGAGGAGCGCATTGCGGCGCAGGCTGCGATGAAACTCGAGCATGCTCTCGAGAGCGTCGTTCCCGGGGCTGAGGAATTCAAGGATGAAACCGACAGGGTGCTGGCGCTGAAGGTTGCGGTGGCCGATGGCGGGAGGCCCGAGTTCCCGACTGTCAAGAGGGTGTACGCAGGATATGACAACGGGGAAATGGTCGGAGCGGCATTCGCCTGCGCTCCGGCGGGCTATGGCGGGCCCATCGACACCGTGGTGGGCGTCTCGCGCGACGGCGTTGTCACGGGGCTCACCGTCGTGAAGCACACGGAGACCCCGGGGCTTGGTGCAAATGTCACCACCCGGCAGTTCCAGGAGAGGTTCCTCGGCCTTCGGGCCGGGGCCCCGGTGAAGGTCACGAGGGACGGCGGCCAGGTGGAGGCGATCACCGGGGCCACCATCTCGTCCAGGGCGATGGCGGGCGCGGTTGACCAGGCGCTGCGCCTGTTCGAGTTCGCAAGGAGACAGGGGGTCTGGTGAATGAGCTTCACATCTCAGCTAACAAAGGGGCTGGTCAAGGAGAACCCGACATTTCGGATTCTCCTCGGAATGTGCCCGACGTTGGCGGTGAGCCTTGCCATCTCCAACGGCATAGGCATGGGGATAGCGGCGACGTTCGTGCTTGTCGGGTCCAACGTCATCGTGTCGATGCTGCGGAACGTGATCCCGTCGAAGATACGCATCCCGTGCTTCATCGTGGTCATAGCATCGTTCGTCACCATGGTGGACCTCGTCATGGCGGCGTTCGTGCCGAAGCTACACGAAGTGCTCGGCATATTCATTCCGCTCATCGTGGTGAACTGCATCATCCTGGCGAGGGCGGAGGCGTTTGCGTCGAAGAACGGGGTGATGTACTCGCTCGCCGACGGCATCGGCATGGGCCTCGGCTTCACGCTGGCTCTCACGGGCCTGAGCGCCATAAGGGAGCTACTCGGCACGGGAACTCTGCTCGCCGTTCCTGATTTCGGGTTTCCAGGGTTCAAGATCTTCGACCGCAGCCTGGCCGCGGTCATGGTGATACTGCCCCCCGGGGGCTTCATCACCCTGGGGCTTCTCATCGGCCTTCTCAACTCGCTGACGAGGAAGAAGAGGAAGGCGCATGCATAAAGCTCGGGAGGAGACTGTGACGGGGAGGGATACTGCATGGGCGAGATACTGGTGATATTCTTCGGCGGGGTGCTCCTCAACAACTTCATCCTGTCGAGGTTCCTCGGGATATGCCCGTTTATCGGCGTGTCGAAGCAGGTGGAGACCGCGACCGGCATGGGCATGGCCGTCATATTCGTGATGGGTGTGGCGTCGGTGGTCACCTGGGTGGTGCAGCAGCTCATCCTCGTGCCACTGGGGCTCGGCTACCTCCAGACCATCGCCTTCATTCTCGTCATCGCTGCCCTTGTGCAGCTTGTCGAGATGGTGGTCCAGAAGGTGAGTCCGGTGCTCTACAGGGCTCTCGGCATCTACCTGCCGCTCATCACCACGAACTGCGCGGTGCTGGGCGTGTCGATCCTGAACATAACCGAGAAGTACAACCTGCTCGAGGCTGCGGTGAACGGCATCGCCGGCGCGTCCGGGTTCACCATGGCGATAGTCCTTTTCGCCGCGATCAGGGAGCGGATGGAGCTTTCGCCGATACCCGACTCACTGAGAGGCTTTCCCATGGCCCTCATAACCGCGGGCCTCATGTCCATCGCATTCCTGGGGTTCGTCGGGTTCAGACTCAAGGATCTCTTTGGCGTCATGTAGGATTTCGCGAGGGGTGAGCGACGAATGATCTATCTCAAAGCAGTGCTCAGCCTCGGGCTGATGGGGGCGGTGTTCGGGCTTGCGCTGGCGTTTGCCGCGAAGAAGTTGGCGACCGAGCAGGACCCCAGGCAGGACAGGATCGCCGAGGTCCTGCCGGGAGCGAATTGCGGCGGCTGTGGCTTCCCCGGGTGCAGCGGGCTCGCATCCGCGATAGTGGAGGGCAAGGCCCCCGTCGATGGGTGCCCAGTGGGCGGCCTCGCCGTGGCGGCGAAGGTGGCGGCGATCATGGGTGTGGACGCTGGCGCGGCCAGGGAGCGGAAAGTGGCGCGGGTCCTGTGCCAGGGAAGCCCCGATAACTGCGGGTCGAGGTTTATATACGACGGCCTCGCCGACTGTAAAGCCGCGAATCTCCTGGCAGGAGGCCCGAAGGCGTGCGTCTACGGGTGCCTCGGCCTCGGATCCTGTGTCGCCGCGTGTACCTTCGACGCGATGTACATGGGGCCTGACGGGCTGCCAGTGGTTGACCAGGACGCATGCACGTCCTGCGGAAGATGCGTTGCGGCATGCCCCAGGGGTCTCGTCCAAGTCGTCCCCGCATCCCAGTCCGTGACGGTGCTTTGCAGGTCGCACGCCAGGGGCGCCGAGGTCCGCAAGACCTGCAAGGTCGGATGCATCGGGTGCGGCCTGTGCGTGAAGGTTTGCCCGACTCAGGCCATCACCATGGAGAACAACCTCGCCGTCATCGATCCGGCGAAGTGCGACGCGTGCGGCAGGTGCGCGGAGAAGTGCCCGACGAAATGCATCGTGATGAGGGGCGCGAAAACCATCGCTGGCTCCCTCGCTGCAAGCTGAAAATCGCGCCCGACACCCGGGCGCGCAAGTGGTGTTGCCGCATGAAGGACCGCGTGGAACGGGGCAGGCCCGACCCGTATTTCATCTCGGGCGGGCCCACGGGTTGCCTTCTCATACATGGGTTCACCGGGTCGCCGGCGGAGATGGCCCCGGTGGCGGAACACCTCTGCGGCCAGGGCTTCACGGTGCACGCCCCTCTCCTCGCCGGCCACGGCACGACTCCTGAGGACATGGAGAGGACGGGCTGGCGCGAGTGGGTGCATAGCGCGGAGGAGGGATGTGACCTGCTCGCCGGGAGGGCCCAGCGCGTCTACGTTGTCGGTCTCTCCATGGGCGGGCTTCTCGCCCTCCATCTTGCCGCAACAAGGCGAGTGGACGGCGTCGTGTCCATGTGCGCGCCGATCCGCCTCAGGAAGCGCTCTGCGGTCTTCACGCCGGTGCTCAGGCACTTCGTGCGCTTCACTCCGAAGTCCGCGCCTGACCCCAGGTTCAGGCGCGACCTCTGGAGCTACGACCGCACGCCTGTCGCCTGTGTGCCTCACCTGCTGGAGCTCGTGCGCCGCGTGCGACGTGAGCTGCGGGCCGTGGAGGCCCCTGCTCTCGTGGTGCAGGGGGCGAACGACCAGACGGTGGACTCCGGAAGCGCCCGCCTCATACTGGACCGTCTCGGCTCCCGCACGAAAAGCCTGGTCACGTTGCCTGCGTCGGGCCACATGGTCACGCTCGACCGCGACCAAGCCGCCCTCCTGTCGGCCATCGATGCGTTCATGGTCGAGGGAGGCACGTAGACTAAGTGAGGGTGCAAAAATGCTC
>DKEX01000028.1:0-13741 GCA_002452295.1 Firmicutes bacterium UBA6811 | reverse complement strand
GAACTAACGCACCCTCACTTAGAGGTTCTTGTCCGCCTTCCCGGCGCTCTCCTCCACTATGGCCTCCTCGCCCTTCTTCACCAGCTTCTTCACCATCTGCCCGCCGACCTTCCCGGCCTCCCTGACGCTGAGCTCGTCGGGGTCCTTCATATCGTCAGAGAGGCCAAGCTGCTCCGCGGTCTCCCACTTCAGCCGGTCAAGCTGTCGCAGGGTTCTCAGGCGATCGTTGTTCCTTTTCCTTCCCACCGTTTTCACGCTCCTTTTCGTGGGCCGTTCCACGATTAGGATTACCAGCCGGCGACGACATATGACGACCGGGCGCCTGACGTACGGTCACGGGGCGGCGAGTCACACTGGTCTCCAGCGATAGGGCTAGCCCAAATGGCTGCTTGTCAGGGTTTAGGAGAAGTGATACACTGTGTGCGGGAAAACGGTCGGGGGGTGCGATTTGCGTTGAAGTGGGAGTACGGGCGCAGGAGGAGAGGCAAGGGGCATCGCCGGCTCATCCTCCTCGTTATCCTTCTCCTTGCTGCCCTTGTTGTTGCCGCATACGTCCTCATGAGGTCCGGCATGCTTCCGCAGCCGTGGAGCGCCACTCGCGCCGTGCCGGGCGAAGGCGGTGATAAGGCGGCGGAGGCCCGAACCAGCCAGCAAGATGAGTATGTGGAAAGCCAGTTCCTGATGAACACCTACGTCAGCATCCGGGCGTTCGGTGCGGGTGCGCAGGCCGCCGTGGGCGCGGCCTTCGACGAGATGCGCCGCGTCGAGGGCCTGATGAGCAGATTCGTTCCGACCAGCGACATCTCGCGGGTGAACCAGGCGGCCGGGGCCGACCCGGTCCGGGTGAGCGACGAGACCTTCATGCTCCTCGAGAAGGCGCAGGAGTGCTCGCAGCTCTCCGGGGGCGCCTTCGACATCACCATCGGGCCCGTGGTTGATGCATGGGGCTTCGGAACCGATAGCCCCCACGTGCCTGACCAGGGGGCGCTCGCGAAAGCCACGGCGCTCGTGAACTTCCGCGCGGTGGGGCTCGACCCCGTCGCGAAGACAGCGAGGCTCGCCGTCCCGGGCATGTCCATCGATCTCGGCGGTATCGCCAAGGGGTACGCGGGAGATCGGGCTGCGGCAGTCCTGCGGGAGCACGGGGTGGAGCACGCGCTCATCGATGCTGGCGGGAACATCGTTGCGGTGGGCACCCGTCCGGACGGGAGCCCGTGGCACATCGGCATCAGGGATCCGCGAGGCACAAGCCCGACCGACACCATCGGTCCTGTCGTCGAAGTTCGCGACAGAGCAGTGGTGACCTCCGGGGACTACGAGCGGTTTTTCATGGAGGGCAGGCGGCGCTACCACCACATCTTTGACCCGAAGACCGGCATGCCCGCGACTCGCGCCGAAAGCGCCACTGTCATCGCCAGAGATTCCCTTGATGCCGACATGCTGTCCACCGCGATCTTCGTGTTGGGGCCGGTGGAGGGGATGAAGATGCTCGAGAGGCTCGATGGAGTTGCCGGAATGGTCGTCGGGGCCGACGGAAAGATGACGTTCTCCCCGGGGTATCCGGGAAGGTGAATGAGAGATTGAGGTTCGTGCTTGCATCGGCATCGCCTGCCCGGGCTGACATTCTGAAGCAGATCGGGCTTTCGTTCGACGTTGTGCCGAGCGGGACCGCCGAGGATGCGGTGGATGGCGGTGAGCCCGGAGCCGGCGTGGAGGCCGTGGCCCTTGCCAAGGCGCGCCATGTGGCGCTCCGCGAGCGCGACGCCGTGGTCATCGCGGCCGACACCGTCATCGTGCTGGACGGCAAGGTGCTGGGCAAGCCTGCGGATGCCAATGACGCCAGGAGAATGCTACAGCACATGTCCGGCCGATGGCACCAGGTGGTAAGCGGCCTCGCAGTGGCGGACGCGCGCTCGGGAAGGGAATGCGCCTGTCACGAGATCACCCGGGTTCGCATGGCCAGCCTCGTCCCGGCTGTCATCGAGGGGTATGTAGCTACGGGGGAGCCGCTCGGCAAGGCAGGCTCGTATGCCATCCAGGGGCGTGGGGCGCTCCTGGTGGAGAGGATCTCCGGGTGCTACTTCAACGTGGTAGGCCTTCCCGTCGCTCGCCTGGCAGACCTCGCCCATGCAGTTGGCGTGGACCTCATGCGCGAAGCCTTTCGGGGGGTGTGAGGCTTGCAGGCGCAACCCGGAAGCCGAGATCCGTCGTTCACCATGAAGGAGATGCCGGCAACCGACCGGCCCAGGGAGCGCCTTCTACGGGCGGGCCCTGAGGCGCTTTCATCCGCCGAGCTTGTCTCGATAATCCTCGGCACCGGTGTGCGAGGGCAGACGGCTCTCTCGCTTGCGAACGCCGTCATACGAGCTTTCGGCGGTCTGCGCGGGATAGCTGCCGCCTCCACCCGCGACCTTGCCGGCCACAGGGGCATCGGGCCAGCCAAGGCCGTGCAGTTGAAGGCGGCAATGGAGCTCGGCAGGAGGGCGGTGACTCTCGAGCCGGAGGATCTCGTCCAGGTGAACGGCCCGCGCGATGTGGCGAGCCTTCTCATGGGCGAGATGCGCTATCTCGACAGGGAGCACTTCAAGGTGATGATGCTCAACGCGAAGCACCGGGTCATCGATGTTGTGACGGTGTCCGTCGGGAGCCTTGATAGCTCCCTCGTCCATCCGAGGGAGGTCTTCAAGGAGTGCCTGAAGCGGAACTCGGCCTGTGTCATCTTGGTGCACAACCACCCGAGCGGCGACCCGACGCCGAGCAGCGATGACGTGGCAATTACGCGCAGGCTCGCAAGCTCGGGCCTCATCCTCGGGATAGAGGTGCTTGATCACATAATCGTGGGGGATAACAGGTACTCGAGCCTCAAGGAGCTCGGCCTGATGGCACCTGCGACGGCGAGCGCCGCGGCGGCGCTCGCGTGGCACGAGCCGCGGCCTGGCCCCCGGGGCTGTGCTGCCGGAAGGGAGAATACGAGCTGTGATTCTTGATCCCATCCTCGCCTTCTTTTCCAGGGACCTCGCCATCGATCTCGGCACAGCCAACTCTCTGGTCTATGTCAGGGGGAAGGGGATAGTCATCCAGGAGCCTTCGGTGGTGGCGATCCGCAAGGACACCGGGGCCATCCTCGAGGTCGGGTCCGCCGCCAACCGCATGGTGGGCAGGACCCCTGGCAACATAGTCGTCGTACGGCCCCTCAAAGACGGCGTCATAGCGGACTTCGACGTCACCGAGATGATGCTGCGTCACTTCATAGTCCGCGCGCACAGGGGCCGCGGGATAGTCCGCCCGCGGGTCGTCATCGGAGTGCCGTCGGGCGTGACCGAAGTCGAGCGGCGGGCGGTGGTTGACGCCGCGCTACAGGCCGGCGCCCGCGAGGCATACCTCATCGAGGAGCCCCTCGCGGCCGCCATCGGAGCAGGCCTCCCGGTGTTCGAGCCCTCGGGCAACATGGTGGTTGACATCGGCGGCGGCACCACCGAGATAGCCGTGATGTCGCTCGGGGGGATCGTATCTTCGAGGTCCATACGTGTTGCCGGAGACGAAATGGACGAGGCGATAGTACAGCATGTCAAGAGGGTGTATAACCTCATCATCGGCATCAGGACCGCCGAAGACGTCAAGAAGCAGATCGGCTCGGCGTGTCCGCGCGACCCCGGGGCCACCGTGGAGGTCAAGGGCCGGGACATGGTGAGTGGCCTGCCGAAGACCGTGCGCATCTCGGCGGGCGAGATCGAGGAGGCGCTCCGGGAGCCGATCGGAGCCATCGTCGAGGCCGTGAAAATGACGCTGGAGAGGACCCCGCCCGAGCTGTCCGCCGATATCATTGACAAGGGGATAGTGGCTTCAGGCGGGGGCTCGCTACTCGAGGGCATCGAGCAGGTGCTGGCCGAGGCCACAGGTATGCCGGTGCATCGCGCTGACGAGCCCCTCACGTGTGTTGTCCGGGGCGCGGGCAAGGCGCTCGAAGAGATCGACCGGTACCGCCGGATGCTTGCAAGCTCGTCACGTGTCGGACGAAGAAGCTGACCACGACCCGCAGGGGTGACCCACCTGTGCACGAGGACCCTGGCCGCAAGCGCTATGGCCTTGTAATGGCCGCGATATTGTTGCTGTTGATAGCGCTTCTCTTCGTGACGTCAGCGGAGAGGGAGACGCTGTCGCCGGTAGAGTGCGCCGTCCGCGAGGCCCTTGCGCCCGTGGAGGGGGTACTATTCCGGGTGGCGAGCAGGATAAGCGGTGCCGCGCACACCGCCTTGAACCTGCGCCATCTCGTTCGCGAGAACGACCGGCTGTACCTGGAGATATCACGCCTCATGGCGGAGAACGCACGGCTTGAGGAGTACAGGCTCGAAAATGCGCGTCTCAGGCGACTCCTGGACTTTCAGGCCGGGTCTGAATACCCGGCCACGGCGGCGGAGATCATAGCCCGCGACCCGGGGAACTGGCTCGGCACTGTCACGATCGACAAGGGCACGCGCCATGGCGTCAGGAGGAACATGGCAGTGGTGACCATGGAAGGCGTGGTGGGCAGGGTGCTATCGGCCACATCGCGCACAGCGACGGTGCTGCTCATCCTCGACCCCCGGAGCGCCGTGGGGGGAATGGTCCAACGCACGAGAACCCTGGTCCTGGTGGAGGGGGACCCGGGGAGGCCGGGGCTGTGCCTTGTGAAGTCGCTAACCCCCGACTCCGACCTGCAGGTGGGGGACAGGGTCCTGTCGTCGGGCCTGGGAGGCGTCTACCCGAAGGGCCTCGTCATCGGGGAGGTCGCGGAGGTGATGCCGGGGAAGTACGGCGTCGGCCGGGCCGCATACCTCAAGCCTGTCGTTGACTTTGCGCGGCTGGAAGAGGTCCTGATCATACAGGGGGAGGCGCAGCAGCAATGAGGTACCTCCTTCTCCTCGCCACGGGCGCCCTTCTCGTGGTCCTTGAAACGTCAGTGGCCCCGTACGTGGTCATCCAGGGTGTGAAGCCCGACCTGGTGGTGATCCTGGTGGTGCTCGTCGGCATGCTCTACGGTTGGAGAGACGCGGCCATTGTGGGCGTTGTCACGGGGTTCGTCGAGGACGCATGCTCCGGGCAGTTCCTCGGGCTTTTCATGCTGACGCGGGCGATCGTCGGGATCGCGGCGGGGGTCTCCTACGCCAGGGTCTTCCAGGACCGTGTGGTGGTGCCGGTTGCCCTTGCCTTTCTCGGCACTGTGATCGGAGGATCGCTTCACATCTTCCTGCTGTCCTCGTTCGGGGCGCATTTGCCGCTGTCCATCGCCACACTTCGCGCGGTTTTCGGTCAGGCCCTGTACTCGGCAGCACTCGCGCCCATACTGCTTGGGGTGGTAACCCGGCTCGACCTCTACGCAAGACGCATGGCCGAGCGCCGGCAGGCTCTGTAGGTGCAACGTTCTGCCTGAGAAGGGCGCGAGCGACGGAGGGGAGAGACCGTGCGCGATTCCCCGGTAGAGAACAGGCTGAAACACCTCGGTCTCGTGATACTCGCGGTGCTAGTTGTGCTCACATCGCGCCTCTGGTACCTGCAGATCATGCGTGGGGACGTGTACGAGGCTCTGTCTGTGGGCAACAGGGTACGCGTGATCCCGGTCCCCGCACCCAGGGGGAAGATACTCGACCGGAGCGGCGTTCCCCTTGTGACCAGCAGGATGGCGTTCTCGGTGTCCATCGTGCCTCAGGACGTGCCGGATATGGAGGCGACAATCGCACGTCTTGCGCCGATCCTCGGCATGTCGCCGGAGAGCATCAGGGAGAAGCTGGGCGCCCCCAGGCGACCCTTTGACCCCGCCAGGCTCAAGACCGACGTGGACCCCCGAGTGGTGACGACCATCGGAGAGCAGCGCACAGACCTGCCTGGAGTGGTCGTCGGGGAGATGCCTGTGCGCAACTACGTGTACGGCGAGTTCGCCAGCCATCTCCTGGGCTACATAAGGGAGATCGATGCGACCGAGCTCAAGGTGTACAGGGACAAAGGGTACCGGCCGGGGGATCTCATAGGCAAGGTCGGGGTGGAGAGGACCTTCGAGGAGTACCTGCGCGGAGAGGACGGCGGTGAGCAGGTGGAGGTCAACAGCCTGTCTCAGCCCATCAAGGTCCTTGGCAGCCTCCCGCCGGTGCCTGGCGACGACGTGGTCCTCACCATCGACCAGAAGGTCCAGGCGGCAGCCGAGCGTGCCCTTGCCGAGCAGCTCGACGCGCTCTCGAAGTCGCCGAAAACGAAGAACGCGAAGGCCGGGGCGGTGGTCGCCATGGACCCCAGGACCGGCGAGATACTGGCCATGACCAGCAAGCCCGCATACGATCCCAACATGTTTGTCGGCGAGCTCTCGCCCGAGGATCTCAAGTTCCTTTCATCGTCCCCGAGCCCCCAGCCGAACCGCGTGACAAGCCATACATACCCGCCTGGGTCGGCCTTCAAGGTCATCACCACGCTCGCCGCGCTCGAGCGCCACAAGGTCACCATCGACGACCGGTTCGTCTGCACCGGGCGCGACCCCGAGTCGGGAAAGGTGTGCTGGATCGCCGAGCGCGGCAGGAGCCACGGCAAACAGGACCTTGTCCAGGGGATCGCAAACTCGTGCAACATCGTCTTCTACGAGCTTGGGCGCCGGGTCGGCATCGACAACCTGGCGATGTACGCCAGAGTGTTCGGGCTCGGGCGCCCCACCGGAATAGCCCTCTTTCCGCCGGATGCGTCGGGTCTTGTGCCTGACCGCACGTGGAAACGGTTGAACTTCAAGGGCTACGACCAGAGGTGGTACCCCACGGAGACGCTCGACGTGGCGATCGGGCAGGGTGCGCTTCTGGTGACGCCGATTCAGGTCGCCAACGTGTACGCCACAATCGCGGCCGGGGGCGCCATGCATGAGCCGATGGTGGCGCGGGCGGTGCTGTCGCCTGACGGCAAGGTCATCCGCGAGTTCCCGCCCAGGGGGGTTGGCAACGTTAACGTATCTGCGGAATCCCTGGACATCCTCAAGCAAGGGCTCGCGAAGGTGGTCTCCGAAGGCACGGGCGCCGCGGCCTTCAAGGGGTTCCCGGTACCAGCCGGAGGCAAGACCGGAACGGCCCAGACCCCTACAGGTGACAGCCACGGGTGGTTCGCGGGGTTCGCGCCCCTCGATCACCCGGAGATCGTCGTTGTCGTGCTGGTGGAGCACGGCACCGGCGGGTCGCTGGCAGCGGCGCCGGTCGCGAGGAAAGTGATGGAGGCATACTTCGGCATCGACGAGAAGCCGCCGGCCGGGCCGAACGAGGCGGGGCAGACGCCGGAGGCCGCCGGCGGTCCGCAGGAACCGCCCACTGGTGGCGGAGCCGGCCCACTCGCCCCTGCCGCAACCCAGCAGGTGGAACCGGCTTCCCCGTCGCAGCAGGTGCCGTGAGCCTCTGTCTGGGCGGACGGGCTCCGGTTGTTCATGGCGCGCAGGATTTCAGTCGTGGCGGGCAGGAATTGGGCTTTCCTCTGGTGAAAGTATGTTAGCACCACACGGATGGGGTCCTCGAGGAGGCGAGCCTGTAGGCCCATGAAAACGGAGGATGTCATATTCAAGGGGACGAAGCAGGGCCTGTGCATCATCCTGCCGCACGACGATGATTTCGCAAGGCTCAAGGGGAAACTCGCAAGCAAACTGGAGAGAACCTCGGGCTTCTTCGCCGGGGCTACCCGCGCGGTGCTTGACATCGGCGAGCTTGCCCTCTCTGAGGGTGACGTGCGCGAGCTCGTGGGTATAGTGGAGTCATCTGGCATATCGGTCTCGAAGGTTGCCGGCGGAATCGGCCTTGCAACAGCAGCGGAGGCGCCCGCAGGGCATGAGCCCACGCGCCAGGCGATGGGACGGCAGCATCAACAACAGGCCCCCGGCCCGGCGCCGGCAAGCGGGTCGGTCGCCACCATGAACGTGCACGGCGAGACCCTCCTCGTCAGGAGGACCCTCCGGTCGGGCCAGCGCGCCGCTTTCGCCGGAAACGTCGTGGTGCTTGGCGACGTGAACCCCGGGGCCGAGCTGGTGGCGGGAGGGGACATCGTGGTGGTGGGCGCCCTGCGCGGGGTGGCCCATGCAGGCACGCCCGACAACAGGAGTGCCGTGGTGGTCGCCCTGAGATTCATGCCGACGCAACTGCGGATAGCAGACGCCATCGCAAGGCCTCCGGACGGCGAGAGCAGGGTGCCGCGCAGCCCGGAGATGGCGAGGATAAAGGACGACAAGATAGTCATCGAGGCCTACTCTGCAAGAAAGGCCGAGCTGGAGGAGGAGCCTGCATGGAAGGAAGGGTGATAGTGGTCACCTCAGGCAAAGGGGGCGTGGGCAAGACCACCGCCGTTGCGAACATCGGGTGCGGTCTTGCGTCTCGCGGCAAGAAGGTGGCCCTCGTCGATGCTGACATCGGCCTACGCAATCTCGACATTGTGCTCGGCCTGGAGAACAGGATCGTCTATGACATCGTCCACGTGATCGAGGGCAAGTGCCGGCTTCGCCAGGCGCTCATCAGGGACAAGCGCCTGCAGACACTATTCCTGCTGCCTGCGGCCCAGTCCAAGGACAAGGAGGCCGTGCAACCTGACCAGATGAAACAGCTCACCGGGAACCTTGCCCATGAGTTCGAGTACGTGGTCATAGACTGCCCGGCCGGCATAGAGCGGGGGTTCAAGAACGCCATCGCGGGTGCTGATGAGGCGGTCATCGTCACGACGCCGGAGGTGTCCGCGGTGCGCGATGCCGACCGTATCGTGGGACTTCTCGAGGCGGAGGGTATGGGCGGGCCCAGGCTCGTTATCAACAGGCTGAGGCCCGAGATGGTGAAGCGCGGAGACATGCTGGACACAGGCGACGTCATAGACATCCTCGCCATTGATCTCCTGGGCGTCGTTCCCGATGACGAATCGGTGATCACCTCCACCAACAGGGGTGAGCCCGTGGTGCTCGACGGGGCGTCGCGGGCTGGAGAGGCGTTCAGGCGCATAGCCGCGCGGATCGCGGGGGAGGACGTGCCGTTCATGCCGCTGGAGGCCGCAAGCATCTGGTCGAGGCTCAGGAGGTTCATCGGAGCAGGAAGGTAACGCCGGGAGGGGACGCGCCGTGTTCGACTTTGTGTCACGAATCCTGGGCGGCAAATCGAGGCTGGGCGGGCCGGGAAGCAAGAGCCTTGCGAAAGAGCGGCTTAAGCTGGTGCTGGCGTGCGATCGCGTCGATATCTCCCCTCAGGCGTTCGAAGGGCTGCGGGTGGATCTCGCAAGGGCCGTTTCAAAGTACGTGGATATCGACGAGACAGGCATGAAGGTGCGGTTTGACTCGTCCGACAGGAGGATTGCGCTTGTGGCAAGCGTGCCTGTGATCGGAATGAGACGGGGCGGTGAGGCGGCCAGCCACACCAGGCGTAGAAAGTAAGAGGCCCGCTGAGGTCGCGCGGCCGGTGGCCGCCCGCGCGGGCGGTGCGCCGGCCCCCGGCGAGGAGATGGTGACAGGCTGTGATCCCTGACAGGCGTCTTTTGAGAAACCTCGACCACTCCCTGGTATTCGCGGTGCTCGCCCTTTGCCTCATCGGGTTCACCATCGTGTTCAGCGCGACGCGCGGTGGTATCGGCCCCGGGTCCCCGCAGGACCCCTTCTACTTCGTCAAGAGGCAGGTGACTGCTTTCGTCCTTGGAGCGCTCGCCTGCGTTGCCATCCTAACCATGGACTATCGGCTCGTGGCGAGGGCACCGAGGGCCCTCTACATCGGTAACCTGGCCCTCCTGGCGCTGGTGCTGGTGGCAGGGCACAGGATCTCGGGGGCCCAGAGCTGGTTTCGGCTGGGGTCCATGGCCCTTCAGCCGTCTGAACTTGCCAAGGTCGTGCTGATCCTGACGCTTGCCCACCACCTTGCCGAGGCCGGGGACATAGCCACGCATCGGGGTCTTGCGCTGGCGTTTGCGCATGCGGCCGTGCCAGCCGGCCTTGTGCTGCTCCAGAACGACCTCGGCACGGCCCTCGTGTTCTGCGGGATAACGCTTGCCATGGTGTACGTGGCGGGAGCGAGGGGGAGGGACCTCCTCGCGGTGGTCGGCGCCGGGGTGCTGGCCTCGCCCGTGGTGTTCTTCGTCCTCCTCAAGGACTACCAGCGTGCGCGCCTGCTGGCTTTTCTGAACCCGTACGCCGATCCCACCGGCACCGGCTATAACGTCATCCAGTCCACGATCGCGATCGGGTCGGGCAGGTTCTTCGGCAAGGGGCTTTTCCACGGGACCCAGGCGCAACTGAACTTTCTGCCCGCCCATCACACCGACTTTATCTTCTCCGTCATCGGAGAGGAGATCGGCTTCATCGGAGCGGTGGTGGTGCTCGCGCTGTATGGCTTCATCCTCTGGCGTTGTGTGCACGCGGCGGCCTGCGCCAAGGATGCTTTCGGGCGCTTGGTGGCAACGGGCGTCGGTGCGATGCTCTTGTTTCACCTCTTCGTCAACGTGGGCATGACCATGAGCCTAATGCCCGTGACCGGCATTCCGCTGCCGTTCCTCAGCTACGGCGGCAGCTCTCTCATGGCGAACCTCATCGCCATCGGGTTCGTCCTCGACATCTACATGAGGCGGCAGAAGATACTCTTCTAACCATCACAACTGCATAGGGGGCGGCGGGTCACAATATACTCTTAACGTGACGGCGCAAGGCTTTTCCATGAGGGGAGGAGCGCGATGCCGGCCAGGCTGGCCCGTAACGCCCTGATTTCGCTCGTGATCTTCGCTCTGGTCTTCGCCGTTACCAGGAGCAACCTCGCGCTCGCGACCACGCTCGGGCCGTATCTCGAGGCGGTTCTGACGCAAAGCACCGACCTTGCGGAAGTGAGCAAGGTGGCGAGGGACGTCGCCCGCGGCCTCCTGACCTGGAACCCGTGGTCCAGGGGACCTGGAGGGGCCCCAAAGAGCGAGAACGGAGATGATCGCGGCAACGAGGCCCCCCCCGGAGGAGGCCCTGAGGGCGATCCCGGGGCCGTGGACATCCTGGAACCGCCAGCCCTGTCGCTTGCGCACGTCCCCGAGGACGGCGCCGTAGTGTCATCGACGGCTCGCGAGGCCGCAAAGACGACTCTGCCCTCACCACCGGTAGCGGCGCCGCAGTCCCGAAGCGTCGCGACGGCGGCGCCGGCGACGCCGTCGAGGGATAGCGCCTCCGCCAGCGCCGCCCGGGAGAGCCAGCCCAAGGCCTCTGCAGGGGCTGCGCCGTCCGGATCCCCGGCCCGCGGGCGCGACCAGTTGAGGCTGGCGGTGCCGGTAGGCGGCCAGGTCACCTACGGGTTCGGGTACAGGGTCCACCCGATCTACAAGAGGCGCCTCTTCCACCAGGGGATAGATATCGCTGCGCCCAGGGGCACCCCGGTACGCGCGGTGGCCGCAGCGCGGGTGCTGAGGGCCGGGCCCTGTGGCACTTACGGTAAGATCGTGGAGCTCGACCATGGCCGGAGCATCACCACGCTCTACGCACACTGCTCGAAGGTGCTTGTGAAGGCCGGGGACAACGTGCGCGCAGGCCAGAAGATCGCGGAGGTGGGCAGCACCGGCCTCTCCACTGGCCCGCACCTCCACTTCGAGGTCGCGGTGAACGGGAAGCCGCAGGACCCCTTCGCCTATCTCGAGGGGGGCAGGCGTGACAGGTTGTGAGGGTCGTCCGCGTCTACGGAATAGAGTTCGCGGTAAGCCCCTTTTTCCTGCTCCTTCTCCTTGCCTACGCGTCGGTCGGCCTTCTCCTGGAAACCCTCCTGGTATTCTGGGTCGTCCTACTGCACGAGCTTGCCCATGTCGCGGTGGCGGCGTGCGTCGGCGTTCGCGCGGAGCGCGTTGAGATCCTTCCTTTCGGGGGCGTCGCGTCGTTCTCCGAGCCCCTCGCCGTAAGCCCGGCCAAGGAGGCGCTCATTGCGGCGTCGGGCCCCATCCACAACTTTGCCTTCGCCTTCCTCGCGGCGACGCTGCATCGTGGCGGGCACATCGCACCGGGCCTCGCCCGTTTTCTCGTCGAGACGAACCTCGCCATTGGCCTCTTCAACCTTCTCCCCGGCATCCCTCTCGACGGGGGGCGCATCTTCCGGGCGGCCCTCGCGTCTCGCATGGGGCCTGTCCGGGCCACCGGGCTTGCCGCCTCCATCGGTCGGCTCGTTGGCCTCGGGGTGCTGGCGGCGGGCGGCCTGCTCGCCTATCTCGGGCGATGCAACGTGCTGGTCCCCGTCCTCGGCGCCTTCCTCGTGTTCGCGGCGTCCCGGGAGGCCCGCGCGGTATCATGGGCCAGGATGAGGGACACCCTCAGAAAGAAACGGCAGTTCCTTGCCAGCGGCACCATGGTTGTGCACCTCCTGGCGGCCCACGAGACCGCACCGCTGGCGGACGTCGCACGAAGGTTCGCCCCCGGAAGGCTCAACGTGGTGGCGATTTTCGATGCGGAGCTTGGGATACGCGGGCTTGCAACGGAGATGGACGTCCTGGAGGCGATGACGCGGTACGGCCCTCGTGCGCCGGCCCGCACCTCGCTGTCGTGAAACTTCGCGAAACCACCACATGTTGTCATGGCGCGCGTGACTGTAATTTGATAGAATGATGGTCGGATGGGTGATGCCCCAGGTGGTTTCGGGGGTTGCCACATGTGAATACTATGGCTGATGTGACGACCAGGACTTGGTGGGACGGTACATGCAGATAGACTTGCGGCTGCTGGAGGAGATCCTGGAGAGCGTGGAGCGGCCGGCTCGCTACGTGGACGGCGAATGGAACGCCGTGCGTAAGCGCCTCGATGAGATAGATGTCAGGGTCCTCCTGGCTTTTCCCGACACATACGAGGTGGGGATGTCCCACCTCGGGCTCAAGATCCTGTACTATATACTCAACCAGCGCGACGACGTCGCGTGCGAGCGCGCGTTCATGCCGTGGGTGGACATGCACGCCGCGATGAAAGAGAAGGGTGTGCCGCTATACTCTCTCGAGTCGCGCCTCGCTGCCAGGGACTTCGATATCCTCGGCTTCAGCCTCCAGTACGAGCTGTCCTACACGAACGTTCTGGCGATGCTGGATCTCGCGGGCATCCCTGCGCGCTCCGAAGCGAGAGGGGAACGCGACCCCCTTGTGATAGCGGGGGGGCCGTGCGCGTACAACCCCGAGCCGGTGGCGCCGTTCTTCGACGCCATCCTCCTAGGCGAGGGCGAGGAGGCCATCGGGGAGATCGTTGACGCGTACAAGCAGGCAAGGCGCGAAGGCCTCTCGAGGCGGGGGCTCCTCGAGGCGGTGGCCGGAGTTCCCGGCGTGTACGTTCCGTCCCTCTATGATGTGGAGTACCGCGAGGATGGGAAGATCGCGAGCATCTCGCCTATCAGCCCGTCCGCCGCCTACCCGGTGGAGAAGCGAGTCGTGAAGGACCTCGGGGCGGTGCCGTTTCCTGACAGGTTCGTGGTGCCGTTCGCGGAGGTCATCCACGACAGGATCATGCTCGAAGTGTTCCGCGGATGCACCCACGGGTGCAGGTTCTGCCAGGCGGGCATGGTGTATCGGCCAGTGAGGGAGAGAAAGCCCGATGACCTCTGCGAACTGGCGGAGCGCCTCGTGAGGAGCACAGGCTACGAGGAGATATCCCTGATGTCGCTCTCCAGCGCCGACTACTCACGCATCAGGCACCTCATCTCCGACCTGCTGCAGCGATACGCGGGGTCGGGTGTGGCCATCTCTCTTCCGTCGCTTCGTGTGGACTCGTTTTCTGTCGATCTCGCAAAGGAGGTGGAGA
>DKEX01000019.1:554-2548 GCA_002452295.1 Firmicutes bacterium UBA6811 | reverse complement strand
TCCGAGCAGTCCGATGCGGCCGTCATAGTCGTCTCGGAGGAGACCGGGGTCATCTCCCTGGCGTTCAACGGCAAACTCACGCGCTACCTCGATGAAGGCGCCCTGAGGGACAAACTCACCGAGTTGCTGGAGCCGGGTCGCACCCGGCAGGGCATCCCGGGGTGGCTGAGGGGGCATGCGACATGAGGTTTCGGGTCGCACGCGACCTGCACCTGCGGATAGCGGCGCTGTTTCTGGCGATCGTGGTATGGTTCGTGGCGGGGGCGGATATCAGGCGCACTCAAGGGGACACGGTGGAGAAGATCATCACTGTGGGCCTCGAGGTTCGCGGGGTGGCTTCAGACCTCATAGTCACAGCCAAGCCCAAAGACGTGGAGGTCCGCGTCCGCGGGCCGAGGCAGGTGGTGGATCCCCTTGATGGGTCCAAGGTAAAGGCCTTTGTCTCGGTCGCGGGACGCGGGGAGGGCGAGCACGGCGTGAGGGTGCAGGCGTCCGCGCCTGAGGGCGTCCAGGTCGCGGAGATCGTGCCTGCAAGCACGAGTGTGACCGTTGAGGCTGTCATTGGGCGGGACATGCCTGTCGCCGTGGCGCTCGTGGGTTTCCCGAGCGATGGTTACGTTCCCCTTCAGCCGGCCTCCAGGCCGAGGTCTGTCACGGTGGCGGGGCCCAGGAGCAGGGTGGAGGCCGTGAGGAGCGCCCTCGCGCAGGTTGACATCTCCGGTGTTGCGGCCGAGGTCTCAAGGGACGTTGCGATAGTCCCCGCCGACGGCAGNNGGAGGCCCGGTCGAGGGTGTGAGCGCCTACCCGGCATCGGTCCGGGTCACCGTGCCGGTTCAGGCTCGAGCTCAGCAGGCCCCGGCAGCGCCAGGCGGTGCGGGCGCCGGTCCCGGCGGGCAGGATTCCGGGCGCACAACCGCGCCCGCGCATGCGCCGTCGCCCGGTCTTGTGCCTGCACCCGGCGTCGCGCCAGCACCTGGGTCGGCGCCGGCGCAGCCGCTCCTCCGGAAGATCGAGAGTCTCTATCAACCATGAGCCGGGAGGACAGAAGAGATGGGAAGACTGTTCGGCACAGATGGCGTCCGGGAGATCGCCAACGGCGCGCTTTCCCCTGAGCTCGCGTTCAGGTTGGGGCGGGCCGGCGCTGCGGTGGTCGCAGGAAGGCGGGGCGCAGGGTCCGGCGCCCCCACGATCGTCATTGGACGCGATACCAGGGTCTCGGGCGACATGCTCGAGGCGGCCATGGCTGCGGGCATGATGTCCGCAGGGGCGCGCGTCCTCCGGGTGGGGGTCGTGCCCACGCCCGGCGTGGCATATCTCACTCGCAACCTGGGCGCCGATGCCGGGGTCGTCATCTCNNGCCTCCCACAACCCTGTCGAGTACAACGGCATCAAGTTCTTCTCTCATGATGGCTTCAAGCTGTGCGACGGCGAGGAGGATGAGATCGAGCAGCACGTCCTCGATGGCGCCGGCAACGTGCGACTCGATACGAGCGATGGTCTTCCCCGGCCGATTGGGTGCGCCGTAGGCAAGTCCATCGATGTCGCCGACGCGCAGGATAGATACGTGGAGTTCGTGAAGGGGACGTCCGACGTTACCCTGGAAGGCCTCAGAATCGTCGTGGACTGTGCAAACGGCGCGGCGTTCGCCTGCACCCCGAGGCTCCTGAGGGAACTCGGGGCCGACGTCGTGGCCACAAGCGACGAGCCCGACGGCGCGAACATCAATGTGAAGTGCGGCTCGACTCATCCTGAGACCGTGTCCCGGGCCGTGCTGGAAGCGGGAGCTGACATCGGCCTTGCCCACGACGGCGACGCCGACAGGCTCATCGCCGTCGATGAGANNACCACATCATGGCCATATGCGGGCTCCATCTCCTGCGCAAGGAGAAGCTACCGCACAACTCCATCGTGGCCACGATCTACAGCAACCTGGGGCTTGTGAAGGCCTTCGAGCGCGAGGGGGGGTCGGTGGTGCTTACGAAGGCGGGCGACCG
>DKEX01000019.1:304-533 GCA_002452295.1 Firmicutes bacterium UBA6811 | reverse complement strand
ACATCATCTTCCTCGACCGCAGCACCACGGGGGACGGGGCGATCACGGCGCTTGCGCTCCTCTCCGTGGTCCGGAAGACTGGGAAGCCCCTCTCGGAGTTGGCGTCCTGGATGCAGACATTTCCCCAGGTCCTTATGAACGTGAGGGTCCGCGACAAAGCCGGCCTTTCCGGCAACCGGGCTATCGACGATGCCGTGGCCAGGGCCGCGGAGCGCCTGGGCGCCGACGG
>DKEX01000019.1:0-288 GCA_002452295.1 Firmicutes bacterium UBA6811 | reverse complement strand
GAGGGCCCTGACCGGGCGGGCGTGGAGGAGGTCGTCGAGGACGTGGCCAGGGTGATAAGCCAGGTGCTGGGTTAAGTTCGGGATCGAATGTCGAGTGTGCTTTTTGGACCGCTCCGCTCCGTTCCGGTCACCCGCGCGGTGCCGGGACCTTTGTCTTACGCCATCCTCTGTCTGAAAGGGGCAGGACCATGTGTGGAATAGTCGGATATGTCGGCCCGCGCCAGGCAACGCCTATCCTCCTCGACAGCCTCAGAAAGCTGGAGTACCGGGGATACGACTCGGCGGGGA